>NZ_JADBQK010000001.1:0-93340 GCF_014895885.1 Enterobacter cloacae complex sp. P17RS
CTGAAGCGAAATTTACAGAAGATTAATTTTTTCGACAATTGGTTTTTAGCCCAACAGTAGACTTTAATCTTAACTATTCTTTAACACGTAAAACTTGTTTAATTGGTCTATTTCAAATTATTAAATATTTGTTAATGGTCGAGTCCATTATGAAATCAACCTATTATTTATTTATACTCCCCTCGGATAGATAATCTCTGACGCATCTTTTGACAAACATAAAGAGCGTCTGGAGGGATTAATATGAATACTAAAATGTCAACGGGAGAAATCACTGAGGTTACTCCTGCACATGCATTTAAGCCCGTTGATGATATCAATAAAATTATTGAACAAATCGCTCCCTTTGCCACGCGTTTTAATGCGAATAAAGGCGAAGTCCTGCGCTATCATTCCGGTAAAAAAAGAACCTGTTACATACTTCATCAAGGTGGTGTCACGCTGAACCGACGAGGGGATGGTATGGTGCTTAACTCTGAACAAGCGACTTTCATTATGGGTATCAGTAATCAGTTCTCACAGACCGAAAACCTGTACGTCAGAGTGAATGAAAATGCTGTGATGAGCCGCCTTTCTCTGGAACGTTTCAATCTGCTGATCGAGAGTTTTGGACTGTGGGAGAGTTTGTGCAAGTTAGTGATTTACACCGCTTCTCGCGTTTACGAGCACTGCACATTGATATCACAGATGTCCTCATATGAGATAATACGGTTCCAGCTGCTTGAACTGATGAACGAATCGGAGCGTATTCGCAGCAATATTACCGCAGCAAATTACATCCAAAGCAGAACGTATCTTTCTCGTAGCGGCATAATGCGGATCCTTGCAGAACTTCGGGATACCGGATGCGTTGAACTTAAACGCGGTATTTTGATTTCTATCAATCACTTACCTTTGAAATACTGAACAAAACGGGCGCTTAGGGAGACTCGGCAGGATCCACGCTATACTGAATCCCATGACTACTGGAAGGTTTGACGGACAGGCGCGCGTATGCTCGATGACTTCTCCACAAAATGGGTATGTGATCCTTCATCAGCGACAACATTGCTGATCGATTATCTTCAACACGGTTCAGATTTGAAAAAAGTGCTTCCACGCCGTCGATTAAATTTTGTGGTTGGCAATGATCGTCTCTGTTATGTATTGCTCAAAGGACGTGTCATGATACACCGTAGCAACCACGATTTAGCGATGGCTACGGTTCAAGGGCCCGCGGTGATCGGCCTCAGCAATTTGTATCAGACCCAGATGCGCGGCTATATCAAGACATTCAATAACTGTGACATCGTCATCCTTAAAATGGATTTTGTTAATGAGACGGTTAAGCGTCATAACCTTTGGGAGCCCCTTGCATATCATCTGATGAGCCTGGCAGGTAAGCTCTTTCACAGTTATGAAGATTTAACGGGCCCTTCCGCTTATGATATTGTCATCGCCCAACTTTATGCGCTCTCAAACGAAGAACCCTCGTTCAGGCTCAGTGTTACTGCTGAAAGTTATATTAGAGATAAAACCCACCTGTCCCGGAGTGGCGTGATGCGTATACTGTCGGCATTAAAAGAAGGGGGCTATATCGACATGCAAAGAGGTGTGTTACTTAATATTATTAAGCTGCCTGAAAAATTTTGATAGAGCATTGCCAGGTTATACATAATCGTTTTCCAGGAAATCGCGAAGCTGGTTGGGTTGGCTCTTTTTCTCCATCAACCTTCTCAGCAATGCGATCAGCTCGTAATCGCTGCGCAGATTAAATTTTTGCATCATCATATATTTATGGGTAAAGACCGTTTTCTCGCTCATCTCCAGCGCGTGCGCGATCTGCACAACCGACAGCCCTCTGTAAAAATTCACCATAATGCGAATTTGTTGCCGGGATAAACCTTTATGCTGGCAGTCGAAACAGTTCCTTTTAGTCCACTTGTAACCCGGTAGTTGCGTCCTGAACCACGCGATAAACAGTTCACCACTGATACGATCAAGCGATGCACGGCGAGAGAGAAAAATGATGTCCTGAAAGCAGGAGGGCGACGCTGAAAATCGCAGCTCATCGTCGACGAAGCCTATCACAATCCCTTTTTTCCGGGCCAGTAACTCGGGAAAACAGGTCAGTGTTTCACCCTGACACAATGACAGAACAATAATATCAGCCTGACTGACGTTTTCATGGGTCAGGTCAAGATTAAAGGTGATGGCGCGATTAAAGTTTTGCTTAAAAAAATTCTCTAAAAAGTTCTGTAGCCCAGCCTGAAAAAACAGATCCGTTTCCTGAATCAGAATATTTAACATAGTTCATACCAACGTCTTTAAGAGATACGTATCACTGTCATTTAGTTGTACTGCATGGTCATCACAACAACGGCACTGATACTTCCGGGCGTAACACCGCCTGGAGCGGATTTGACCCAGGCCTGCATGGGCATCGTGGCAGTGCTGTCTGCCGCAATAGCCTTTGTGATACTGGAGCCCGTCCCTTTAAGCGAGCCGGTCGCGGCGTCACTCATCGCGACGGCAACGCCAGTGGCCGTTCCGCTGTTCATGTAGTAGTCCGCGCCTGCTGCGGGATCCGGGTTACCTGCGAACGTCACCGTGACGCTGCGGGTTCCCAGCGGACAGCTTGTAAAGAGCAGATTGAACGCAACCGGATCGGACGTGGATCCTGGCGTCGCCATATTGGAAGCCTGAATATTGCCGAGGTTAATATCCAGATTCGTATTCCCGCCATTAAATATGCAGGGCGATGCCACGATATTCCCCGTTACGCCGATATTGACCGCATCGCCGGAAAACACCTTCCAGCTCAACAGGGCAAGCAGGAGCGTTTTTTTGTGCGCTATTTTCATCTTCTCACCTGCTACTGGTAGGTTATATTAAGCGTGGCCGAGGCGTTGGCCGTTCCCGACTGAACGGTCCCCAGCGTTTGATAATAACGGGCCGTTAACGGGAGCGTTTCGACTCCACCCGCGGACTGTTTTAATAGCAGGCGACTGTTCATGGCCAGCGGCGTACCGTTATAGATGAGTTGAACGCCCACCCCTTTTGCCGTTCCTGGATTACCCTGCCCCGTCAGGGTCATCACGCTGGTATTGCCGCTATCCGGATTTTGAATGCCGCTCAACGTGACGTTTATATTGGTCCCGGCGCTGCAGTTTAATCCGAGGTTCTGCGTATTTTGCGCGCCTGCCGGCGACGTTCCCACACCGCCAATAAAGGAAGAGGCGGGTATATTTCCAATGGCGAAGGTTAATTGTGGCGTATTAATCGTACACGCCAGGGCATTGATCGTGCCGCTGGTCAACTGCGTTGTCAGGCCATCGCGATAAATAGCGTCGCTGCCCTGAAGGGTTACCACGCCGATGACGCCGGGCGTGAGCGCCCCGGATGAAACCGGCCCGGTCACCACCAGTTCAATTTTTCCGCCATACCAGTCGACGTAGGAGGTTTGCGCGTTGTATGAGAAGGTATTGCTCGGGTTATCAAAATAGTTGTTCGATGAAAATCGAATCCCAATCCCGCTGACGTTGGTATTGTAAACATGATTCCCATAGGTGCTGAGCGTGGCGCCGTTATACCGCATGCTAAAACCCAGCATTAATGGATTGCTGCAGCCGGTCAGATAGGACCCCGTATTTGACGCCGCACCGGAGAATATCACCGTTCCCACAGGCGCATCGCGCTGCACGTTGAGGGTGCCCACCGACAGCGAAGACGTTTGCGGCACGATCGTCGTGCACGTCCCGGCCCAGGCACCATTCCAGCCCGCCAATAAACAGAGCAACAGCAAAAATTTCATCGTTTTCATCTTAATGTTCCCGACGACAAAGGGCGTTAACGAGGGTGACGCCACCATAGGTGGCCTGTTTCGGCAGCGTGAAATCCGCGCGACACTGCTGGCCGGACTGATTTCCCCACGCCACGATCAGCGTCCCCTGCTCGCTCATGCCGGTTAAATAGACTTGTCCGCGATCGCCGACGATAAAACTACTGTGACCGTCTCCGGCGAGCGTCACCATCGCCCCAAATGGAACGAATCGACCGTCGTCCATCAGGGTCATCAGCACCTTGCGCCCCACTTTAGAGAGATAATCTGCCCTGACCACCGCGCCTCGCGTTGGCGTGACCGTGCGCGTATTGATCTCCAGTTCCACGTCGTCAGGCATATTTTCCGGATCGAGCGTAAGGTCGTTTTTGCGGTACACGGAGAGGTTGCTCACCACCGTATAGCCCCGGTGGTCCGTTCGCATACCGGACTGGTTTCGAATATCCACCCCGTGGGCGCCAGGTGCCTTAATCAGGGCATTGGTTTCCCCCAGCGGCTGGGAAAAGGTGATGCCGTCCGCGTGGACCAGGATGCCCCCCTGCAGGCCGTAGTTCAGACGCTCGCTGTTCCTGTCGTAGCCATAGC
Organism: Enterobacter cloacae complex sp. P17RS; assembly: GCF_014895885.1. Taxonomy (NCBI): domain Bacteria; kingdom Pseudomonadati; phylum Pseudomonadota; class Gammaproteobacteria; order Enterobacterales; family Enterobacteriaceae; genus Enterobacter; species Enterobacter cloacae complex sp. P17RS. The sequence continues at coordinate 4,406 of NZ_JADBQK010000001.1, forward strand.
CCGCCGTCACTTCGCCGTAGGTCCCTTTGTAATCCCCGTTCATGTTGCCGGTATATCCCACGCCGTCCGTGCCGTAGCCCTGCTGCACGTTCCAGTTAAGGGCGTTGTTTTCCAGGGCCACGCCGTTCATGCCCAGGCTGTGCGTAGTGCCGTTATTCTTGCTGGCGTTCATGCCATAGTTCGCCCACGTCTGCGGGAGGAATTTCTCCAGCGGCACGCTGACGTTAAACGCCAGAAGCTGGTCGTGGTCGTACGTTTTACTGCTCCCGGTGCCATAAGAGGCTGCGCTGGCGTTTTTGCTGTATGTCCAGGTCACGCCATAGCTGATGTTATGCCAGTAGTTGTTATACCCGACGCTCCAGGACGCCATTGATTTGCCCGAATTCCAGTAGTCTTCCCGCGCGGCGCTGAGGGTCAGGGACCCCAAATCCCCGCCCAGCGTCTGGCTCATGGTCAATTCGGCGCGGTTACGCCGCCTGTCCTGCAGCGCGGTACTGTCTCCCCAGGAGTCCAGCACTTCCTGCATTCCGTAGTAGCCGCTGGTCGAATAGCGATACCCCGCAATCGAAAAGTTTGTTCCGGTATCAATAAAGTTCTTGCTGTACCGCGCGCGCCAGGACTGGCCGCTGGTTTTGGCCGTGTTATCCGGCGTAGACCAGGCCTGGGTTACGTCGGTGGAGATCGCACCAAAATCCCCCATGTTTTTACCCACACCAACGGCGAGCGACCGGTACTTGCCCGATCCCTGCACGCCGCCGTATAACGTCAGACCCTGCAGGAGACCATAAATCCCGGTCAGTTGCCCGAAAGGCGTCTTTTCCACGCTGCTGTTATAGGCGCGATACTGGCCGCCCGTGATGGCATATTTCAGACGCCCTTCGCGTTGCAGCACCGGCAGAGAGGCGTAAGGCAGGGTGAAATGCTGTTCGCTCCCATCCGCTTCTTTGATTGTCACATCCAGATCCCCGGCACCGCCCGTCGGGTACATGTCTGTTATCTCGAACGCCCCAGGGGCGACGTAGCTCTGGTAGATCTGATAGCCATTCTGGCGCACCACCACTTGCGCATTCGTGCGCGCAATACCGCGAACCACGGGCGCGTAGCCTTTCAGGGAATCCGGCAGCATGTCATCGTCGGACGCCAGCTGGCCGCCGCGAAAAGGGATACTGTCAAATACGTCAGCCGGGGAAGAGCTGTCGCCGAGCGTCAGCTGCGCTTTCAGGGGAATAACGGCCCGCTGCGCATAGGTGTAAACGGTGTCCCATTTATCCTGACCCGACGCATCCCGGGACCAGGTGGTGTAGTTGCGCAGGCGCCAGGGCCCAATGTTGATCCCCGGACGCAGGTTGGCATACTGGCTGTCCGTTCTGCTAGCCCCTCCGGTCTTCGCCCAGGAGTTGGCCCCGCTCAGGCTGTAATTGAGCATGGCGGCATTGATGCCCTCGTCCCACATTTCTGGTGGCCCATAGCCACGCGCCGGTATATCAATAGCCGCCTGCGGAATACTGATAACCAGACGCTGCGCGTTGAACTGGAAATCCGTCGAGGCCAGTGGAATAGCCTTAAGATCGGCACAGTCGCTTTTCTCTGAGACTAGCTTTGGAAAGAGCGCTGTCTTAACGCCCCACTGTTTTAATTGTTCAATGCTCAGGCATGGCTGTAATACGTTATTTCCATCAGGCGTTTTTGCTGCGGCGAAGGTAATATCCCGGGTCTCCATGAGCTGATCGTCAAGAATAATATCAACATGGTACGTCCCCGGTGCCTGAGAGCCTGATTCAAATGCGGATAAATCGGCTTTCCCCATCCCTGGGTTGTCCAGCTCGACCAGTTCGGTATTAAACGTTTCGCTGGCATAAAGCGTGGGAGAAGACCCCGTCATTGCCAGGGCGATGAGTGTCGCCAGGCGTCGAGGACGTACTTTATATTGCTGTATTTTCATTGCTGATAACCTGAGTAATGCGGGTATTACCGTTTGTCAAAATCACAAACTGGCTTGATGCAACGCGCCGGGGCTTCCATAATCGTTGATAACTTTAAACGTCAACGTATTTCCGCTGGTTCCATGAGATAATGGGAACCGGGCCGACGCGCCAGGTAATACATACGAAACATCATCCAGCCTTTTTCCGCCCACAGATATTTCATTAAAATTGATGACATAAGGTGTCGGATTCGTAACCTGAATTTCATTCCCGTTGCGTTGCCACGTTAATTTTCCGGCCTGATCTTCAGGCGTTGACGCGTGAAGATTAGCCGGGCGATAAATCAACTTGATACGCGTTTTCACCGCAATTTGCAGTGCGTTAGCCTGTTTCGTTGCAGAAGGAATGGCTTTTATATTGAGCCAGAATAAACTTTCTTGTTCCTGAGAGAGTGAACCTGTCATAACAATGCGTTCGATATTTTTCTGGCCGCCATCCAGTCGATAAAGCGGAGGCGTAATGATAAAAGGCGCTTTATCTGTTTTTCCCTCCGGCGCATCAATCCACGACTGAATTAAAAAGGGCGCGCTATCGGCATTGTCTACGCTAATGGTTGCTTCTTTTTTTGCACCGTCGAAAATAACACGGGTGCCGCCAATAATGACCCCGGCATTGGCGATTGAAAATGTCAGCGGTAACGCTGCTGCGGCCAGACCGATTGTTGTGATAAAACGCATTGAATACCTCATAAAACAAAGGGGCCGGGTGGCCCCATACTGATTACTGCAAAAGACTTAGTTATAAATTACAGAGAAGTTAGCAACCGAGTTAGCCGGGCCCGAGGTCACTGATGCCGCAGTCGAAATATACTGGGCATAGAAGTTGAGCGTATTATCAGCGGTGCTGCTCAGCGCATAGGTATAGCTGTTGCTACCATGCAGCGGCAGATCGGCCTTATCCGCCGTCATCAGGTTGATGGCCACGCCCGTTGCTGCTCCCACAACGGAGGAATCAATCGCCAGCAGGCTTGCGTTGGTTAAATCTGGCGTGCCGTCAAAACGCACCTTCGCGGAGGTAACGGTCACCGGGCAGTTTTTCAGTACGATATTGAACTGCGTCGCTGCGGTTCGGGAACCCGTTGTCGGGAATTCCGTTTTGTAATAATCGCCGAGGACCACAACCTGATTCTGGGATGCCACATCCACATCGCAGGCATTATCCAAAATATTACCGTTAAAATTAACCGTACCTGCCGCCGCGAAAGCCTGAGTCATTGTCAATGCAGAGCCAGCCGCAAACATGGCAACAATAATTTTCTTTTTCATAAAGCCATTTCCTGTATTACTTTATTTATTACTGATATTCAGGCAAAACAGACGTTCCTCATTCTGCCATTCTTTTTTAGAGGCCATCAGAAACAAAATATCACTCTCATCGTGTCGAGCGTTTCAGATGGGTGTTTCTGTCGACGAGTCAAAATTTATACAACTCTTTTGTGCGAGACAATCCATTTTCAGGTCTAGCTGTAGACTGGGGTTTAACAAAAAATAAACATTTGAATCGTTCACTTTATCGCCAGTCTACTTTTAGACTTTCACCGTTTAACGATAAAATTCATAGCGTTAAGATGCTCAACCCTTCCGGTCTATTATTAGACTTCCGAGTATTATTCCCTGCTTCGCTGCTTTTTAAGATAATTCTCCACGCTGATTGAAAAACGATCGCATCTGTTGAAGTGAGGTATATTATGAACACGCGAATTGCAGCCGTATTAGACAATGAGAAATCGTCAGTGTTGGGATTAAAACCCCTAAGGCACATTGAGCGTTTAATTGATAATGTCCTTCCTGGCGCAGAGAAAATCATTCTTTCGAAAAGCGAAGTCGTACAATATTACCGAAATGACGAACGCCAATGTTTTATGCTGTTACACGGCAGCGTGGCGCTGCACCGCCGCGGCGACGGCATTGTGTTAAATTCAGAATCAGCGCCTTTTATACTGGGTGTCAGCAGTCAGTTTTCATCGGAACATCTTTACGTCAGGGCCCTGGAGACATCCGAATTAGCAAGCGTACCGCTGGAAACGTTTAACAACGTGGTTGCACAGCACGATCTCTGGGAACACTTTTCTAAATTGCTGATCTACACGGCATCGCGGGTGTACGAGCACTGCGCGCAAATATCACAGATGTCCGCCTACGATATCATCCGCTTTCAGCTGGTTGAATTAATGCAGGAGCCTGAGGCAATTCGACAAAACATCACCGCAGCGGCTTACATTAAAAGCCGTACCTACCTTTCCCGCAGCGGAATTATGCGGATTCTGGCAGAACTGCGTACGGGGAAATACATCACCATGGACCGTGGCGTGCTGATAGAAGTTAACCATTTACCCCGGAAGTACTGAAAGCACAATAATATCTGGAGATAGCGCGAGAGAAGAGCGAAACTATAAGCATAAGATTATCTTCCAGGTTTACGGCTATGTCCTCTACAGATAAATCGTCTCGCGGCTCCCCTTACGCCCAGGAACTGATCGCGCATCTGAAGCCTTATTGCACCGTGCGTCGAACGGGCCGCGGTGAACGACTTAACCTTGAGGTTAACGGTCAGGGGCTCTGTTATTTAATCCTGGAGGGGACGATTGCCATCTACCGCAGCAGCGATAGCATGATGCTTTCTACCGCCCGCAGCCCTGCCCTGTTTGGTCTTGCTAACCTGACGGACATCTATTTCAATGATTACCTCGTCACGGTAAGCCCTTGCCTGATTGGCAGTATCCCTACTGAACAGGTGGCTGACATTATCAAAGAAAAAGGGCTATGGGGGCTGCTCTCGAAACAACTGATGTTTGTCTATAGCCGGCTTTATAACAACGTGATGCCGCAGGGCGCACCGACGGCGTATGAGATGATTCGCCAGCAGCTGATAAAGCTGATGGAGGAAGATGAAAGTTATCGCAGCAGCGTAACGGCGGAAAGGTATATTCGGGAGAAAACCCAGCTCTCCCGCAGCGGCGTAATGCGCATTCTGGCGGATTTAAAAACCGGCGGATTTATCGAAATGGAAGAAGGCAGGCTTATTAAAATCAACAAGCTCCCCGCTAAATACTGAATGTCAGACACAAAAAAGGCCGCACTCGCGGCCTGTTCAACAACACTCACTCAATGGACGTGAACGCCCAACCGCCAGGCAAAGTAGATCTCTTCTTTCAGTTCATTCGAAGAGAGCGCCAGCAGATCCGTGAACTCCAGCTCAAGCTGTTTCAGCTTTTTCAGGTACTGCGCCGGAGACAGGTTGCTCTTATCGCGACGTAAATATTCAATTGCCAGCTGTGTTGGGGTTATTTCAGTATCCATGATGTCCTCGCTTATGTACAAATCCTGACCAGTATATCACAACACACTGGCTAGTTTTTGACCAAAGGCAATTCATCTGAAAACTTTACACGACCGCCGTCGTCAGACGCGACGAGCAGCACAGGCGATCCTGCTCGTCGAGAATATCAATCTGCCACACCTGGTGGCGGCTGCCAGCGTGCAGCGCGCGACAGATACCGCGCACGCGCCCGCTGCGCACCGAGCGAATGTGGTTGGCATTCACCTCAAGCCCGACCACCTTCTGTTCGCCTTCGGTGCAAAGATATCCCGCGACGGAGCCCAGGGTTTCCGCCAGTACGACGGAAGCCCCGCCGTGCAACAGGCCAAACGGCTGATGGGTGCGACTATCGACAGGCATCGTCGCCTCCAGATCGTCTTCCCCAATGCGGGTGAACTGGATATCCAGCAGCCCCACCATATTCCCCTCGCCCATGGCGTTTAGCGCCTGCAGCGTGACGGCACGTTTCCAGATCATCCAATTATCTCCAGTAAAGCCTGTAATGGGTGGCGTACGCCGTTACCCTCAACCCGTTTCACCTGGCTGCGGCAGGAGTAGCCCGTCGCCAGGCAGCGGTTTCTTGGCAATCGCTGCATCGCCTGATGCCACGACAGCTCATAGATGCCGAGCGAGTTGGCGTGGTTTTTCACCTCGTGGCCGTAGGTGCCCGCCATACCGCAGCAGCCCACGCTGACGCTCTCCAGCTTCGCGCCGAAACGCGCAAAAATAGACGCCCATTGCGCCGGGGCGCCGGGCAGCGCCGTCACTTCCGTACAGTGTCCGAACAGATACCACGGTTCACCGCCAGCCTCCTGAATGGCCTTCTCTTCCAGGGCTGCCGGCAGCCACTCGTGCACCAGCATGACGTGGAAATCGCCGCGCTTATCACCCAGCGTCTGCTTGTATTCATCGCGATAGCAAAGCACCAGCGCCGGATCGACGCCGACCATCGGCATCCCAAGTTCGGCGATCCGGTTGAGAAAATCAGCGGTTTTTTGCGCCGTTTTCGCAAAGCGGTTCAGGAAGCCTTTAATGTGCTGCGCCTTGCCGTTTGGCGAGAACGGCAGCACTACAGGCTGATAGCCCAGTTTTTCAACCAGGCGGATGAAGTCAGCGACCACCTGCGCGTCGTAGTAGCTGGTGAACGGATCCTGGACCACCAGCACCACCTTCGCTTTTTGCTCAGGAGTAAGCGCTTCGAGCTGTTCCAGGGTCATGTTCGCCGAGCGGTGGCCGACGAGCTGGCGCTGCAGCGACGGCACCGACAACAACGGCAGATCGACCATGCCGATATGCTTTTCGGAAAGCTTGCGCACCAGCGGCTGATTGATAAAGAAGTTAAAGGTCTTCGGCGCGCGCGCCATCAGTGGCGCGTAGCTTTCCACCGTCGCCACCAGATGATCGCGCACCGGGCGCAGATAGCGGGTGTGGTAGAGCTGCAGGAAGCGCGAGCGGAATTCCGGCACGTCGATTTTAATCGGGCACTGGGTAGAGCAGGCTTTACAGGCCAGACAGCCGGACATCGCCTCTTTCACCTCATGGGAGAAATCATACTCGCCCTTATTGGCATGCCAGCTGTTGCGGGTGCGCTCAATCAGCGAGCGCAGGCTGGCCCGTTTTTCCGGCAGCTCCTGCTCCAGCTTCAGGGGATCGACGCCACGGTCCGCCAGCAGACGCAGCCACTCGCGCACCAGCGTCGCACGCCCTTTCGGCGAGTGAATGCGGTTGCTGGTGATTTTCATTGACGGGCACATCGGGCTTTTCACGTCAAAGTTAAAGCACAGGCCGTTGCCGTTACACTCCATCGCGCCGCGCCAGGACGAGCGCACCGCAATCGGGATCTGTCTGTCATACGTACCGCGCTTAACGGCATCCACCTGGAGCATCGGCGCGTCCACCCCTTCAGGCGGGCAGATTTTCCCCGGATTGAGGCGGTTATCCGGGTCGAACGCCGCTTTGACCTTGCGCAGCTCCGCGTAAAGCTGCTCCCCGAAGAACGCCGGGCTGTATTCCGCGCGGAACCCTTTCCCGTGCTCCCCCCACAGCAGACCGCCGTATTTGGCGGTCAAGGCAACGACGTCGTCGGAGATCTGCTTCATCAGGATCTCCTGCTGCGGGTCGCACATGTCCAGCGCCGGACGCACGTGAAGCACCCCGGCATCCACGTGGCCGAACATGCCATAGCTCAGGCCGTGGCTATCCAGCAGGGCGCGAAACTCCACGATATAATCCGCCAGATGCTCGGGCGGCACGCAGGTGTCTTCGGCAAACGGAATCGGCTTCGCCGCCCCTTTCGCATTGCCAAGCAGGCCCACGGCTTTTTTACGCATGGCGTAAATACGCTCGATACCGGCCAGATCGTGACAAAGCTGCCAGCCAATCACGCCGCCTTCGCCATGAGCAATCAGCTCATCCAGGCGCTGGCAGAGCGTCGTCACCTGGCTTTCAATCAGCTCCGCGTCATCACCGGCAAATTCCACGATGTTGAGGCCAAGCATCTCTTTGTCCGGCACGTCGGTAATCAGCTCGCGCACGGAGTGCCAGACGATATCTTCCCGCGCCAGATTCAGCACCTTAGAGTCGACGGTTTCCACCGACAGCGCCTGCGCTTCCACCATAAACGGCGCATTGCGCAGCGCGGAATCGAAGGAGTCATATTTGACGTTCACCAGGCGACGCACCTTCGGCAGGCGGGTGATATCCAGCCGCGCCTCGGTAATAAACGCCAGCGTTCCTTCGGACCCGGTCAGCACGCGGGTTAAATCAAACTGCGTCAGGTCGTCGTTAAACACGTGGCGCAGGTCGTAGCCCGTTAAGAAGCGGTTCAGTTTGGGGAATTTGTCGAGAATAAGCTGGCGGTTGTCGCGGCAGCGCTCCAGCACGGTGCGGTAGATGCGCCCGCTGGCGGTGTTATCTTTACCCAGCGTTTCCGCCAGTTCGACCGGCATCGGCTGGGTATCAAGGATATCGCCGCCTAACAATACTGCCCGCACGCCCAGCACGTGATCGGAGGTTTTACCGTAGACCAGCGACCCCTGCCCGGAGGCATCGGTGTTGATCATCCCCCCGATGGTTGCTCGGTTGCTGGTGGAGAGTTCAGGGGCAAAAAAGTAGCCGTAAGGCTTGAGGTACTGATTAAGCTGATCTTTGATAACGCCCGCCTCAACCCGCACCCATCCCTCTTCGGGGTTGATCTCAATGATGCGGTTCATATAGCGCGACATATCAATAATGATGCCCTGGTTCAGCGCCTGACCGTTGGTTCCGGTGCCACCGCCGCGCGGCGTGAAGACCAGAGAGGCAAACCGCTCCTGCGTTGCCAGCCGGGCGATAAGCGCCACGTCGGCCGTGGAACGAGGGAAAACGACCGCATCGGGAAGAAGCTGGTAGATACTGTTATCGGTTGCCATCGTCAGCCTGTCGGCATAGTTCGTGGCGGTATCACCTGTAAAACCCTGTTGCTCCAGTGCCTGCAAAAAATTAAGCACCAGCTGAACGACGCCAGGTGCCTGAGAAATCTGTGGGATCATTACTGTCGACCCTAATTAGAGTTGTGGGAATCGTTTGCGTGTATCTTAAAAGTTTTATCACATTTTTTTCTTATAATCTCTGCTGAATTACAGGCAGAATTCGCCTGTCAAAAACCGCTGCGATCGCTAATGATAAGAGAGACGCGGTTTTCCATTCCCGCCAGTGGTACTGGCGTTCTTTTAAGGAAAGTTTCATTTATGGTCAATCTTCGCCAGCCCAGGGATGTTGCGCAAATTCTGCTGTCGGTGCTGTTCCTGGCCCTCATGATTATTGCGTGTCTGTGGATTGTTCAACCCTTTATTCTCGGCTTTGCCTGGGCTGCGACCGTTGTCGTCGCCACGTGGCCTTTGCTGCTGCGCTTGCAGAAACTGCTGTTTGGCCGCCGCGGGCTGGCCGTGCTGGTGATGACGCTGCTGCTGTTCCTGCTGTTTATTATTCCAGTTGCGCTGCTGGTAAACAGCCTTGTCGACTCCAGCGGCCCGGTGATCCGCGCCGTGACAAGCGGCGACCTGACTCTGCCGGACCTCGGCTGGCTGAACAGCATTCCGGTCGTGGGCGCTAAGCTTTACAGCGGCTGGCATAGCCTGCTGGAGATGGGCGGCAGCGCGCTGATGGCGAAAGTGCGTCCGTATATTGGCACCACCACCACCTGGTTTGTCGGTCAGGCCGCACATATCGGCCGCTTTATGATGCACTGTACCCTGATGCTGGTCTTCAGCGCCCTGCTTTACTGGCGCGGTGAGCAGGTGGCTTTAGGCGTTCGTCACTTTGCCACCCGCCTGGCGGGAAAACGGGGTGACGCCGCGGTGCTGCTGGCCGCGCAGGCCGTGCGCGCGGTCGCCCTGGGCGTCGTGGTGACGGCGCTGGTGCAGGCGGTGCTGGGCGGTATCGGCCTGGCGATTTCCGGCGTACCGTACGCCACCGTCTTTACCGTAGTCATGCTGATGACCTGCCTTGCGCAACTGGGGCCGCTGCTGGTGCTGGTTCCGAGCATTATCTGGCTTTACTGGACGGGTGATACCACGTGGGGAACGGTTCTGCTGGTCTGGAGCTGCGTGGTTGGCACCATGGATAACGTGATTCGCCCCATCCTCATCCGCATGGGCGCAGACCTGCCGCTGATCCTGATCCTCTCCGGGGTTATCGGCGGGTTGATTGCTTTCGGGATGATCGGTCTGTTCATTGGCCCGGTGCTGCTCGCCGTTACCTGGCGTCTGTTCTCCGCCTGGGTTCATGAAGTGCCGCCGCCTGGAACCGACCCGGACGTGATTCTGAGCGAGCTGGACGAGCTGGAAGAAAAGAATACCCATTAAGTCTTGTTGCCGGGTGGCGCTTACGCTTACCCGGCCTACATTATCCCGCACAATACTTTAACACTGCTAAAGTATTTATTCGTTGCACACTGGTCAGATCCGCCATTTCAGCACTAAGTCCGCTATTATTCTCAAGAAATCTTTACGTCTCTTTAACTATTGAGACGAATCCGATCGACGCTGAAAGATGACATGCCTACTATTAGCTCAAGGTTATAAATCAACACCTTGATTTATAAGCATGGAAATCCCCTGAGTGAAACAACGAATTGCTGTGTGTAGTCTTTGCCCATCTCCCACGATGGGCTTTTTTTTATCCTGACTACGCGCGCTTAACCTCACAGGTACTGAGCATCCGCCACTCTGCTGGCAGCACCCGCGTTTCCCCCGTCACATTGACCGTCACCGCCTGGCGGATATCCGCCGACGATGCGCCAATCTGCAGTTCAAACTCGCCCGGCTCAACGACGCGCTTGCCGTCACGGCGGGTGAAGTTGAACATCTCAACCGGCAGCGTGAAGGTGAGCGTGGCGGTTTCACCCGGCGAGAGCGTGACGCGCTGGAAGGCCTTAAGCTCCTGTAGCGGGCGCACCTGGGTGGCGACCTTGTCCCGCACGTAGACCTGCACCACCTCGCTGCCGCTGCGCTCGCCGGTATTGGTGATATCCACGCTCAGCGTCACCTCACCGTCGACCGGCACGCTGCTTTCAGCGACGCGGGAAGTGCCCCAGCTAAACTGCGTCCAGCCGAGGCCGAAACCAAACGGGTAACGCGCACCGAAATGGAACGCGAACGGCGTGCCGCCGCTTTTCAGCTTGTGGTTATAGTAGAACGGCATCGCCCCGGCGCTTTTCGGCACGCTGACCACCAGCCGGCCCTGCGGCTCCGCGCGACCGCTTAACACATCGGCAATCGCCCAGCCCCCTTCCTGTCCCGGCGCCCAGGCCATCATCAGCGCGGCAATCTTCTCCTCCAGCCCCTGAAGGTTGTACGGACGCCCGCCGGTCATCACGACGATCACCGGTTTGCCCGTCGCCACCAGCGCCTCCAGCAGCTGTTGTTGCACGCCCGGCAGATTCAGAGAGTCGGTATCGGAGCCTTCCCCTACCGTGCCGCTCTGGAACAGCCCGGCGAGATCGCCCACGCAGGCCACCACCACGTCACTCTCATGTGCGGCGCTGACCGCCTCGGGGATAAGTGCGGTACTTTGCGACACCGGAGACTGCTGCATTTGCTTGCCGCCGCTGTCGCCCGGGAAGACCGGCGCGCCCGCCATCCGTTTTTCGATAATGTGGCACCCTTTCGCGTAGCGCACGTTCGATGCACCCAGGTACTGCTCCAGCGCCGCGCGCGGCGTCGTCACCTGCGAGGTCTCCTCAACCATATCGCTGATGATCAGATGGACCGGGAAGCTATACCCGCTGAGTAACGCCAGCGGATCGTCTGCCGTCGGCCCCACCACCGCCACGCGGGGTTTACCGTTCAGCGGCAGAATGCCGTTGTTTTCCAGCAGCGTGACCGATTTTGCCGCCACCTCCCGCGCCACCTGGCGGGTCATCTCATTTTGCAGATCGATGCCGTTTTCATCGGCATACGGGTTCTCAAACAGGCCGAGACGGAATTTTTCGGTCAGCGTACGCGCCACGATCTCATCGACTTTCGCCATAGAGATCAGCCCGCGCTCTACCGCTTCCGCCAGATGGCGAGCGCAGTCATCTTTCGGCAGCTCGACGTCGAGCCCGGCGTTAAACGCCAGCGCGGCGGACTCCGCTGCGTCGTGGGAAATCCCGTGGTGCTGGTGCAGCAGGCTGACGCCGCCGTAGTCCGCCACAATAATGCCGTCGAAGCCCCACTGTTCGCGCAGGACGGTGGTCAACAGGAAGCTGTCGCTGTGCCCCGGCTGGTTATCAATGTCGTGGTAGGCGGGCATGACCGAACCGGCATTTGCCAGCTTGACCGCCATTTCAAACGGCAGCAGGAAGGTGTCGTTCAGCTCGCTAAAGCCAAGATGCACCGGGGCGTGGTTGCGCGCCCCTTCGCTGAACGAGTGGCCCACGTAATGTTTGAGCGTCGCCAGCAGATCGCGCTTGTCGCCCTGTAACCCTTTCACCCAGGCGGTTGCCATCACGCCCACCAGCCAGGGATCTTCCCCGAAGGTCTCTTCGGTTCGCCCCCAGCGGACGTCGCGGGAAACGTCCAGCACCGGGGCCAGCCCCTGCTGGCAACCGACGGAACGCGCCTCTTTACCGATCTGCTCTGCCGCGCGCTGCACCAGCTCCGGGTCCCAGGTCGAGCCGTAGTTGAGCGAGGACGGGAACAGGGTGGCGTCTTTGCACAGCAGCCCCACCAGGCACTCCTCGTGGAACAACGCCGGAATGCCAAGCCGCGTCTCTTCCATCATCATGCGCTGCAGGCGGTTAGCCGCGCGCACCCCGGTTTTCGCGTCAACGATGTGGGTGCCGAGCGGACGGGTGATCTGCCCGACGCCCAGTTTTAGCCGTTCGCTCAGCGCCGCCTGCTCGCTGACGCCGGCGAATTCGTCGCTCAAATCGCTGCGCTCCCGGTGGTTGCCGTTTTCATCAAGGATCAGCCAGTAGGCGTGCATCTGGGCGAACTTCTCTTCGGGGGTCATGCGCGCCAGTAAATCAGCGACGCGCTCGTGCACGGGACGTCCCGCGTCCTTATAGATAGCAGTCATATTTTACTCCTGTAGTGCGGAAGGGGTTGCCGGGCTGAGCTGCTCCGCGTCGGGTCTTACCTCACGCTTGCTGGCCAGCTCCCGGGCGATGGAATCCACCAGCCTGCTGTTGAGCTTGTAGATGGAAAGCAGCGCCACCATGCAGAGGAACAGCGCGCACGGAATAAGGGTGAACAGCGCGTTGATGGTGGAAAGCACGTGCGGCGCCTGGGCTGCCTGGCCAGGGGCGTAATCCACCATGCCGAGCACCCAGCCGACCACCGCCCCGCCCAGCGCAAGGCCAAACTTGATGGCGAACAGCGCGGTAGAGAAGACCAGCCCGTCCAGACGGCGGCCGCTACGATGCTCTTCGTAGTCGACCACATCAGAGAACATGGTCCACTGGAGCGGCGTGGTGAGGTTTTGAATAAAGCTAAAGACGATGTTAAGGCCAAAGATTAGCCACACCTGCGAAGGCGGCAGGAAGAAAATCAGCGCGCCGAAAATGACGAAGGACATTATCGTCCACTGATAAGCGCGCACGCGGTCAAATTTCCCCAGCAGGCGTTCAGATAATAACGCGCCGCTTAACGAGGCCACCATGCCAGAAACAATAAAGGCAAAAACCAGCTCAGGGCGCAACAGTACATAGTTGACGTAATACATGGTGGCAGAGCCGCGCGTCACCACCGCCGTTAACAGCAAAATATTAAACACAAACACAATGCGCCACTGACTGTTACCGGCCAGCAGTTTTAAATCGGTGAGCATGGAGCCGGAGGTATCATTGCGCGGGGAATAACGCTCACGGGTCATCAGGAAACAGCAAAAGAACAGCACAATTCCCAGCAGCCCCATCAGGCTCATGGCAAAGAAATAGCCTTTCTGCACGTTGCCCTGGCCCAACAATGAGACCAGCGGCAGAGCGATAACCGTTACGATCAACCCGCCAATAAATGACAGGCCAAAGCGCCACGACTGTAGGGAGTGACGCTCGCGCGGATCCAGCGTCAGCGCGCCCGGCATGGCGCAGTAAGGCACGTTAATGGCGGAGTAAATCAGACTTAAAATCGCGTAGGTCGCGCAGGCATAAACAATTTTTGCCGTCGGCCCGACGTCCGGTACGTAGAAGGTAATAAGGCAGCTTACGCCAAAGGGAATAGCAAACCACAGCAGCCAGGGCCGGAAACGGCCGTGACGCGTCTGCGTGCGGTCAACCAGCGCGCCAATACACGGGTCGACAAACGCATCAACCACGCGCACCACTAAAAACATGGTACCCATGATCGCGGCAGGCAAACCAAAAACGTCGGTATAGAAATAAGCAAGAAATAATGTGGCCGTTTGCCAGACCAGCGCGCTGGCCATATCACCTAAGCCATAACCTATTTTATCTTTGGTACGCAATACAGAGGAAAGTGTCATTGTTATTTGCCTTTTTATCAGGTTAAAACGTATTTCAACCAGTTGCGCATCATCTGAAGGGAAATGCGCAGTAAGGCTCAAGTATTAGCAACGCGTTGCGCACTAACAATTGTCTTAATTAACAGACAAATTATGATATTTGGTTTTTTAGATTATTTGTGATGGGGAGCAAATTAGAGGTGAAATAAAAAAGGCGAGGAATAAAATCCTCGCCTTTTTGCGATCGTGTTGCCGTTACTTGTTCAGTTCCGCCAGGCTCAGCCAGGTTTGCACTACCGTGTCCGGGTTCAGGGAGAGGCTGTCAATCCCCTCTTCCATCAGCCAGGCGGCAAAGTCTTCATGGTCGGATGGACCCTGACCGCAAATCCCGACGTATTTACCCTGCTTCTTCGCCGCGCGGATGGACATGGAAAGCAGCGCTTTCACCGCCTCGTTACGCTCGTCGAACAGCTCGGAAACCACGCCGGAGTCGCGGTCCAGGCCCAGCGTCAGCTGAGTCATGTCGTTCGAGCCGATAGAGAAGCCGTCGAAGTGCTCCAGGAACTGCTCGGCCAGCAGGGCGTTGGACGGGATCTCACACATCATGATGATCTTCAGCCCGTTTTCGCCGCGCTTCAGGCCCTGACGCGCCAGCTCGTCCACCACCGCTTTCGCCTGATCCACGGTACGCACGAACGGGATCATGATTTCAACGTTGGTCAGCCCCATGTCGTTGCGCACGCGTTTCACCGCCTCGCACTCCAGCGCGAAGCAGTCGCGGAAGCTATCGGACACGTAGCGTCCGGCCCCGCGGAAGCCCAGCATCGGGTTCTCTTCTTCCGGCTCGTAGCGCTCGCCGCCCACAAGGTTAGCGTATTCGTTAGACTTAAAGTCAGACAGACGCACAATCACGCGTTTCGGGTAGAACGCTGCGCCCAGCGTGGCGATCCCTTCGGTCAGACGGCCGACGTAAAACTCTTTCGGCGAGTCGTAACCTTTCATCATCTCGCGGATTTCGTTCTGCAGCTTCGCGTCCTGGTCGTCAAACTCCAGCAGCGCGCGCGGGTGAACGCCGATCATGCGGTTAATGATGAATTCCAGACGCGCCAGACCCACGCCTTCGTTCGGCAGGCAGGCGAAGTCAAACGCGCGGTCCGGGTTACCGACGTTCATCATGATCTTCAGCGGCAGATCCGGCATGGTATCCACGCTGGAGCTCTTCACGCTGAAGTCAAGGATATCGGCGTAGACGTAGCCGGTGTCGCCTTCGGCACAGGAGACGGTCACGTTCTGCCCGTCCTTCATGCGCTCGGTGGCGTCACCGCAGCCGACAACCGCCGGGATCCCCAGTTCGCGGGCAATGATCGCCGCGTGGCAGGTACGGCCGCCGCGGTTGGTGACGATGGCCGACGCTTTCTTCATGATCGGTTCCCAGTCCGGGTCGGTCATGTCGGTCACCAGCACGTCGCCTGGCTCAATACGGTTCATCTCGCTGATGTCGTGGATCACTTTGACCGGACCGGCACCGATGCGGTGACCGATGGCGCGGCCTTCCGCCACGATTTTACCCTGCGCGTGCAGCGTATAACGCTCCATCACCTGGCCGCGAGAGCGAACGGTTTCCGGGCGCGCCTGAACGATAAACAGCTTGCCGGTGTTCCCGTCTTTCGCCCATTCGATATCCATCGGACGGCCATAGTGTTTCTCAATCTGCACCGCCTGCTTCGCCAGCTCCTGCACTTCGGCGTCGGTCAGGGAGAAGCGGTCGCGCTGCTCCTGCGGCACATCTTCAATCTTAACCTGCTTGCCATGCTCCTGGGTTGGGGCATAAATCATGCGGATTTTTTTCGAGCCCATGGTGCGGCGCACCACCGCCGGACGGCCCGCGGCAAGCGTAGGCTTGTGTACGTAGAATTCGTCAGGGTTCACCGCGCCCTGCACGACCATCTCACCCAGGCCCCACGCGGAGGTGATGAACACCACCTGGTCGAAGCCGGATTCGGTATCAATGGAGAACATCACGCCGGAGGAACCCACGTCCGAGCGCACCATACGCTGCACGCCCGCGGAGAGCGCCACGCCGCGATGGTCATAGCCCTGGTGCACGCGATAGGAGATGGCGCGGTCGTTGAACAGGGAAGCAAATACGTGCTTCACCGCCACCAGCACCGCATCGTAGCCCTGAACGTTCAGGAAGGTTTCCTGCTGTCCGGCAAACGACGCGTCCGGCATGTCTTCTGCGGTCGCGGAAGAACGTACGGCAAAGGAGGCCTGCGCGTCGTCAGCGGAGAGCTGGTTGTACGCGTCATGGATAGCTTTTTCCAGTTCCGGCTGGAAAGGTGTGTCGATGATCCACTGGCGGATCTGCGCCCCGGCTTTGGCAAGCTCGGTGACGTCATCAATATCCGTTTTATCCAGCAGGTCGTAAATGCGCTGGTTTACACCGCTCTGGTCTAAAAACAGGTTAAACGCGTCGGCGGTCGTGGCAAACCCGTTTGGTACGGAGACACCCATACCGGACAGATTTGTAATCATTTCACCCAGGGAGGCATTTTTGCCCCCAACTCTGTCTACATCATTCATGCCGAGTTGGTTATACCAAAGCACCAGCGGTGACGAGCCATTGTTGGACATCGAAACAATCCTTTTGTGATATTTGATCGGAGTAAGTAACACCTGACTACGTATTTATACTGGCATAATTATTTGCGCTAAAAAAACGGTGAATCGTGTAAGCAATTTAAATTTTCAACTTTTCGGATAGTTTCCCACCAGCCAATAAGCTGATGATTCCTCTATATTCAGCCAGAAACCACAAAAATAAAGTCGCTATTTGAAAAATGAAATCCGCTTTTCAGGAAAATCAAAAACATCATTTCATTTTAAATTCAGATAACTTCTTTGCTGTGCAATTAACTTTTTTAATTTATGCTTTCAGACAATTAGGTATGATATTCAGGGTGGGTAAAATGGATAATGCTGTCGATCGTCACGTTTTTTATATTTCTGATGGTACGGCGATCACCGCCGAGGTGCTGGGCCACGCGGTGATGTCGCAATTCCCCGTTTCGATTAACAGCATCACGCTGCCGTTTGTGGAAAATGAGAGCCGTGCCAAAGCGGTGAAAGACCAGATTGACGCCATCTTCCAGCAGACCGGCGTGCGCCCGCTGGTGTTCTACTCCATCGTTATTCCTGAGATTCGCCACATCATTCTGCAAAGTGAAGGCTTTTGCCAGGATATCGTGCAGGCGCTGGTGGCCCCGCTCCAGAGCGAGCTTAAGCTAGACCCGACGCCTATCGCGCACCGCACCCACGGGCTGAACCCCGGCAACCTGACCAAATATGACGCGCGTATTGCCGCCATCGACTACACCCTGGCGCACGACGATGGGATCTCGCTGCGCAACCTCGACCAGGCGCAGGTGATTTTGCTCGGCGTGTCGCGCTGCGGCAAAACGCCGACCAGCCTCTATCTGGCGATGCAGTTCGGCATCCGCGCCGCAAACTACCCCTTTATTGCCGACGATATGGATAACCTGGTGCTGCCCGCTGCGCTCAAGCCGCTGCAGCACAAGCTGTTCGGCCTGACGATTAACCCGGAACGTCTCGCGGCGATCCGCGAAGAGCGCCGCGAGAACAGCCGCTACGCCTCGATGCGTCAGTGCCGCATGGAGGTTTCCGAAGTGGAAGCGCTGTACCGCAAAAACCAGATCCCGTGGCTGAACAGCACGAACTATTCGGTAGAAGAGATCGCCACCAAAATTCTCGACATCATGGGGCTTAATCGCCGCATGTACTAATAAGCTAGTACATTGGCTCGGATTCATGTATCATCCTTTTCAACAGCGGGGCGGTGTCGCCCCGAACTTGAAATCAGCAGGGATTGGTTTAATGTGATGCCCATCACTTCCCGGTAGTCTGCCGATGAAGCAAAAATTTTCTGAGACAAGTCATGAATAAAACCGATGAACTCCGCACGGCGCGCATAGACAGCCTGGTCACCCCGGCTGAACTGGCCGAGCGGCACCCCGTTTCCGCCGCGGTCGCGGAACATGTGACGGCCTCCCGCCGCCGCATTGAAAAAATCCTCAATGGTGAAGACAAGCGTCTTCTGGTGGTGATTGGGCCCTGCTCCATCCACGATCTGGATGCCGCGATGGATTATGCAAAACGACTTCAGGGGCTGCGGGAAAAATACCAGCATCGCCTGGAGATTGTGATGCGCACCTACTTTGAAAAACCGCGTACCGTGGTGGGCTGGAAGGGGCTGATTTCCGACCCTGACCTTAACGGCAGCTATCGCGTAAACCACGGCATCGAGCTGGCGCGCAAGCTGCTGTTGCAGGTCAACGAGCTGGGCGTGCCGACGGCCACCGAGTTTCTCGACATGGTGACCGGGCAGTTTATCGCCGATCTGATCAGCTGGGGCGCGATTGGCGCGCGCACTACCGAAAGCCAAATCCACCGCGAGATGGCCTCAGCCCTCTCCTGTCCGGTCGGCTTCAAAAACGGGACCGACGGCAACACCCGGATTGCGGTCGATGCGATCCGCGCCTCGCGTGCCAGCCATATGTTCCTGTCGCCGGACAAGAACGGCCATATGACCATCTACCAGACCAGCGGTAACCCGTATGGGCATATCATTATGCGTGGCGGGAAGAAGCCTAATTACCATGCACAAGACATCGCTGCCGCCTGTGAAACGCTGGCCGAATTCGACCTGCCGGAACATCTGGTGGTAGATTTCAGCCACGGCAACTGCCAGAAGCAGCATCGCCGCCAGCTTGACGTCTGCGATGAGGTCTGTCAGCAGATCCGCAGCGGCTCGACCGCCGTTGCCGGGATCATGGCCGAAAGCTTTATCAAAGAAGGCACGCAGAAAATCGTTGCCGGACAGCAGATGGTATACGGCCAGTCGATCACCGACCCGTGCCTGAGCTGGGAAGACAGCGAGCTGCTGCTGGAGAAGCTGGCAGCTGCGGTTGATTCTCGCTTCTGATGTTATTGTCGGGTGGCGCTGCGCTTACCCGACCTACGGTTCTCGCCCTTCTTCCTCTCCCCGTGGGAGAGGGTTGGGGTGAGGGCATCAGGCCGCATCGCTTCCCCCTGAATTTGATCCCGTCACACAATTTTCACAAAAACGCTTGCCGTGAATTTGCAGTTTATTGATAATGATTATCATTGTTACATTGATTGTTATTTATAAACATTATGTCACCGACCGATAACAGCGCGGCAACGCCAGTAAAAACACACACAGCGCCATCCCCTGCTTCCACCGATCGTCGCATCGACAGCAAAACGCTGCTGGGTGATGAGGGCCGGGTGATTATCGAGCATGACGGCCAGCAGTATCTGCTGCGCCAGACGAATGCCGGAAAACTGATCCTCACAAAATAAACCAAAACTTTCGCCAGCCACCCAGGTGATCCCCAGGCAGCCAGCGCTTTCGATACTTTATGGAGAGTTGCTATGCTACACCTGCATACCGCACGTTTACGCCCGTCCCTTCTGGCGCTGGCGATTGTCAGCACCCTGCCGGGCGCCGCGTTTGCTGCCGCAGATGAAATAACCGTCACCGCCACAGGCAACGCCCGTAGCGCCTTCGAAGCCCCGATGATGGTGAGCGTGGTTGACGCCACCGCCCCGGAAAAACAGACCGCCAGCTCTGCCGCCGACCTGCTGCGCAACGTGCCCGGTCTGACGCTGGACGGCACCGGCCGCACCAACGGTCAGGACGTTAACCTGCGCGGCTACGACCGCCGCGGCGTTCTGGTGCTGGTCGACGGCGTGCGCCAGGGTACCGACACCGGGCACCTCAACAGCACGTTCCTCGATCCGGCGCTGATTAAACGTATTGAAGTGGTGCGCGGTCCGTCTGCGCTGCTCTACGGCAGCGGCGCGCTGGGTGGCGTCATCTCCTATGACACCGTTGACGCCAAAGATCTGCTGGAACCGGGCAAAAACAGCGGTTATCGCGTGTTTGGTACCGGCGCAACGGGGGACCACAGCCTCGGCCTGGGGGCCAGCGCCTATGGCCGTACCGATACCCTGGACGGCCTGGTATCGTGGTCCAGCCGCGACCGCGGCGATATCCGCCAGAGCGACGGTGCGACGGCGCCGAACGACGAATCCATCAATAACATGCTGGCGAAAGGCAGCTGGAAAATCGACCAGGCCCAGACCCTGAGCGGCGCCCTGCGCTACTACAACAACGCCGCGCAGGAGCCGAAAAACCCGCAAACCTCTGATGCCAATAGCAGCAACCCGATGACCGACCGCTCCACCATCCAGCGCGATGCGCAGGTTGGCTACCACATTGCGCCGGAAGGATACGACTGGCTGAACGCCGATGCGAAGGTTTACTGGTCCGAAGCGCGCATTAATGCCCAGAACATCGACAGCACCGGCGAGTTCCGCAAGCAGACCACCAAAGGCGGCAAGGTGGAAAACCGTACCCGCCTGTTCAGCGACTCTTTTGCCTCTCACCTGCTGACCTACGGCGGAGAATATTATCGTCAGGAGCAGCGTCCGGGCGGGGCCACGACCGGCTTCCCGGAGGCGAAAATCGACTTCAGCTCCGGCTGGCTGCAGGATGAAATCACCCTGCGCGATCTGCCGATCACCTTGCTGGGCGGCACGCGGTATGACAACTACCGCGGCAGCAGCAATGGCTACGATGACGTCAACGCCGATAAATGGTCCTCCCGCGCCGGGTTGACCGTCAGCCCGACCGACTGGCTGATGCTGTTCGGATCTTACGCGCAGGCCTTCCGCGCGCCGACCATGGGTGAGATGTATAATGACGCCAAACACTTCTCCATTGGCCGCTTCTACACCAACTACTGGGTGCCGAACCCGAACCTGCGCCCGGAAACCAACGAAACGCAGGAGTTTGGTTTTGGCCTGCGCTTTGACGATCTGCTGCTTACCAACGACGCGCTGGAGTTTAAGGCCAGCTATTTCGATACCAAAGCCAAAGACTATATCTCCACAACCGTCGATTTTGCCGCCGCGACCACCATGTCGTACAACGTTCCGAACGCCAAAATCTGGGGCTGGGACATGATGGCAAAATACTCGGCCGATCTGTTTAGCCTCGACGTGGCCTATAACCGCACCCGCGGGAAAGATACCGATACCGGGGAATACATCTCCAGCATCAACCCGGATACCGTCACCAGCAAGCTGGACGTTCCGGTGGCGCAAAGCGGTTTCTCCGTGGGCTGGATCGGCACCTTTGCCGATCGCTCAACCCACGTCAGCAGCAGCTACAGCAAGCAGCCGGGCTATGCGGTTAACGATTTCTACGTCAGCTATAAGGGCCAGGAGCAGCTCAAGGGCGTCACCACCACGCTGGTGCTCGGCAACGCCTTCGATAAGGAGTACTGGTCTCCGCAGGGTATTCCGCAGGACGGTCGTAACGGCAAGATTTTCGTAAGCTATCAGTGGTAATTCCCTTCGGGGCCACTCTTCAGAAGGATAAGACAATGCATCACTACGCACGCTGGCTTGAGCTAAAAGAAGAAAATCCGGGTAAGTATGCGCGAGACATCGCAGGGTTAATGAACATCAGCGAAGCGGAGCTGACCTTTTCCCGCGTGGGCCATGACGCCTGGCGATTACGCGGCGAAATCCGCGATATTCTGGGCGCGCTGGAAGCCGTGGGTGAAACCAAGTGCATCTGCCGCAACGAGTATGCCGTTCACGAGCAGGTGGGCAGCTTCACCAACCAACACCTGAACGGCCACGCCGGGCTGGTGCTGAACCCGCGCGCGCTGGATCTGCGCCTGTTCCTCAACCAGTGGGCGAGCGCGTTTCACCTCAGCGAAACCACCGCCCGCGGCGAGCGACAGAGCATTCAGTTCTTCGATCGTCAGGGCGATGCGGTGCTGAAGGTCTACACCACGGACAATACCGACCTCGCCGCCTGGGGAGACGTGCTGACCCGCTTTATCTTTGCCGATAACCCGCCGCTTGAGCTGAGCGCTGGGGATGTCCCGGCTCACGCCGAAAACGCGGATGCCGCGCTCGTGGACAAAGAGTGGCGCGCCATGACCGACGTGCATCAGTTCTTCAGCCTGCTCAAGCGCCACAATCTCAGCCGTCAGCAGGCGTTTCGCCTGGTGGGCGACGACCTGGCCTGTAAGGTGGAGAACAGCGCGCTGGCACAGCTGCTGGAAGCGGCACGCCGGGACGGCAACGAAATCATGGTCTTCGTCGGCAACCGCGGCTGCGTGCAGATCTTCACCGGCGCGGTGGAAAAAGTCGTGCCGATGAAAGGCTGGCTGAACGTCTTTAACCCTGCCTTTACCCTGCATCTGCTGGAGGAGACGATCGCAGAGAGCTGGGTGACGCGCAAGCCCACGGCTGACGGTCACGTCACGAGCCTGGAGCTGTTTGCCGCCGACGGCACGCAAATCGCCCAGCTTTACGGCCAGCGTACCGAAGGTGAGCCGGAGCAGAGCCAGTGGCGCAGCCAGATTGACGCCCTGACGCCAAAAGGGCTGGCCGCATGAAAACATGGTTAGCCCTGCTGAGCGCCCTGCCTCTGGTGGCGTTTGCCGCTGCGCAGGAGAAAATTGTCGCCCTTGGCGGCGACGTGACGGAGATTGTCTACGCGCTTGGCGCGCAGTCTTCGCTGGTCGCGCGCGACAGCACCAGCCAGTGGCCGCAGGCGGCAAATGATCTGCCTGACGTGGGATATTTACGCCAGCTTAACGCCGAAGGCATTTTGTCCATGCGCCCCACGCTGGTGCTGGCCAGCGACCAGGCGCAGCCGTCTCTGGCGTTGAAGCAGGTTGAACAAAGTCACGTCAGGGTAGTAACCGTTCCCGGCCGCAACGACCTGAGCGTCATTGACGAAAAGGTTCGGGTGATTGCCAACGCTACGCACCGTGAAGCCGAGGGGGAAGCCCTGCGCCACACGCTGCGTCAGGCGCTGGCGGCCCTGCCCTCCGCTCCCCTCAACAAGCGGGTGCTGTTTATCCTCAACCACGGGGGAATGACCGCAATGGCCGCCGGGCAGCAGACCGGCGCAGACGCTGCCATCCGTGCCGCCGGGCTGCAGAACGCGATGCAGGGATTCACCCGCTATCAGCCGCTGTCTCAGGAAGGGGTCATTGCCAGCCAGCCCGATCTGGTGGTGATTTCGCAGGACGGCGTGAACGCGCTGGGCGGCGAAGAAAACCTGTGGAAGCTGCCCGGTCTGGCGCAAACCCCGGCGGGACGGAACAGGCAGGTGCTGGCGATTGATGATATGGCGCTGCTGGGCTTCAGCGTGCGAACGCCGGATGCCATCCAGCAGCTGCGCGCCAAAGCGGAGCAACTGCCCTGATGTCCCGGCGGATCGCCTTGTCGTTGTGGATGCTGGCCGCGATCCTGAGCATCATGACGCTCACCGCGACCGGGTTTGGGGCGCTGCACCTGCCGGTCAGCCTGCTGTGGAGCGGCAGCGATGAGGCCATGCGTCAGATCTGGCTTACCATTCGCCTGCCCCGCGTACTGCTGGCGCTGGTGATTGGCGGAGCGCTGGCGCTGGCCGGCTGTGTGATGCAGGGGCTTTTCCGCAACCCGCTGGCAGACCCGGGTCTGCTGGGGATCAGCAGCGGCGCGGCGCTGGCGGTGGCGCTGTGGGTGGTCATTCCCGCCGCGTTACCTGCCCTGCTGATGCTGTATGCCCCGATGCTCGCGGCGTTCCTCGGCGCGCTGGCCGCAACCGTTATTATCTTCCTGCTCAGCCAGCAGCGTCACGGCTCCCTGTCCCGCCTGCTGCTGGTGGGGATCGCCATCAACGCCCTGTGCGGCGCGGCCGTCGGGGTGCTCTCATGGCTCAGCAACGATGCCCAGCTTCGCCAGCTTTCCCTCTGGGGAATGGGCAGCCTCGGGCAGGCGCAGTGGTCCACCCTGCTGGCGGTAACGTCGCTGATGGTGCCCGCGGTGCTGATTATCTGGCGGCTGGCCGCCCCGCTCAATCTGCTGCAGCTGGGCGATGAAGAGGCGCACTATCTCGGGGTGGATGTCGCGATGGTACAGCGGATCCTGCTGCTGTGCAGCGCCCTGCTGGTTGCCGCGGCGGTAGCCGTCAGCGGCGTGATCGGCTTTATTGGCCTTGTGGTGCCGCACCTGATGCGCATGTGGCTGGGGGCCGACCACCGGGCCGTCGTACCCGGCTCGGTGCTGGCCGGTGCGCTGCTGCTGCTGGTTGCCGACACGCTGGCGCGCACCCTGGTCTCTCCGGCGGAGATGCCCGTCGGGTTATTGACCAGCCTTCTCGGCGCGCCGTGGTTCCTGTGGCTTATCTTTCGTCGCGGAGGTACGCATGGCTGAACGCTATTGTGCAGAGAAGATTTTCTTTCACGCCGGGCAGCGGACGCTGATCGACGATGTGTCGCTTACCCTCTCTCAGGGTGAGCTGGTCGCCCTGATTGGCCCCAACGGTGCCGGGAAATCGACGTTATTGCGGCTGCTTACCGGCTATCTCAAGCCCGCAAGCGGACGCTGCACTCTGGCCGGAACGCCGCTTGCGGACTGGCTGCCGGATACCCTCGCGCGCTACCGGGCGGTGATGCGCCAGAATACTCAGCCCGGATTCGACTGGCCGGTGGACGCGGTGGTCGGTATGGGACGCGCACCCTGGACTCGCTCCCCTGAAGCTTCGGTAGTTGAGGAAGTGATGGAGATAACGGGCTGTCTACCGCTGGCGGGCAGACGCTATTCAACGCTCTCCGGCGGCGAGCAGCAGCGGATCCAGCTCGCCCGCGCGCTGGCCCAGCTCTGGTGCGACGGAGCCCCGCGCGGCTGGCTGTTTCTTGATGAGCCCACCTCCGCGCTGGATCTCTACCACCAGCAGCATCTGCTGCGCCTGATGAAATCCCTGACCCGTCGGGGTCATCTCCACGTGTGCGTGGTGCTGCACGATCTCAATCTGGCGGCGCTGTGGGCGGATCGCATTCTGCTGTTGCACAACGGCAGGCTGGTCTCCAGTGGTACACCGGAGGACGTGCTGCAGGCCGGGACGCTGGCGCGCTGGTACGGCGCGCAGGTGCGTGTCGGCAGCCATCCGGATCACCCCGTACCGCAGGTATTTCTCGCCCCGTGAGCGGGCTGGTAAAAATCCTTCAGCGTTTCCAGCAGGGCATGCGCCGCTTTAGAGAGCTGCGTGTGCCCAGGATGGATTGCTCCGATGCACTTTTCAATGGGCGGATTATCCAGCGGTATACAGACCGCGCCCAGCGCAGTCATCTGCGCTTCGCAGAGCGCCGGTACGGCACTGCCGCCCAGCCCGCTGGCGACCATCCGACCTACCGTCACCAGTTGATGACTCTCCAGCGCCACGTCCAGCTTTCTGCCGCTTCGGGCCAGCTCCTCCTCCATCATCAGACGTACCGCCGACGGGCGCTGCAGGGTAATAAAATCCAGCGTCAGTAGCTCTTCCCAGGCCAGCCGCTTTTTGCCCGCCAGCGCGGAGTCCTTCGGCACAATGGCGACAAACCTGTCGAGCCCCAGCGGCGTAAACAGCAGGTTGTGCGTGGGGGCCGGCTCAAAGGCGATCCCCATCTCAACCCGCCCTTCCCGCACCATCTCAATCACCTGCTCGTTAATGACGTCATGCACGGTGACGTTGATCCCGGCGTGGCGATCGCGAAACGCCTTGAGCACCTCCGGTAAAACGTTGGCGGCAAATGACGGCATCGCCGCGACCGAGATTTTGCCGCGCTGCAGGGTAAAGCACTGGTGCATCGCCTCCTCCACATTATCCCAGTCGGCAAGGAGTTGCCGCGCCATCGGCAGAAACGTCTCTCCTTCCTGCGTAAGGGCAACCTTGCGCGTGCTCCGCTGCAGCAGCGGGCCGCCGAGCGCGTCTTCCAGACTTTTAATCGTCAGGCTCAGGGCCGGCTGGGAGAGATTTAAGCGTTCGCTGGCGTGCGCGAAATTGAGAGTGTGAGCTACCGCTAAAAACGCGCGTAACTGTTTGACACTCATTCTCATTTTTCACCCTGTTAACTAATTGAAAGCAATTAGTTAACAGGAAATTAATAAGAAAACCAAATGAGTGGCTCACAAATTCAAAATTAACAAATGAGTCGCCGCCCCTAATGATACCGGCACGGTTAATGGGAGGGATGACTATGGCAGGACTGGATAAGCGCGTCGGCAGCTATGCGCAGGCGCTGGAGGGGCTGACGGACGGAATGACCTTACTGGCGGGCGGCTTCGGCCTGTGCGGCATTCCGGAGAACCTGATTGCGGAGGTCCGGCGCCGTCAGGTGAGAGATTTGACCGTGGTGTCAAACAACTGCGGCGTGGATGGATTCGGCCTGGGGATACTGCTCGAAACGCGGCAGGTTCGCAAAGTGGTGGCCTCTTACGTCGGCGAGAACGCGCTGTTTGAGCAGCAGGTGCTGAGCGGCGAGCTGGAAATTGAGCTTACGCCGCAGGGCACGCTGGCGGAAAAGGTGCGCGCGGGCGGGGCCGGTATTCCGGCGTTTTATACGGCCACCGGCTACGGCACGCCCGTGGCGACCGGCAAGGACGTGCGCCAGTTCGCGGGGAAGCACTACATCCTCGAGGAGGCGATCGTCGGCGATTTCGCGCTGATCAAGGGCTGGAAAGCGGACTGGTACGGCAACGTCATCTATCGCCATACCGCGCAAAACTTTAATCCGCTGATGGCAACGGCGGGCCGGATCACGGTGGTGGAGGTGGAAGAGATTGTTCCGCCGGGTGAACTGCCCCCGTCGGCCATTCACACCCCGGGAATTTACGTCGACAGGCTGATTGTCGGCCAGTTTGAAAAACGCATTGAGCAGCGCACCCTGCGCGCGCAAGGAGTGTGACGATGTTAACCCGTGAACAGATGGCCATGCGCGTCGCCCGCGAGCTGCGCGACGGTTATTACGTCAACCTGGGGATCGGCATCCCTACCCTGGTGGCGAACTACATTCCGGACGGGATGGACGTGATGCTGCAGTCGGAAAACGGCCTGCTGGGGATGGGGGCTTTTCCCGACGAGCAGACCCTTGATCCTGACATGATCAACGCCGGTAAACAGACCGTGACCGCGCGGACCGGCGCGGCCATTTTCGACTCGGCCCAGTCGTTTGCCATGATCCGCGGCGGCCACGTGGACCTGACCGTGCTGGGCGCATTTGAAGTGGACGTGGAGGGCAACATCGCCTCGTGGATGATCCCCGGAAAGATGGTGAAGGGCATGGGCGGCGCGATGGATCTCGTTGCCGGGGCGCAGAACATCATTGTGGTGATGACCCACGCCTCAAAGAGCGGTGAGTCGAAGCTGCTGCCGCGCTGCACGCTGCCGCTCACGGGCGCGGGCTGTATCCGTCGGGTCCTGACCGATCTCGCGCTGCTGGAAATTCAGGACGGCGCGTTCATCCTGCGGGAATACGCCCCGGGCGTCAGTATTGACGAGATCGTGCGTAAAACGGCAGGGAAAATCATTGTGGCGGACGACGTGCGCGAGATGCGCTTCACCTGAGGGGTCAGCATGAAAAAGGTCATGATTGTCGGGGCAACGCGAACCCCCATTGGCAGTTTTCGCGGATCGCTCTCGTCCCTTTCTGCGGTTGAGCTTGGGGCCGTCACGGTACGGCACCTGCTGGAGAACAGTGGTCTCAGCGCCGAACAGGTAGACGAACTGATTTTCGGCCAGGTTCTGACGGCCGGATGCGGGCAAAACCCCGCCCGCCAGACGGCCATCGACGCCGGGTTGCCCGTCAGCACGCCGGCGACCACCGTCAACCTGGTGTGCGGCGCGGGCTTAAAAGCGGTCCAGCTCGCCGCCCAGGCGATCCGCTGCGGCGACGCGGAGGTGGTTATCGCCGGCGGTCAGGAGAGCATGAGCAACGCCCCGTATCTGCTGGACGGCGCACGTGCCGGGCTGCGTTTCGGGCATGCGGGTCTCAAGGACAGCATGATTACCGACGGCCTGTGGGACGCATTCAACGATTACCACATGGGGATCACCGCTGAAAACGTCGCCCGCGAGTATGACATTTCCCGCGAGCAGCAGGACGCCTTCGCCGCCCGCTCGCAGCAAAAAGCGGCGTCCGCCATTGAGTCCGGCCGGCTTGACGCCGAGATAGCGCCGGTGACGGTGAAACAGGGTAAAAAGCCGCCGCTGGTTATTGATCGTGACGAACAGCCCCGACCAGGCACTACCGCAGAGCAGCTTGCGCAGTTGCGTCCCGCCTTTTTGCACGAGGAAGGCACCGTCACGGCGGGGAATGCCTCCACGCTCAACGACGGTGCCGCCGCGGTGCTGCTGATGAGCGAGGAAAAGGCGCGGGAGAGCGGATTGCCTGTCCTTGGCCGCATCGTGAGTTACGCCGTGACGGGCGTTGACCCGTCAGTAATGGGCATGGGCCCGGTCAGCGCCTGCCGGACGGCGCTGGCGCGGGCGGGCTGGACACTCGACGAGGTGGACCTCATTGAAGCCAATGAAGCCTTTGCCGCCCAGGCGCTGGCGGTGGGCCAGCAGCTCGGCTGGGATGAGCACAAGGTCAACGTTAACGGCGGTGCCATCGCCCTGGGCCATCCGATTGGTGCTTCCGGCTGCCGAATCCTCGTGACCCTGCTGTACGAAATGCAGCGCCGTGACGTCAAAAAAGGGCTCGTCACCCTGTGCGTAGGCGGCGGACAAGGCATTGCCCTGACCGTCGAGCGTTAAACCTCTCGTTGGTACCCGAATAATAAGTAAAGTGAGGAGTCATAATGAGTGTGTTAATAGCCCTGGCGGCGCTGGCACTGCTGATGCTGGCGGCCTACCGCGGATACAGCGTTATTTTGTTTGCGCCGATCGCGGCGCTCGGTGCCGTGCTGCTGACCGATCCGGGTGCCGTCGGCCCGACGTTTACCGGCCTGTTTATGGAAAAGATGGTGGGCTTCGTCAAGCTCTACTTCCCGGTGTTCCTGCTGGGTGCAGTGTTTGGCAAGCTGATTGAGCTTTCCGGCTTCTCACGCTCCATCGTCGCCGCCGCAATCCAGATCCTCGGGCGTCGACACGCTATCCCGGTGATTGTCCTGGTGTGCGCGCTGTTAACCTACGGCGGCGTTTCGCTGTTCGTGGTGGCGTTTGCGGTGTACCCGTTTGCCGCCGAGCTGTTTCGCCAGAGCGGTATCCCTAAACGGCTGATCCCGGCCACCGTGGCGCTGGGGGCATTCTCGTTTACCATGGACGCCCTGCCCGGCACGCCGCAGATCCAGAATATCATCCCCACCAGCTTCTTCGGCACGAACGCCTGGGCGGCCCCGTGGCTGGGGCTTATCGGCTCTCTGTTTATTATCGTCTTTGGCCTGCTCTGGCTGGAGCGCCAGCGCCGGAAGGCGCTCAGCAACAACGAGGGTTACGGCACGGATCTGAAAAATGAACCCGAGACGCCGGATAACATTAATCTCCCGCATCCGCTGATTGCTATCTCCCCGCTGCTGGTGGTGGGCATACTGAACCTGCTGTTTACCCGCTGGATCCCCGGCTGGTACGGCGTGAGTCACGAGCTTACCCTGCCCGGCCTGGCGAAACCGATTGTGACCGAGGTGGGCAAGATCACCGCCATCTGGGCCGTGGAGGCGGCGCTGATCGCCGGTATCGTGCTGGTGCTGATTTTTGGCTTTCGCAATATCCGGGGGCGTCTGGCTGAAGGCAGCCGAACGGCGGTGAGCGGAGCCATTCTGGCGGCGATGAATACCGCCTCGGAATACGGTTTCGGCGCGGTTATCGCGGCGCTGCCTGGGTTCCTGGTGTTATCCAAAGCGCTGGCGGCCATTCCGAATCCGCTGCTGAATGAGGCCATCAGCGTGACCGTGCTCGCGGGGATCACCGGTTCGGCGTCCGGCGGTATGAGTATTGCCCTTGCCGCCATGTCCGACTCGTTTGTCGCCGCCGCCCATGCGGCCAATATCCCGCTTGAGGTGCTGCACCGCGTGGCCTCGATGGCGAGCGGCGGGATGGATACCCTTCCCCATAACGGGGCGGTGATTACTCTGCTGGCTATCACCGGCCTGAGCCATCGCCAGGCCTACGGCGGCATTTTCGCTATCACCATCATTAAAAGTCTGGCAGTACTTTTTGTCATTGCCGTGTTCTATCTGACCGGCATTGTGTAAGGAGAGAAAAATGAATCTGAACGGTAAAACCGCCCTGGTCACCGGCTCAACCAGCGGCATTGGTCTGGGGATCGCCTGCGTGCTGGCGAAGGCGGGCGCGCAGCTGATCCTCAACGGCTTCGGCGACAGCGCATCGGCACGGGAAGAGATTGCGCAACTGGGCAAAAAGCCGGGCTATCACGATGCGGATCTGCGGGACGTATTGCAGATTGAGGCCATGATGCGCTACGCCGAATCGCAGTTTGGCGGCGTGGACATTCTTGTGAACAACGCCGGGATCCAGCACGTGGCTCCGGTTGACGCCTTCCCGGTAGAGAAATGGAACGACATTATCGCCATTAATCTTTCCGCGGTGTTTCACACCAGCCGGCTGGCGCTGCCGACCATGCGGGATAAAAACTGGGGGCGCGTCATCAATATCGCCTCCGTTCACGGGCTGGTCGCGTCGAAAGAGAAATCGGCCTACGTTGCGGCCAAGCACGGCGTGGTGGGCTTTACCAAATCCCTGGCGCTGGAAACCGCCCGCACGGGTATTACCGCCAATACGATTTGCCCCGGCTGGGTACTGACCCCGCTGGTGCAGCAGCAAATCGACAAACGTATCGCGGACGGCGTACCGCCGGAGCAGGCTCGCGAACAGCTTCTGGCGGAGAAACAGCCTTCAGGGGAGTTTGTTACCCCGGAACAGCTGGGCGAGCTGGCGCTGTTTTTGTGCAGCGACGGCGCCGTGAACGTTCGCGGCGCTGCGTGGAATATGGATGGCGGCTGGGTTGCTCAGTGATGAACAGGCCGGGTAAGGCAACGTCGCCGCCCGGCTAAAATCGCTAGCTTGAGCAGCTGACCTCCAGCCGCTTGCCCCAGTCGGGCGGGCGGCTGACGTAGTCATCATCCCGGTCGGCAAACGGCGTGCGCAACGCCAGATGCAGCCGGTGTAACTCGTCGTACTCACCCTGCTCTGCCTGCTCAATCGCCCGCTGCGCCAGCCAGTTGCGTAATACCATCGCGGGGTTCGCTGCGTTCATCTGCGCCTGACGGGTAGCGTCGTCTACCTGCTCCTGCTGCAGCCGCGTGCGGTACTGTGCAAACCAGTCGTCAAACGCCTGACGGTCAATAAACTCGTCGCGCAGCGGCGAGGCGGCGCTGTGCTGCTCCGTCTGGCCCAGCATTCGGAAGGTGCGGGTGTAATCGCTTCCCTCACGCGCCATCAGGGCAAACAGGCCGTTGAGGATGTCGTTGTCGCCCTTCTCCTGGGTCATCAGCCCCAGCTTGTTACGCATCAGCGTGCCGTATTCCCGCAGCAAAAGGTCCTGATAGCTGTCGAGCGCATCGTTCAGGGCATCAACGTCGATAAACGGCGATAAGGTTTGTGCAAGCCGCTGGAGGTTCCACAGCCCAACCGCCGGCTGATTATCAAAGCTGTAACGCCCCTGATAGTCGGAATGGTTGCAGATATACCCCGGCTGATAATCGTCCAGGAAACCAAACGGACCGTAATCAAAGGTCAGGCCGAGAATCGACATGTTGTCCGTATTCATGACCCCGTGAGCAAAGCCTACCGTTTGCCAGCGCGCAATCATCGTGGCGGTACGGGCAACCACGTCCCGGAACCAGAGAACGTATTTATCCGCCTCATCCTGCAGATGCGCCCAGTGGTGGCGAATGGCGAAGTCCGCGAGCTGGCGAACCTTGTCCGGCTCGCGGCGATAGTAAAAGTGCTCAAAATGACCAAAGCGGAGATGGCTTTGCGCTATGCGCATCAGCATCGCCCCCTTTTCCACCGTTTCGCGCGTCACCGCCGTGTCGCTGGTGACGATCGACAGCGCGCGGGTGGTGGGAATCCCCAGCGCATGCATCGCTTCGGATGCCAGACTTTCGCGTATCGTTGACCGCAATACCGCGCGCCCGTCGCCCATTCGTGAGTAAGGGGTAAGACCTGCGCCTTTCAGATGCCAGTCAACCGTCTCCCCGTTGGGAAGCCGTTGTTCGCCGAGCAGGATCCCCCTGCCGTCACCCAGCTGCCCCGCCCAGACGCCAAACTGGTGTCCGCTATAGACCTGAGCCAGAGGCTGCATACCGGGGAGAAGCGTTTCACCTCCCCAGACGCCAGCACTGCCTGAACGCTGAAACAGATCGGGCGGAATGGCCAGCTCATCGGCCAGCCGATCGTTATGCCAGATAAGACGTGAATTATGTAACAGTGTTGGTTTGAGTGCGGTGTAAAAGCCAGGCAACTCGTCATGCCAGTGAGCAGTAAAAGACAGGGTCATAAGTCCTCCTGCCTTTAGTGTAGAGGGTTTACCCGGACTTAAACACGGGCGAAAGGCAGGGTTATCGCTGCTGAACGAGCGTCGTGACGTGCTCCGCCGAGACGGCTGGCCAGAGCGCACCCTGCATGGCACCAAAATTGAAGGACAGAACGCGCTGCAGCAAACCGTGGTCGTCAATGCCGGAGACGATCACCGACTGGCAGTGCGGCGTTATTTGCCAGAGGATCGCGCGCATAAAAGGCTCAAAAGAAAGCTCAGAAGCACGCTGCTGGATGAATCCTTTATCAAGAATAACCCGTTTAAATAATCCATCATAGACGGCCTTGAGCGATGCAGCACCAGCACCAAAGTTTGCCAGCACCAGCGGAAAATGGATCGCCATTCTTGCCAGCTGCAGATCGTCCTTTCCGTTATTTAAACCTGGATAGTTCTCATTAACAGTAAACTCAAGAAACGGATAACGCTCAAGAATTGAAACAGCATTCCCATTACTTAATAAAAACTCAACAATTGCTGGTGTAATATTGATCCATGCAATTAACTGATGCTGAATAAAAAACAGTTTACAGGTATCAAGCAATTGCAGTTTTTCGTTAAACAGCGCTAACTCCTCTGCCGCTGAAAGCCGAGGGATAACGAGCTCAGTGGGGATCCTCACATCGGTGCCGACGCCAGTAAAGTTAACCAGTATTTCTAAACCTTTTAGCTCACCTGCGCTATTACGGGCAGGCAGAAGCATCAGTTCAGACTGGTAAGCATTATCTAGCGTAATAATCATTGCACTCGCCCCGCATTAAAGATGAGAGAGGACATCCTGGAGCAATTGCTGACACAATTCCACTGTCTTGATTTTAATAAGTTTAATTTCATTAGTTCCGTATTAATTTTCAGATTTATCCCTGAATCTAAAATAATCTTATCCTGGTTACTGAATAATAGCCAGTTTTAGATAAAACAGACACATAAGGATGTTGCTAATTTAGGTAAATTTAACTTTAATCAGCTTATTTGAGAAAAACGGCATGGTTTAATAGTTACCATGCCGACATAAGAAACGTGTTCGGGCAGTCTAAATACGTCGCGCCTGCCAGAAATTTTTACGCCAGTACACGTTATCGAGAGAAGAGCGCATCACGCCGCGGCTGGTAGAGGCATGAATAAACTGATTGTCTGTATCATATATTCCAACATGCAGGCCGCTTTCTCCCGATCCGGTTTTGAAAAAGACCAGGTCACCGGGAAGGAGATCGTCTTTATCAATTTCAGTGCCTATTTCCGCCTGCTTGCGCGTGTCTCGCGGAAGCTGTAAATCAAACTTGTCACGAAACGTCATCAGGACAAAGCCAGAGCAGTCCACCCCACCGCGGCTCATGCCGCCGTAGCGATAAGGCGTGCCGCGCCAGTTGCTCAGCTGATCGTTAAGGCTGGCAATAACGGTGATAGAATCCGATAGCCGCGGATTAGGCGGCGGTGCACGATGGCTGCTGCATCCCGCAAGAAAGAGTGCCGCCACAAAGAGAAACCAGAATCGCATTTTCAGACGAATCCTCTGCTTTTATTGTTCTTTTGGTAATTTAGCGTGCAATTGTGTTCACAGGCAAGAAACGGTTACTCCTGCCCGGTAGAAATCAGCATCTTATGTCCCTCTATATCCAGCCTGCGGAACGACATGTTGTAGGCGCGGGCAAGATTTGGCGGCGTAAGGACCCTATCCCGCGTACCGCTGGCGATCATCCTGCCGCGCGACAGGAGCCACACGCGATGGGCGTGACGTAACGTATGGTTAAGATCGTGGCTGCTCATCACTACGGCGATACCTTTTCTGCTCAGAGCGCTTAGCAGGCTATCCAGCGCCGCCTGCTGGGCAACATCCAGACCGCTCATCGGTTCATCCAGCAGCAGCATCCTCCCGTGAGGATTGCCCGCGGGATGGATCTGCAGAATGACCGCCGCCAGACGCACCCGCTGCCATTCCCCCCCGGAAAGCTGGCTGGCATGCCGGGACAGTTTATCTTCCAGCCCTAACGCTGCAGCCACTTCCTCCAGCAGTGCCGTATGCTGTTTGTCGTGCAGATGCAGCATCAGATAATGCCAGACCGGCATCGCAAAAGGCGGTACCTGCTGCTGCACCAGGTAGCTGCGCCGGTGGGCCAGCGAGGCGGGTGACCAGTCGACCAAAGCATGTTCCAGCAGCGTAATCTGCCCTGGCCCGGTGGTCAGCCCCGCCATCCGCGCCAGCAGCGTACTTTTACCCGCGCCGTTTGGCCCGACGAGATGCAGGATTTCACCCGAATTGATGTCGCAGGTTACCGGCTCCAGACGCCCCTTCTCGGCGACGTCCGTGAGCTGCATCAGCAGCGACATTATTTCGCCAGCGCCAGCTTAATAGATTCCATGACGATCGGGTCCTCAGGCGTCATATCCGGCGAAAAACGCTGAACGACCTGGCCGTCACGACCAATCAGGAATTTTTCGAAGTTCCACAGAATATCGTCCGGATAGAGCGGCGCGCGGCCTTTGCTGGCCATGCGCTCGTAAAAACCGCTCTCTTCCGGCGCAACGGCCTTCGGCGCGGCGGCAATCAGTTTCGCATACAGCGGATGGCGCTCTTCACCGTTGACGTCAATTTTGCTGAACATCGGGAACGTCACGCCATAAGTGGTGCTGCAGAAGGTTTTGATCTCTTCTTCGCTGCCCGGCTCCTGGCCCAGGAACTGGTTGCACGGGAAGCCCAGCACGGTAAAACCGTCTTTCTCCCAGGCCTTCTGAATATTCTCCAGCTGCTCGTACTGCGGCGTCAGGCCGCATTTCGATGCCACGTTGACGATGAGCAACACCTTGCCTTTGTAGCTTTCCAGCGTGGTGTTATCCCCATCAATGGTGGTCACTTCGGTATTCAGGATATCTGACTGCATAGCATTTCCTCAGGTTGTCGATTTAACGTCCAGCTTTTAATAGTAGCCAGATAAAGACTGGCGCGCCCAGCGTTGCGGTTACCACGCCAACAGGCAATTCTGCGGCCGTCAGGGCGAGACGGGCGATGATGTCGGCCACCAGCAGCGTGGCAGCCCCGGCAACCGCCGAGGCCGGAAGCAAGGTTCGATGATCCGTGAAGCCGCAAAGACGCAGCATGTGCGGAATGACCAGCCCAATAAAGCCAATCGCCCCCGCCAGGGCCACGCTCACGCCTACCAGCCAGCCAATGGCAATGACCAGTACGTTACGCCAGAAACCAATCGGCATGCCGAGCTGGCGGGCAGAGATTTCCCCCAGCGCGAGCCGATTCAGCGGCTGGGCCTGCAGCGCAGCCCCCGCGATGACCGGTACCAGCAGCGCCATTAGCCAGCCCTGGTGCCAGTCAACGCCGCCAAAGCCGCCCATCATCCAGTACATGAGCTGACGCAGGTCAAAGGAGGTCGAGAAGTAGACCGCCCAGGTCATCAGCGCGCTACAGATGATCCCCAGCGCGACGCCGGCAAGCAGCAGCCGGCTGGTCGACAGGTGACGTCTGGCGAAGCGAAGAAGAATGACTGTGATCAGCAGTGCGCCGAGAATGGCGCTCAGGCTAATGCTCCAGCCGGAGAGTCCTCCCCCGCCCAGCATCACCGCCGCAATCAGCCCGACGCCTGCACCGTTCGACACCCCCAGCAGGCCGGGCTCCGCCAGCGGGTTTTCGAACAGCGCCTGCATAATGGTGCCAGACAGCGCCAGCGCGGCGCCGACCAGGATCACCGCGACGGTGCGCGGCAGGCGAATTTGCCAGACGAAGAGCTGCCCGTCAGGCCCCAGCCAGCTTTCAGGCCCGATCCAGCTGTCGCCTGCGCAGAGGCTAATACCCGCGGCAAGAATAAGCAGCAGCACCAGCAGAAGCAGGCGACGCCGATCGGAACGGTGCTGGCGATGAGCATAATCAAGCATGTGTACGGTTTGTTAGCGAGTGATGTAATTGATTTTACGGCGTGTTTGCCGGAGAGCGCAAAGAAAAAAGGCCGCGTGGGCGGCCTTTTTGGTTAGTTCATATTACTCTGCTTTAGGCGTTGCGTTTTCGACGCGGCTCTTTAACTTCTGGCCGGGTCTGAAGGTCACCACGCGGCGGGCTGTAATGGGAATATCTTCCCCCGTCTTCGGGTTACGGCCCGGACGTTGGTTTTTGTCTCGCAAATCAAAATTGCCAAAACCGGAGAGTTTTACCTGCTCACCATTTTCCAGAGCACGACGGATCTCTTCGAAAAACAGCTCTACCAGCTCTTTGGCATCCCGTTTGCTAAGCCCAAGCTTATCAAACAGATATTCTGACATTTCAGCTTTTGTAAGCGCCATAGGTTCAATCCCTCAATGATGCCTGGAATCGCTCTTTTAATGCCTCTACACATTTGGCGACGGTAGCGGCAATCTCCTCTTCTTCGAGTGTACGGCTGGTATCCTGAAGGATAAGGCTGATAGCGAGGCTCTTGAAACCTTCTGCTACGCCCTTGCCGCGGTACACGTCAAATAAGTTTACGCCAACTACCTGATTTACGCCAACTTTCTTACATTCGGCCAAAATATCTGCTGCGGGCACGTTTTCAGCGACCACAACCGCGATATCACGGCGGTTCGCCGGGAAGCGGGAGACGTCCTGCGCCTGAGGAATGACGCGGTCTGCAACCGGGCTCCACTCCAGCTCGAACACGATGGTACGGCCGTTCAGGTCCAGCTTACGCTCCAGCTCCGGGTGGACAACGCCAATGAAACCAACGCGTTTGCCGTCTAAATAAATCGCCGCGCTCTGGCCCGGATGAAGCGCAGGAATCGCTTCCGCGCGGAACTCAATTTCAGATAATTTACCGGTCAGATCCAGAATCGCTTCCAGATCGCCCTTCATATCGTAGAAATCAACCGTACCTTTTGCCAGGTCCCAGTGCTCTTCGTAGCGGTTACCGCTGATGGCACCAGCCAGCATGAGATCCTGACGGATGCCTAAATTTGCCTGATTATCCGGCACAAAGCGCAAACCGCTTTCGAAAATGCGCACGCGGTTTTGCTGGCGGTTCTGGTTGTAAACGATAGTCCCCAGCAGGCCCGTCCACAGGGACAGACGCATCGCGGACATTTCGCTGGAGATTGGGCTTGGCAGGATCAGCGCTTCCTGACCCGGGTGGATCAGCTGCTGCAGCTTAGGATCAACGAAGCTGTAAGTGATCACTTCCTGGTAGCCTTTGTCGTTCAGCATGGTTTTCACACGCTTCAGGGACAGGTCGGCTTCACGGTGGGTGCCCATCACCAGACCCGCCTGCACAGGCTCGTCAGGGATGTTGTTGTAGCCGTAAACACGGGCCACTTCTTCCACCAAATCTTCTTCAATTTCCATGTCGAAACGCCATGACGGCGCAACGGCCTGCCACTCGTCCTGACCTTCGGTCACTTCGCAGCCCAGGCGCGTCAGGATGTCGGTCACCTGCGCGTCGGCAACGTGGTGACCAATCAGGCGATCCAGCTTGCTGCGGCGCAGGGTAATGGTCGCACGCTTCGGCAGAGTCGCTTCGTTGGTGACGTCAATAACCGGGCCCGCTTCGCCGCCGCAGATGTCGATCAGCAGGCGGGTTGCACGCTCCATCGCTTTGTACTGCAGCGCCGGATCAACGCCGCGCTCGTAGCGGTGAGACGCATCGGTGTGCAGGCCGTGACGGCGCGCGCGGCCGGTGATGGAGAGCGGGCTGAAGAACGCACATTCCAGCAGGACGTTTTGCGTTTCGTCGTTGACGCCAGAGTGTTCGCCACCAAAGATACCGCCCATCGCCAGCGCTTTGCTGTGGTCAGCTATCACCAGGGTGTCGGCGTTCAGTTTGGCTTCTGTGCCGTCCAGCAGCACCAGGGTTTCCCCCTCTTTCGCCATGCGCACAACGATGCCGCCGTCGATACGATCTTTATCGAACGCGTGCATCGGCTGGCCCAGCTCCAGCAGAACGTAGTTAGTGACGTCAACCACGGCGTCGATTGAGCGGATACCGCAGCGGCGCAGTTTCTCTTTCATCCAAAGCGGGGTTGGCGCTTTAACGTTAATGCCTTTTACCACGCGACCGAGGTAGCGCGGGCAGGCATCAGCAGCGTCAACCTGAATCGGCAGCACGTCACTGATGGTCGCTTCAACCGGCACAATCTCCGGCGCGTTGAGCTCGGTCTGGTTCAGTACGGCAACGTCGCGCGCCACGCCGATGATACCTAAGCAGTCGGCACGGTTTGGCGTGACGCTGATTTCGATAGTATTGTCATCAAGCTTCAGGTATTCACGGATATCGGTGCCCACTGGCGCATCCAGCGGCAGCTCGATGATGCCGTTGTGGTCGTCGGAAATACCCAGCTCGGAGAAAGAGCACAGCATGCCTTCAGACGGCTCACCGCGCAGCTTGGCCGCTTTGATTTTGAAATCACCCGGCAGTACGGCACCGACGGTCGCCACGGCCACCTTCAGGCCCTGACGGCAGTTTGGCGCACCGCAGACGATGTCCAGCAGACGGTCGCCGCCTACGTTCACTTTTGTCACGCGCAGTTTGTCAGCGTTAGGGTGCTGGCCGCACTCGACTACTTCACCCACCACGACGCCGTTGAAGGCACCGGAAACCGGCTCAACGCCGTCAACTTCCAGGCCCGCCATGGTTATCTGGTTGGAAAGCGCTTCGCTGTCCAGCGTGGTGTTAACCCATTCGCGTAACCACAGTTCACTGAATTTCATTGTTCTGTCCTGCCCTTATTTAAACTGTTTGAGGAAACGCAGATCGTTTTCGAAGAATGCACGTAAGTCGGTCACGCCGTAGCGCAGCATGGTCAAACGCTCCATGCCCATGCCGAAGGCAAAGCCGGAGTATACTTCCGGATCGATACCCACGTTGCGCAGCACGTTTGGATGCACCATGCCGCAGCCCAGCACTTCCAGCCATTTGCCGTTTTTACCCATCACGTCAACTTCCGCAGACGGTTCGGTGAACGGGAAGTAGGACGGACGGAAACGAACCTGCAAATCTTCCTCAAAGAAGTTGTTCAGGAAATCGTGCAGCGTGCCCTTCAGGTTGGTGAAGCTAATGTTTTTATCAACAATCAGACCTTCCATCTGGTGGAACATTGGGGTGTGGGTCTGATCGTAGTCGTTACGATACACGCGGCCCGGCGCGATGATGCGGATTGGTGGTTCCTGATCCTTCATGGTACGGATCTGAACGCCAGAGGTCTGGGTACGCAGCAGACGCGTCGCGTCAAACCAGAAAGTGTCGTGGTCAGCGCGTGCCGGATGATGGCCAGGAATGTTCAGGGCGTCGAAGTTGTGGTAATCATCTTCGATTTCCGGGCCAGTCGCCACGGTAAAGCCGAGCTCACCGAAGAAACTTTCAATACGATCGATAGTACGGGTAACCGGATGCAGACCACCGTTTTCAATACGGCGACCCGGCAGAGAAACGTCGATGGTTTCTGCCGCAAGACGCGCGTTTAGTACCGCGCTCTCCAGCTCGGCCTTACGCGCGTTCAGCGCCTGCTGAACCTGCTCTTTGGCTTCGTTAATCACCGCACCCGCTGCCGGGCGTTCTTCTGGCGGCAGTTCACGCAGGGTTGTCATTTGAAGGGTCAGGTGCCCTTTCTTCCCAAGATATTCGACGCGGACATTGTCTAACGCGGCAACATCTGAGGCCTGATTAATGGCGGCTGTTGCACTGGCAACCAGCTCTGCGAGATGTGACATGATTTTCCTCATTATGTCGGTGCAGACACCGATTTGGTGGAGTTATTCTCTCAAATTCAGGCACAAAAAAAGCCTCCATCGGGAGGCTTATCTGGCGCTGTTTTTCGTTTCATCTTTCACGCGCTAGCCTCCTGGAGTCAGGTGCTAAAGTAAAAGAAGAAGCGGAAAATAGCAGCATTCATGCTTGCGTTACCTTGTTGGGTAAAAACCGGTAAGACCTTATTGAAAAGCCTGCACGGATAAATGTCAATCTTCTGATGGTGTTAAATGAAAAGAGGGAGCCAGGCCCCCTCTCTCAACTGGCTTATGCCAGTGCTGCTTTCGCTTTTTCGACCAGAGCGGTGAACGCTACTTTGTCGAATACTGCGATGTCAGCCAGGATCTTACGGTCGATTTCAACAGAGGCTTTTTTCAGGCCGTTGATGAATTTGCTGTAAGAAATACCGTTCTGACGTGCTGCTGCGTTGATACGCGCAATCCACAGTTGACGGAACTGACGCTTACGCTGACGACGGTCACGGTAAGCGTACTGACCTGCTTTGATAACAGCCTGGAAGGCAACGCGGTATACGCGTGAACGCGCACCGTAGTAGCCTTTAGCTTGTTTCAAAATTTTCTTGTGACGTGCACGTGCAATTACACCACGTTTTACGCGAGCCATATGTGCTCTCCTGTATCTATATTCTTAGTAAAAAATTAAACGTTAACGGCTTATGCGTACGGCAGGCACGCGATAACCAGACCCAGATCGCCTTTAGAAACAAGGCCTTTTGGACGCAGGTGACGTTTACGCTTAGTAGATTTTTTGGTCAGAATATGACGCAGGTTTGCGTGCTTACGCTTAAATCCACCACCACCGGTTTTTTTGAAGCGCTTAGCAGCACCGCGTACGGTCTTAATTTTTGGCATCTTAATAACTTCCACTTCGCATTGTTAAATAAACGAAACATAGGCGAACAAAACCTATGAAACCCGAAGGCTCCACAGATTTTGCTGCTTGAAGGCCTTACTGTTTCTTCTTAGGAGCGAGCACCATGATCATCTGGCGGCCTTCGATCTTCGTAGGGAAGGATTCGACTACTGCCAGTTCACTCAGATCGTCACGGACGCGGTTAAGCACTTCCATACCAATCTGTTGGTGGGCCATCTCACGACCGCGGAAACGCAGCGTGATCTTGGCCTTATCGCCATCTTCCAGAAAGCGAATCAGGCTGCGGAGTTTTACCTGATAATCGCCATCGTCGGTACCAGGACGGAATTTGATTTCCTTAACCTGGATAACTTTTTGCTTCTTCTTCTGTTCCTTAGAAGACTTACTCTTTTCATAAAGGAACTTGCCGTAGTCCATGATACGACAAACTGGCGGTTCGGCGTTAGGGCTGATTTCAACTAAATCTACTCCAGCTTCTTCAGCCTTTTCGATCGCTTCTCTCAGACTCACAATCCCCAGCTGCTCGCCTTCCAGACCTGTTAAGCGAACTTCCTGGGCGCGAATCTCGCCATTGATACGATTCGGACGTGCCGTTTGAACTCGTTTTCCGCCTTTAATACCTTATTCCTCCAGTTGTTGAAGACTGCGGCTGCGAATCTCTTGTTGCAGCTTCTCAATCACTTCACTTACGTCCAGGCTGCCCAGGTCTTTACCACGGCGGGTGCGAACGGCAACTTTGCCTGCTTCCACCTCTTTATCACCACAGACCAACATATACGGGACACGACGTAAAGTGTGCTCGCGGATTTTAAAGCCAATCTTCTCATTTCTCAAGTCTGCTTTTACGCGAATGCCCGCATTTTGTAGTTTCTGCGTCAATTCTTTAACGTAATCTGCCTGAGAATCGGTAATGTTCATCACCACGACCTGCACTGGCGCAAGCCAGGTTGGGAAGAAGCCCGCGAACTCTTCGGTCAGGATGCCGATGAAGCGCTCCAGAGAACCGAGAATAGCACGGTGAATCATGACCGGTACCTGACGCTCGTTGTCTTCGCCAACATAAGAGGCGCTTAAACGCTGCGGCAGGGAGAAGTCCAGCTGTACAGTACCGCACTGCCATGCGCGATCGAGGCAGTCATACAGGGTAAATTCAATTTTCGGACCGTAGAATGCGCCTTCGCCCAGCTGGTATTCGAACGGAATACCGTTCTCTTCCAGCGCTACGGCGAGATCCGCTTCTGCGCGATCCCAGGTCTCATCGCTACCGATACGTTTTTCCGGACGCGTTGAGAGTTTGACCACGATCTTCTCGAAGCCAAAGGTGCTGTACATATCGTAGACCATACGAATACAGGCGTTAACTTCATCACGGACCTGATCTTCAGTACAGAAGATATGCGCATCATCCTGCGTAAAGCCACGCACGCGCATCAGACCGTGCAGCGCACCTGATGGCTCGTTACGGTGGCAGCTACCGAACTCCGCCATACGCAGCGGCAGGTCGCGGTAGGATTTCAGACCCTGGTTGAAGATTTGAACGTGGCCCGGGCAGTTCATTGGCTTGATGCAGTATTCACGGTTCTCGGACGAGGTGGTGAACATCGCATCTTTGTAGTTGTCCCAGTGGCCGGTTTTTTCCCACAGCACACGGTCCATCATGAACGGGCCTTTCACTTCCTGATACTGGTACTCTTTCAGCTTGGAACGTACGAACGTTTCCAGTTCACGGAAGATAGTCCAGCCATCGTTATGCCAGAACACCATACCCGGCGCTTCTTCCTGCATGTGGTACAGGTCAAGCTGCTTACCGATTTTACGGTGGTCACGCTTCGCGGCCTCTTCCAGGCGCTGCAGGTACGCGTTCAGGGCTTTCTTATCCGCCCACGCGGTACCATAGATACGCTGCAACATCTTGTTGTTGCTGTCACCACGCCAGTAGGCGCCGGCGATCTTCATCAGTTTGAAATGATGACAGAAGCGCATGTTCGGCACGTGCGGTCCACGGCACATGTCGACGTATTCTTCGTGATGGTACAAGCCAGGCTTGTCATCATGAGCAATGTTTTCATCGAGAATAGAGACTTTATAGCTCTCGCCACGCTTGACGAAGGTTTCACGCGCTTCGTGCCAGCTGACTTTCTTCTTGATGACGTCATAGTTGGTCTCGGCGAGCTCGTGCATACGTTTTTCGAGCGCGTCGATATCTTCCTGGGTCAGGGTGTGGTCAAGATCAACGTCGTAGTAGAAACCGTTGTCGATAACCGGACCGATCGCCATTTTGGTGTTTGGCCACAGCTGCTTGATAGCATGACCCAACAGGTGTGCGCAGGAGTGACGAATGATCTCCAGACCTTCTTCGTCTTTCGCGGTGATGATTGCAAGCGTCGCATCGTTTTCAATCAGATCGGACGCATCAACCAGCTCACCGTTCACACGGCCGGCGATGGTCGCTTTCGCGAGGCCAGGACCGATGTCCAGGGCGACATCCATAGGGCTAACAGCGTGGTCGAAATGGCGTTGGCTGCCATCAGGAAGAGTAATTACAGGCATTTTATATCCTTATTTGCAGTGATGCCCCACACATAAGAGCATATACAAAGAAAATAATCGTGATTTGACAATAGATTACGACACCATCTGACCAACAATCGTCAAATTGGTTCGTCATCATGCACCTGCCGAATTCAGATTAATGCGGATTTACGGCAAGCGACGTAATGTTAACACTATCAGCAAGGAGATTGCACCCTCTGCAGCCAGAATGATGGGCTGGCACGTAGCGTAAATTTGCAGATTGCATCTCTCCGGCGCTCGCATTTCAGACATGCTGGGCTACTCTTGAACATGCCTTTTATATCAACAGGTGCATACCATGAATGTATCCAGTAGAACGGTTGTGATTTTGAACATCCTTTCCGCAACAGGTTTAGTGTTGATCCTCGCCGAACGATTCCACTGGTTCTGAGCCGACCCCTTGTTGGCATAACTCGATCGCTCCCGGGAAGGCGCATCTTTTGGCCCCGTTTGATAGACTATGCGTATCAACGAACAAGGATTAGGTTATGCCAACAAAACGATTTGCCGTAAAACACTGGAAAATGGTGCTGGTGCTGGTTGCCATCTGCGGTGCAATGCTGTTATTTCGGTGGGCGGCAATGATTTGGGGCTAAGTACAAATAAAAATAAATGCCGTTGCGCGTGATGAGAATTTATTGGCGCGGGTTAACCATAATAATGAAAACGGGCCGACACTTTCATCGGCCCGCTATGATTACATTTTATAGCCCAGCGAAATCGTGGTTCTGCGATCGGTATGATCCGGTGCCGTTTCTGGCGGTGAAGAGTTCCAGGTCACGTTATAGGCCAATTTCAAACCGAAGTGTTCATTGATAGCCACATTCAAAGCGCTTTCGGAGTTCAGCGTCGTATCCTCGGCACCAAACACAGAAACACCCTGCGTAAATTTGGTGTTGTCGGTCATCTGCCAGGCATACGTGCCGGAAGCATAGCCCAGCGGCTGGGTTTCATTTTCGCCATTGGTGTACTCGTCATAGCGGACACCAGGACCGAATTCGAAACGGAGGCTGTGTACCGGACCATTCAGGAACTGACGACCATAACCGGCGGTGAACACATCGCGCTGGCGATAGCCGTTAAAGCGGTCGGTTAACCAACTTGCCTG
This sequence comes from Enterobacter cloacae complex sp. P17RS, assembly GCF_014895885.1. NCBI lineage: Bacteria > Pseudomonadati > Pseudomonadota > Gammaproteobacteria > Enterobacterales > Enterobacteriaceae > Enterobacter > Enterobacter cloacae complex sp. P17RS. The sequence continues at coordinate 49,353 of NZ_JADBQK010000001.1, forward strand.
ACCAAAGATGTAGTCATAGTCGGTCATGTTGTAACGGCTACGTCCACCGACCGCGTATTTCTCGGATGAGCGTTCATCGTTAGCGGACGTGTTGCTGGCATTCCCCCACAGCGACCATGCAGTGGTATTGCCGTACCAGGTCAGGGTGCTGTCCGCCGTCAGAGAAGAGCTTTTCGTATTACCCGATTGCGCGAGATACCCGGCGTTCAGGTTACCTTCAAACGGTTTTTTGGCAGTGGAGGGATCGTCCATGACAGTAAAAACGGTGTCATCGGCGGCTGCATTCAGTGATGCAAAAACGCCACCCGCCAGCATCAGTGCTGCGGGTACTGTCTTCAAAAGCTTCATTTTATTTAAGGAGTCCGTACAACAAAAAAAGAGACCACCACGGTCTCGGAAACTTTCTTGAGGATCAATGACAAGGCGTCCAGAGAAAGGTAACAAATTATAAAAAGGCGCAAATAACATAGCAATATTTTCTTATTTCATTTTTTGAATAAGAACGATCTCAAAACGCGTTTTATTTTATATATCCCTCATCGCATTTATGTCAGCATTCATTTTTAAAATCATACTGTTATTTACATTGCCTTCCTGTCGATCGGTGCCAGGCTTAAAAGAACCCATGCTAAAAGGAGGTTATGATGGCTTCTATTTATACGCTGACGCTCTCCCCTTCCCTCGACTCCGCGACCATAACGCCGCAGATTTACCCGGAAGGTAAACTACGCTGTAGCGCACCCGTATTTGAGCCGGGCGGCGGCGGGATTAACGTTGCGCGCGCGATTACCCACCTCGGCGGTAAAGCGACTGCCATCTTTCCGGCCGGTGGTGCCACGGGGGAGCATCTTGTTGCCTTGCTGGCCGATGAACAGGTTGCCGTGGATACCGTTGACGCCAAAGACTGGACCCGGCAGAACCTGCATGTCCACGTTGAGTCCAGCGGGGAGCAGTATCGTTTCGTTATGCCAGGCGCCAGGCTGAGCGACGATGAGTTTCGTCAGCTGGAAGAGAAGGTGCTAACCATTGAAAGCGGCTCGCTGCTGGTCATCAGCGGTAGCCTGCCGCCAGGTGTCAAAACAGAAAAGCTGACAGCACTGGTTGATGCCGTACTTCAGCGCGGCATTCGCTGCATTGTCGACAGTTCAGGCGAAGCCCTGCAGGCGGCATTAGAACCCGGACAGCTTGAGCTCGTTAAGCCTAACCAGAAAGAGCTGAGTGCGCTTGTTAATCGCGAACTTAGCCAGCCGGATGACGTGCGTACTGCCGCAGAAGAACTGGTTCGCAGCGGCAAAGCGCACCGCGTTGTCGTCTCTCTCGGTCCTCAGGGTGCGCTGGCCGTCGACAAGACGGGCTTTGTGCAGGTTGTTCCGCCCCCAATGAAGAGCCAGAGCACCGTCGGCGCAGGCGACAGTATGGTCGGCGCGATGGCGCTGAAGCTGGCGCAGGGCGCATCACTTCTGGAGATGACGCGCTATGGCGTCGCGGCGGGGAGTGCCGCCACCATCAATCAGGGAACGCGCCTGTGTTCGCTTGCCGATACGCAGAAAATCGTCGATTACCTGTCACGAAGCTAACCGATATATCCCCCTCCTGGCGGAGGGGGATATCTGTGGAAGTCGCCAAATATGGCGTATCGACTATGCTAAAAAAACTTTCAGGATAACAACGAGGTGAATTATGAGCAGTGGTGATATCACCCGCTACGTCGTGACCATCAGCCTTCATGAAGCATCGCTGACCGAGCTTAACGAGCTCAACAATGCCTTTACACGGGCGAATTTCCTGCTCACGCTAACGGATGACGAAGGTCATATTCATGATTTAGGCACCCTGGCGTTTGGCCTGATCGCAGCCCTGAGTGAAGAAGAGGTGCATGCGCTGGCCGCCAGCCTGGTGGAAAGCGTGACCGACAAGCCTGCCGACATCACCGTGGAGACGTGGGAACGCTGGCAGAAAAAAGAACAATAAGTGCCCTGCATGAAATTAATCCGCTCAGGTGTGCGTTAGTTCGTATTTTTTTACCGCAGTTATGCGCTAACTTTATGATCTGGCAGACAACATGGGAGAGTCAACATGTGGCAGGCTATCAGTCATCTTTTACATGAGCAATTGGGTGAAGGTGAAATTGAACTGCGTAACGAGCTGCCGGGCGGGGAAATTCACGCCGCGTGGCATTTACGCTACGCAGGACGCGATCTGTTCGTTAAATGCGACGAGCGAGAGCTGCTCCCGATTTTTACCGCTGAAGCCGATCAGCTTGAACTGTTGTCCCGTAGTAAAACGGTGACGGTACCTGAGGTGCTGGCCGTGGGCAGTGACCGGGACTACAGCTTTCTGGTGATGGACTATCTCCCTGCCCGCCCGTTGGACGCCCATAATGCCTTTATTCTCGGGCAACAGTTAGCGCGCCTGCACCAGTGGAGCGACCAGCCCCAGTTTGGTCTCGACTTTGACAACGACCTTTCCACCACGCCGCAGCCCAATGCCTGGCAGCGCCGCTGGTCGACGTTCTTTGCCGAGCAGCGCATCGGATGGCAGCTTGAGCTGGCCGCAGAGAAAGGGCTGGAATTTGGCAACATTGATGCCATCGTCGAGCATGTGCAACAGCGCCTGGCCTCCCACCAGCCTCAGGCGTCTTTGCTGCACGGTGATTTATGGTCCGATAACTGCGCGCTGGGCCCCAACGGCCCGTATATCTTCGACCCGGCCTGCTACTGGGGCGACAGAGAGTGCGATTTGGCCATGTTGCCCCTGCATCCCGAACAACCGCCGCAAATATACGATGGCTATCAGTCTGTCTCCCCCCTGCCGCCGGACTTCCTTGAGCGCCAGCCCGTGTATCAGCTCTATACGCTGATGAACCGAGCCATTCTTTTTGGCGGGCAACATCTGGTCAACGCCCAGCGCGCGCTTGAACGCGTGCTTGCGGCTTAAAGACAAAACGGGTGGTCTTGCCGCCACCCTAATTCGTTACAGAAAACCGAGCAGTGAGAAGAAGAAATATCCCGCCACGATGATGATAACCGGCAGGATATAGAGCGGGAAAATTTGCAGGAAAATGGTGTGACGAGGCACCACAATGCGGGATTCAATCTGCTCCCGGCTCATTCCTTCAGGACCTTTCGCCTTCTCAAGGATAAGCTGATCTTCCACCCCTTCGCGTAAAAAACGGGTCTGGCGACTCATTCGTGCGCCCGATGCCTGCAGCGCCATCGCAATAAAAATCAGCGCATAGATAATCCAGAACCCAACATTCAGCTGCTGGTGAAAGTCCGGCGTTGGCGAGTTGAACCAGAAGACGTTCAGGAACGGGGTATTAAACCGCACCATCTCAATCATGACATGCGCAAAATCAAGCATTACCGCATTAATGCCCGGCTGTTTTTCGCTGTGATCGTACATAAACTTCAGCACGGAGATCAGCGTAGAAATGACGGCGGGAATAAAAATCACCCAGCCTGCAATACGTTTTAAGACAGCAATGCGTCCAGCTTGTTGATACGTCATCAGTTCCTCTTCATAAAGACGCGTGATTTGAGCCTAAGTCTACCTGCTGGACATCAATTTCGCCCGCTCTTTAAAAGCAATATGCTAAATTGCAGACTGTGCTTAGCACTTATCGTCTGTCGAACACCTGGATAAGGAGACGTTGTGATGTCGACACCGCGCCAGATACTTGCCGCTATTTTTGACATGGATGGATTACTGATTGATTCCGAGCCGTTGTGGGATCGCGCCGAGCTGGACGTGATGGCCAGCCTGGGCGTTGATATCAGTCGCCGTAATGAACTTCCCGACACGCTGGGCCTGCGTATTGATATGGTCGTTGACCTGTGGTACGCCCAACAGCCGTGGGTTGGGCCCGATCGCGACGAAGTCACCTCGCGTATTATCAGCCGCGCCATCGCGCTGGTGGAGGAGAACAAGCCGCTTTTACCGGGCGTACATGAGGCTGTCGCGCTGTGCAAATCTCAGGGGCTGAAGGTTGGCCTGGCTTCCGCTTCACCGCTGCATATGCTGGAAAAAGTGCTGATCATGTTTGAGCTGCGCGACAGTTTTGACGCCCTGGCGTCTGCGGAAAAACTGCCCTACAGCAAGCCGCATCCGCAAGTCTATATGGACTGCGCCGCGAAGCTGGGTCTTGATCCGCTTACCTGCGTCGCGCTAGAAGATTCAGTAAACGGCATGGTGGCCTCCAAAGCCGCGCGTATGCGCTCCATTGTGGTGCCCGATGAAGAAAACCGCCACGATCCACGGTATGCTCTTGCCGACGTTAAGCTGAATTCGCTGGCTGAACTGACGCTACAACACTTGCGCGGCGAATAGCGCCCCTCCTACAGGCAGCGTCATGCTGCCTGATAAAAACAAAACACAGTTTCATTTTGTTTGCTTTTCTCATCTCTGCCTCCTATCTTTAACGTCAACACGACGATAACCAGCTTCTGAGGCGCGTATGATACTGGACACCTTTACTCTTTCAGGCAAAGTAGCCCTCATCACCGGGTGCGATACCGGGCTGGGGCAAGGCATGGCTATTGCGCTGGCGCAGGCAGGTTGCGATATCGTTGGGGTAAATCGCAAAGCTCCAGAGAAAACGGCCAGCGCCGTCACCGCCCTGGGAAGACGTTTTGTGGCTATTCGGGCCGATCTGAGCCAGCAGGAAAATCTTCAGTACGTCGTGGACACCGCCGTGGCGGAGATGGGACGAATTGATATTCTGGTGAACAATGCCGGGACGATTCGCCGGGAGGAGGCTCTGACATTCAGCGAAAAAGACTGGGATGACGTTATGAACCTGAATCTCAAGTCGCTCTTTTTCCTCTCTCAGGCGGTCGCTAAGCGATTTATCACCCAGGGCCAGGGCGGCAAAATTATCAATATCGCCTCTATGCTCTCCTTTCAGGGCGGCATTCGCGTGCCGTCGTATACCGCCTCGAAAAGCGGCGTACTGGGGATCACGCGCCTGCTGGCAAATGAGTGGGCGCTACATGGCATCAACGTGAATGCCATCGCGCCGGGCTACATGGCGACGAACAACACGCAGCAGCTGCGCGATAACGAACAGCGTAACGCGGAGATCCTTGACCGCATCCCGGCGGGTCGGTGGGGAGTACCGGATGACCTTCAGGGGCCGGTCGTCTTTTTAGCCTCCCCCGCATCAGATTACGTGAATGGTCACACCTTAGCCGTCGACGGCGGCTGGCTGGCGCGCTGAGGCGCGTTTGTGACAAACAGTTACACCGTCACCTCTTTCGCCCACTGTATAAAAACCCTATACTGTATAAATTGACAGTTTCGTGGGTTTTATCATGACGGCGGAAGGCCACCTGCTTTTTTCAATTGCGTGCGCAGTATTTGCCAAAAACGCAGAACTTACTCCCGTGCTTGCACAGGGAGACTGGTGGCATATTGTCCCTTCCGCCGTTTTAACCTGTCTGCTGCCCGATATTGACCACCCCAAATCCTTCCTCGGACAGCGCCTGAAGTGGGTGTCGAAGCCCATCGCCCGCGCGTTCGGCCACCGCGGGTTTACCCATAGCCTGCTGGCCGTTTTTGGCCTGCTCACGCTTTTCTATTTAAAAGTCCCTGAAAGCTGGATAGTGCCGGGCGATGCCATTCAGGGCATGGTGCTGGGTTATTTAAGCCATATCCTCGCCGATATGCTGACGCCCGCGGGCGTGCCGTTGCTTTGGCCCTGCCGCTGGCGTTTCCGTTTTCCGATCCTTGCGCCGCAGAAAGGGAATCAGCTTGAACGCGTGCTGTGCATGGCGCTGTTCGCCTACGCCGTCTGGATGCCGCAAACCTTGCCCGAAAACAGTGCAGTGCGCTGGTCTTCCCAGATGATCAATTCGCTGCAATTTCAGTTCAATCGTTTTATTCATCACCAGATTGAACAGTAAACCAACAAAATCATTCCATTTGTCATAAACCATTCCATTTGGATATAAGCGCCACATCACACTTCTGCTAACCTTCCGCCAACAGGATCGGGAAAAACCGATCCCACATAATAAATCAGGAGAACGGGGATGAATTTTCCACTCATCGCGAACATAGTCGTGTTCGTCGTATTACTATTGCTTCTCGCGCAGGCGCGCCACAAACAGTGGAGCCTGGCGAAAAAAGTACTGGTCGGTCTGGTCATGGGTGTGGCGTTTGGTCTGGCCTTACACGCCGTCTACGGCTCCGATAGTCCGGTACTGAAAGAGTCCATTCAGTGGTTCAACATTGTCGGTAACGGCTACGTCCAACTGCTGCAGATGATCGTTATGCCGCTGGTGTTCGCCTCTATTCTGAGCGCCGTAGCCCGTCTGCACAACGCCACTCAGCTGGGTAAAATCAGCTTTCTGACCATTGGTACGCTGCTCTTTACCACGCTGATTGCCGCGCTGGTGGGGGTGCTGGTTACCAACCTGTTTGGCCTGACGGCCGAAGGTCTGGTTCAGGGTACCGCTGAAACGGCGCGTCTGACCGCAATTCAAACCAACTACGTGGGTAAAGTGGCTGATCTGACGGTTCCGCAGATGGTCCTCTCCTTCATTCCGAAGAACCCGTTTGCTGACCTGACCGGTGCAAGCCCAACCTCTATCATCAGCGTGGTGATCTTCGCGGCATTCCTGGGCGTGGCTGCGCTTAAGCTGCTGAAAGACGACGCGCCGAAAGGCGAACGCGTACTGACGGCGATTGATACCCTGCAAAGCTGGGTGATGAAGCTGGTCCGTCTGGTCATGCAGCTGACGCCATACGGCGTTCTGGCACTGATGACCAAAGTGGTAGCCGGCTCTAACCTGCAGGACATCATTAAGCTGGGCAGCTTCGTAGTCGCCTCTTATCTGGGCCTGGGCATTATGTTCGTGGTGCACGGTATCCTGCTGGGCGTGAACGGCGTCAGCCCGCTGAAATACTTCCGCAAAGTATGGCCGGTACTGACCTTTGCCTTCACCAGCCGTTCCAGCGCAGCGTCTATTCCGCTGAACGTTGAAGCGCAGACCCGTCGTCTGGGCGTGCCGGAATCTATCGCCAGCTTCTCTGCCTCCTTTGGTGCTACCATCGGTCAGAACGGCTGCGCGGGTCTCTACCCGGCGATGCTGGCGGTGATGGTTGCCCCAACCGTGGGTATCAACCCGCTGGATCCGGTCTGGATCGCCACGCTGGTCGGGATTGTTACCATCAGCTCCGCCGGCGTTGCAGGTGTCGGCGGCGGTGCAACCTTCGCCGCGCTGATTGTGCTGCCCGCGCTGGGCCTGCCCGTCACGCTGGTCGCCCTGCTGATCTCCGTTGAACCGCTGATCGACATGGGCCGTACCGCGCTTAACGTGAGTGGCTCCATGACTGCCGGTACGCTGACCAGCCAGTGGCTGAAGCAGACCGACAAAACCATTCTGGAAAGTGAAGACGACGCCGAGCTGGCGCACCGTTAATCTCGATAGAAATAAAAAAACCGCCTGATGGCGGTTTTTTTATGGCTGTTATTCTTCAACCTCTTCATCCTGGCGGATTTGCGTCGCCCATCGCTGGGCTGACTCCGGCACGGAAAACGCCGGCGACCGGCGGAAATGTTCCCCCATCAGGACAAAAGCCACATATTTACCGCGAAGCAGCCAGACATCACGAAAACCATCCACTTTCAATGCATGGTCAGGCGGCGCGGGCTCAACGCGGGGCACATAGCTAATAACCTGGCGGTTTTGTTGACGAAGAGGTTTCATAAGCGACGGATTCACTAAAGCAAATTCTTGAAGCAGGAAAATTCTATGATAGCCGATCCTGCTGCCTTACGTCGCGCTCCGAGTGGGTGAGATGGCTCCTTTCGTTAATAACGTCATGTGAAAAACGCTTAGTTAGCGAGCTATCTCACGACATTGTTCTATCCTTAATAGGGTTTTTAGCAATGGATAAAGGAGAAGCGTGCAATGTCGAACAAAGATAAATCACATCAATCACCGATTCATGGCACTGAAGAATCTCAACCGGGTATGGACTCTCTCGCCCCTGCTGACGGCTCTCACCGCCCCTCGCCGGGCCCATCAGCCCCTGGCGAACAACCAACCGCGCCGGGAAGCATGAAATCGCCGGACACCGGAAACGAGAAGCTGAAATCGCTTGAGCCACACCGTAAAGGCGGTGAAGGTTTTGCACTCACCACCAATCAGGGCGTGCGCATTGCTGACGATCAAAACTCCCTTCGCGCAGGCACGCGCGGACCGACCCTGCTGGAAGATTTCATCCTGCGGGAAAAAATTACCCATTTTGACCATGAGCGAATTCCGGAACGCATCGTTCACGCGCGCGGTTCTGCGGCGCACGGCTACTTCCAGCCCTATAAAAGCCTGAAAGCGATCACCAAAGCGGATTTCCTCTCCGACCCGGATAAAATCACGCCGGTCTTTGTGCGTTTCTCCACCGTGCAGGGTGGCGCAGGTTCGGCAGACACGGTGCGTGATATCCGCGGCTTTGCCACCAAGTTTTATACCGAAGAGGGTATTTTCGATCTGGTAGGCAATAACACCCCGGTGTTTTTCATTCAGGATGCGCATAAATTTCCTGACTTTGTCCATGCGGTAAAACCGGAGCCCCACTGGGCCATACCCCAGGGACAAAGTGCGCACGATACCTTCTGGGACTATGTCTCCCTGCAGCCTGAAACCTTACACAACGTGATGTGGGCGATGTCCGACCGTGGGATCCCGCGCAGCTATCGCACGATGGAAGGGTTCGGTATTCATACCTTCCGCATGATCAACGCGGAAGGAAAAGCCACGTTTGTGCGCTTCCACTGGAAGCCGGTAGCGGGCAAAGCCTCGCTGGTATGGGACGAGGCGCAGAAGCTCACCGGGCGCGATCCGGACTTCCATCGTCGCGAACTGTGGGAATCCATTGAAGCGGGTGACTTCCCGGAATATGAACTGGGCTTACAGCTGATCCCGGAAGAAGACGAGTTTAAGTTCGATTTCGACCTGCTTGACCCGACAAAACTCATCCCTGAGGAGCTGGTGCCCGTTCAGCTGGTGGGGAAAATGGTGCTTAACCGCAACCCGGATAATTTCTTTGCCGAAAACGAGCAGGCCGCGTTCCACCCGGGCCACATCGTCCCCGGACTGGATTTCACCAACGATCCGCTCTTACAGGGACGTCTGTTCTCGTATACCGATACGCAGATTAGCCGTCTTGGCGGGCCGAACTTCCACGAGATCCCGATTAACCGCCCAACCTGCCCGTACCATAACTTCCAGCGCGACGGGATGCACCGTCAGGATATTGATACCAACCCGGCAAACTATGAGCCGAACTCCATCAACGACAACTGGCCGCGAGAAACCCCGCCGGGGCCGAAACGCGGCGGATTCGAATCGTACCAGGAGCGTATCGACGGCAACAAAATTCGCGAGCGCAGCCCCTCGTTCGGTGAGTATTACGCCCACCCTCGCCTGTTCTGGAACAGCCAGACGCCGATTGAGCAACAGCACATCATCGGCGGCTTTAGCTTCGAACTGAGCAAAGTGGTGCGCACCTACATCCGCGAGCGCGTGGTCGATCAGCTGGCGCACATTGATATTCAGCTTGCCCAGAGCGTGGCGGATAACCTTGGTATCACACTAACGGACGAACAGCGTAACCTTGCGCCACCGAAAGAGGTTAACGGCGTGAAGAAAGATCCATCGCTGAGCCTGTATGCGGTGCCGGGTGGTTCAATTAAGGGCCGCGTAGTCGCCATCCTGCTGAACGACAAAACTCGCGCCAGCGACGTGCTGGGGATTATGCAGGCGCTAAAAACGCAGGGCGTACACGCCAAACTGCTCTATTCCCGCATGGGTGAAGTGACGGCTGATGACGGCTCCGTGCTGCCGGTCGCGGCGACCTTTGCCGGTGCGCCATCGCTGACCGTCGATGCGGTGATCGTGCCGTGCGGGGATATTGCCAGCCTGCTCAACAACGGTGATGCCATCTATTATCTGCTGGAAGCCTATAAGCACCTGAAGCCCATTGCGCTGTCCGGCGACGCACGGCAGTTTAAGGCGCAACTGAAGGTTGCCGAGCAGGGTGAGGACGGCATTGTCGAGGGAGATAGCGTTGACGATGCGTTTATGACGAAGCTGTTTGATTTGCTCGCCGCGCACCGCGTCTGGTCGCGCAGCAGTAAGATCGATCAGATTCCGGCGTAAAAACCATTCCCGGTTGTGCGGCCTGATGCCCTCACCCCGCCCCTCTCCCACGGGAGAGGGAGAAAACAATAAAAACGGTAACCCAGGTTACCGTTTTGCTTTTACCTCGCCACCCGGCACTTCTTACAGATCCCCAAACGTCCCCAACTGATACCCACGCTCGGCAATGGCGTATTTCAGCGACGGCGACGTCAGGACATCCAGCTCCGCCAGGCGCGGCCAGCAGTAGGCGCTCTTACGCACGGTGTTATCGACAAAGGCGGGATGCGCCATGACCTCCAGCGACCGTTCCCCCCGCGCGGCGGAATCATCCAGCACCTTGAGGAACAGCGCTTCGTCGATCTCGTCACCGTAAAAGGCACTGCTGAACCCCTCTGTTGTTGTCACGGCACAGTGCGGCACGCCCTGCACCTCACGATCCACGCGCATCGCCACGCCTTTGCGTTGGGCAAATGCCGCAACAATCGGGAAAATCGCCGGGATCATGTGCACATGATGGTGGCTGTCGATGTGCGACGGCGCCTTGCCAAAAAGATCAACAAAGCGGTTGTACTGGCAGTCCAGCTCACGGGCAATCTCTTCGAGCGGCAGAGCGTCCTGCTCCGCCAGTTCCCAAATCCATTTGCCCAGCAGACCGTCACGCGTCAGGCCCGGCATAGGCGAAAGCGGCATCCCGAGCGTCAGCACAAAATGCATGCCGACACCCAGCTCTGGCACCTCGCGGCTCAGCTGCGCCGCGTGTTCAACCGCTTCACCGTTCACCAGTGCCGTTGTAGAGGTCACTACCCCGCGGCGACAGGCTTCAATAATGCCGTAGTTCTGGCCTTTCGAAAGGCCAAAGTCATCAGCATTAACGATCAGCAGGTTTTCCATTGTGCGTCCTCTCAGTGTTGTTTGAACTTCAGCTTCTCAATCGTGGCGGCAAAGTTCGGCAACCATTTTTCATGCGCCAGGATCATCTCGCTGGCCAACTGCTCCGCATCGCGGTCGGAATGCACCAGCGGGCTGAGGTTCAGCGCCAGAAGCACGTCATTGAGTTCACCGCTTAGCGCCGCGTTGCTCGCTGCCACTTCAAAGCCTTTGATGGTGTGGATCAGGCCCATAACTTTGTCGTCGAAGTGGGTGATACGTGGATGCGGTTTAGCCCCCTCGCGCCCCAGAATGCAGGTCATCTCGACGGCCCAGTCCGCCGGGATATTGTCGATATGGCCGTGATGCGGCACGTTAACATAGTGCTCCGCCTGCTTGTCGTTGTAGATGGCGTTGATCACTTCACACGCTGCATCGGAGTAATAGGCCCCACCGCGCTGCTCAAGCGCTTTCGGTTTGACGTTCAGGTTCGGATCTTTATATAAATCGAACAGCTGCTTCTCAACTTTCTGAACGATTTGCGCACGCGCGCCGCCCTTATAGTACTCGCCCATTTCGATAGCCAGCATCTCTTTCTGCTTGAAGTAGTAAAGCAGGTATGAGCACGGCAGCAGATTCAGCGAGCGGATCAGCCCTTCGCTGAACGGCAGGTCAAAGATGTTTTTCACGGAGGCCGCGGTCAGGCGACCGGAAGCCACGCCGTCGAGCAGTTCGGCAAAGCGCGATTTACCGTTCACGATGACGTCTTTAATGAACACCATGTGGTTCAGGCCGAACAGATCGATTGAGAGATCGTCACTGTCGGTCAGCTCCAGCACGTCGCGGATAAACATCTTCATGCCGATCGGGATATTACAGACGCCGATAAAGCGTTTGAAATTGGTATGACGATAAACCGCCTCGGTCACCATTCCGGCCGGGTTAGTGAAGTTAATCACCCACGCGTTCGGGCAGATCTCTTGCACATCTTTGACGATGTCGAAAATCACCGGAATGGTACGCAGGCCTTTGAACAGGCCGCCCGCGCCGTTGGTCTCCTGCCCCAGGTAGCCGTGGCTCAGCGGAATACGCTCGTCCAGCTCGCGCGCTTTTAGCTGGCCGACGCGCAGCTGAGTGGTAACGAAATCCGCATCTTTCAGCGCCAGGCGACGATCGAGGGATTTATGCACGGTCATCGGCACGCCCGCTTTCTCAACCATGCGCTTGCACAGGTCGAAAATAATATCCAGCTTCTCCTGACCTCCCTCAACGTCCACCAGCCATAATTCGCTGACCGGTAATTCATGATAACGTTTCAGAAAACCTTCGAGTAATTCCGGGGTATAGCTGCTGCCGCCACCAATGGTTACGACTTTTAATTTCTTTTGCATAATATCTCCCTTAGCGTATCAGGTTAATCGCCTGCAAGGTATAGCGTACTCTTCCCGCTATTTGGGCAAGCCATTAAAGCAATATTTATGGCGGGTAATCCGCCGAAAGTTAATTAATTACCGTTAAATTCTTCCGGTAGCTGTTCGGTGTGAATGAGGTCAACTTCTTAAAAGTTTTAATAAACAGGCTGGGACTGCTATATCCTGACTCATAGGCAATATCGGTGACAGAATAGTTGGTAATCTCCAGCTGTTTTTTGGCAAAATTAATGCGGATTTCATTAATTATTTGCACCGGCGTTTTACGATAATAACGCTGCGTCGCGCGGGTCAGATATTCCTGGGATTTCCCCGAGAGGGATACCATATTTTCCAGCGCATTTTCGCTGAACTGGCCTTTATCGTGCATCAGTTCCACGGTGCTGCGCAGCCACTGTGGAACATCATCCGTCACCTGCTGCTCTTCACGGTGATGCCGCAACCGGTTCATCACGTAGAAGGTCACCGTTTCAATAAATTCATCAAACTCATTGTCGCGGAAGTTAAGCGAGGCGATGACCGTTTCAATCCAGGTCATGAACTCGTTTTTCACACGATATACCTGGGACGCCACAAAGCAGAACGGCACCAGCGGCAGATAGTGCTTCTCAAAGAAGCGTCTGCTGACGCCCACGTTCAGAATGCGGGTCGCGCCAAATTCGTAAAAGCTCTGGTGATAGGAACCCATCGGCAGGAAGACAAAATCCCCTCGCTCCAGCAGGACGCGCTTACCGTTGATCTCCTGGTAGTAGCGGCCGGTCAGAACAATCGTGAACTCATAGTAGTCATGCTGGTGCAGACCGCTGGCGCTCTCCGTCTTGTTGTAGATAACCACGTGAAAATTTTTGCCATTAAACAGTTGCTGTTCAAATGCGGTTTTGATTTCCATCGTGCTGACCTCCTGCTGCTCAATCCGACCTAGTGCATTTTCTCGTGAAGCTCAATCAACTCCGCCACCAGCTCACGCGCCAGCATGGACGTCATCAGGTGATCCTGAGCGTGTACCAGCACCAGGCTGACCTTCATCTTCCCTTCGCCCTGGTCGCTTTCAATCAGCTTTGTCTGCACCAGGTGCGCTTCGTTCAGTGCCGTGCGGGACTGCTCCATCATGGTTTTCGCGGCGGCGAAATCGCCCTGCTTGGCCTGCTTCAGTGCGGCATACGCCAGGCTGCGCGCCTGCCCGGAGTTGATAATGAGGCCCATCACCACTTCTTCGAGATCGTTCTCTGCGGCTTCGTCTGCGACGATACTATCCAAATCTAACATGTTTTAGCTCCTTGTGGCTGGCGCGGGCTTCCCCGCGCCGGTCAATCTTAGAATTTCAGTGAGAGGGCAATTTCCTCTTCGCTCTCTTCTTCATCAATGATGGTGGCAGCTTTGTTCGCAATCGCCACGAACGGCATGTACAGCAGGGTGGCAATCCCGAGGTTGAATATCGCCAGCAGGAAGGCCGCGACGCTACCGTTGGTGTTAAAGAAGGCACCCAGACCTGCCGGCATGGTCCACGGAGCAATGTTGGTGATCGGTGGAATAATACCCATGTAGTAAGCCGTCAGGGTGATCGCTGCCAGCAGCGGCTGCACCAGGATGAACGGGATAAACATTACCGGGTTCATGATAATTGGCAGACCGAACAGAATCGGCTCGTTAATCTGGAAGATGCCTGATGGCAGGGCCAGTTTCGCCACCTGACGATAGTCAGCGCGACGAGAGACAATAAAGACCGCGATGATCAGACCCAGGGTCGCCCCGGTACCACCCAGGAAGATATAGGAGTCAAGCATCGGCTTCGCCCACACATGGAAGGTTTTACCTGCCGCCAGCGCCGCGTCAACGGAGCCGTACTGCTGGTAAAGCGCAACGTTTTCCAGTGCCCATGGGGTCATAATTCCGCTGTCCAGCGCGGCCAGTGCCAGTGAACCATGCACGCCGAAGAACCACAGCAGAGAGGTGAAAATCACATACGCCCAACCGACCACACCACCCATCGACGCCAGCGGCGTAGAGATAGAGTCCATGATGATCTGGTGGAAGTTCGTGCCCCAGTGAGAGAGCGCCCAGGCGATAATCCCCATGATGGAGAGGATAATGAAGCCTGGGATCAACGCGGAAAATGAACGAGAAACGGAGGCCGGCACGCTATCCGGCAGGCGGATAACCCAGTTGCGACGGATAATAAAGGTGAACATTTCTGCCACCACCAGGCCGATAACAATACCGGAGATGATGTTGGCTCCGCCCAGCCAGTTTGCGCCAACGGCGTAGGCTTCACCCACGCTGTAAGGCGTGACGGTCATAAACGCGGCAACGGATAATAATCCGGCGGCCAGCGGATCCACTTTCCGCTCTTCAGCCAGCGCCATCCCAATAAAGAAAGGCGCCATCAGCGACATAATACCCAACGTACCGTTATATACGTTGCCGCCGATGGCTTTAAAACCATTAAGGGTTTCAATAGTGGAAGCGTCTAACCGAATTCCTAATGAATAAAAGAAGGAACCTTCACCAAAGCTCAGAAAAACGTTGTTAATTAAAACGAACATGGCCCCGGCCAGCGTTAACGGCATTAATTTAATAAAACCGTTTTTGATGGCATTAACGTGAGGCTGCTTTCCTATTTTAACAGCAAAAGGAAGGAGTACCTTTTCAAGTGAAGCGATGACTTTACTCATAGGAAAATACCCTTAAATGCCGTAACGCATGTTACGGCGTAATTGTGTGTGAAATAACTCTTTGACGGGAAAAATAAAAATTAATTAGCAGCTTTTTTAATGGCTGCCACAGCAGCTTTAAGTACACCTAAACCATCGATCTTGCCGTACAGCCCCGAGTCGATCACCTCGACCGGTTTATTCGGTAGCAGTCGTTGAATTTCGGGCAACATATAGGCAATTTGCGGCCCCAGTAACACCACATCGGCTTTCTGGCCTTTTTCGCCCGCCAGCGTTTCCGGAAACGCTTCAATCACCACAGGAACTTCATACTTTTCAGCCTGCGCGCGCATCTTTGACACCAGAAGCGAGGTTGACATGCCCGCTGAGCAGAACAGGTAGATATGTTTCTTTTCCATCATAATTTCCCTCTTGTATGACTACCTGCCGTCGCGCTATCACTCGACTCGCTGTCCCGGCAGACAGGTAGCTTGCGTACTGTTGTTTATCGTTGAAGTGAGTATACGCAATGGTACAGAGGGGAGATAATTCTGGATAGGCCTAAATTGTCTCTCATTGACCTGGCTTGTTGACTACCTTCACATTTCAGGCAAATAATTCGCGCAAAGAAATAAGATTAACGTATGAATAAAAAAACCGGCCCAGAGGCCGGTTTGTTAACATCTTCAGGCAAGCAGGGTTACTGCGCCTTAGGTGCCTGCGGATCGGTGTCGTATTCAGCACAGGTCTGATAGCCGGAGTTAATCACATGTCCGGTATCATCCAGCGCGACGAAGTAGGTTTCTGCCTTACCATCACGTTGACCCAGGATATAAGTCTGACACGTACCGCGCGCGTGAATCATGGTCACTTCAGAAGAAGGCTTGCCGGCGATCGCAGCCACCTGCGAACGTGTCATCCCTTTTTTAACGTCTTTAACCACGGGCTGGGTAAACTGATCCTTGGTGCGATCGTAAGCCGTACACCCTGCCAGCATCGTCAGTACCGCCGCTGCGCTAAGAATTCCTGCTACGTTCTTGTTCATATTCCGTCCTCTTGTTTATCAGCGTGTTATCTAAGCATGGGATAAAAAGTACTATTGTTCAACTTTGTGATTTACGCCAGACGAATTTCGGAAAATTCTAATAAAACAACGATAAGCTGCTAAATCGCCGCAAATTAACGCACTCGAAACTGTGATCCTTGTCGTTTTCCGCCCAAAGGGTTAGTTTTAACAGTTAACACATTCTGTTTATGTTCTGCATACGGAGGGCATGATGGCTCTGCAACAAGAGATTATTCAGGCGCTGGGCGCTAAGCCTGCGATAGATGCACAGGAAGAGATCCGCCGCAGCGTGGATTTTTTAAAGTCGTACTTAAAAAAGAACGCTTTCCTGAAATCCCTGGTGCTGGGCATCAGCGGCGGGCAGGACTCTACCCTGACGGGTAAACTCTGCCAGATGGCGATTTCAGAGCTTCGTGAAGAGACGGGCGACGAAGCGCTGCAGTTTATCGCCGTGCGTCTGCCTTACGGGGTTCAGGCGGACGAACAGGATTGCCAGGACGCCATCGCGTTCATCCAGCCCGATCGCGTGCTTACCGTCAATATCAAAGCCTCAGTGCTGGCAAGCGAGCAGGCGCTGCGCGAAGCGGGCATTGAATTGAGTGATTTTGTGCGCGGCAACGAGAAAGCGCGCGAGCGCATGAAAGCGCAGTACAGCATCGCCGGGATGACCAAAGGCGTTGTGGTAGGCACCGACCATGCGGCAGAAGCGATCACCGGTTTCTTCACCAAATACGGCGATGGCGGCACCGACATCAACCCGATTTTCCGTCTCAACAAGCGTCAGGGCAAGCAGCTGCTCGCCGCGCTGGGCTGCCCTGAGCACCTGTACAAGAAAGCGCCAACCGCGGATCTGGAAGACGATCGCCCTTCCCTGCCGGATGAAGCGGCCCTTGGCGTCACCTATGACAACATTGATGATTATCTGGAAGGCAAAACGCTGGATGAAGGTACCGCGAAAATTATCGAGGGCTGGTACCTGAAAACCGAGCACAAGCGCCACACGCCAATTACGGTGTTTGACGATTTCTGGAAATAAAAGCAAAACGGTAACCCAGGTTACCGTTTTTTGTGTTTGCGCCCTCTCCCGTGGGAGAGGGTTGGGGTGAGGGCATCAGGCCGCACGTCATGGCCGGGTGAGGCGTAGCCGCTACCCGGCTCTTTTTTAACCACAGCACACCTGCTACACTGTATACCTGAACAGTATATGGAGCAGTATGTGAGCAGGCGTCAATCAGCCCCGCGTCTTGAGTTTGAAGCGGCGGCTATCTATGAATATCCCGAACATCTTCGCCCCTGGCTTGAGGCGCTGCCCAAACAGCCGGGCGTGTACATCTTTCACGGTGAAAGCGAGACCCTGCCGCTCTACATCGGCAAAAGCGTTAACATTCGCAGCCGGGTGTTATCCCACCTGCGCACCCCGGACGAGGCCGCCATGCTGCGCCAGTCGCGACGCATTACCTGGTTCCAGACGGCGGGAGAAATGGGCGCGCTGTTGCTGGAAGCCCGGCTGATAAAAGAGCAGCAGCCGCTCTTCAATAAGCGCCTGCGCCGCAACCGCCAGCTCTGCTCCCTGCAGATCGCCGACGGCAAGCCGCAGGTCGTCTACGCCCGCGAGGTCGATTTCTCCCACGCCCCGAATCTCTTCGGGCTGTTCGCAAACAAGCGTGCCGCCCTGCAGTCTCTGCAGGCGCTCGCGGACGAGCTGCAGCTTTGCTATAGCCTTTTAGGGCTAGAGGGCACCACGCGGGGCCGCGCCTGTTTCCGCTCCGCTCTGAAGCGCTGCGCGGGTGCCTGCTGCGGAAAAGAGAGCGTTGAGGCGCATCACGCCCGGCTCCTCGCGGGACTGGCCGGGATCAGCGTCAACTGCTGGCCGTGGGACGGCGCCGTTGCGCTAAAAGAAGTGGGTGAAACCATGACGCAGTATCACATCGTCAATAACTGGCTCTGGCTGGGGGCGGTCGATGATTTAAGCGACGCGGCAACCCTGCTGCGCACCCCCGCGGGATTCGACCACGACGGCTACAAAATCCTCTGCAAGCCCGTATTAGCGGGCAAGTTCGAGATCATCGCACTCAGTGACCCGGCAGCCAATTAATTTCACTGAACAGCAGGGTGCCCTGAGACTCCAGCAGACGCAGAGTATGGGTCCCCTCCTGCCAGCTGGCGCCCTGATCGGCCGTCAGCAATTTATCACCCAGCTGCCACGCACCGCTTAATACAAACACCACGCCCCCGCGCGAGCCAAAGGTGGTAAAAGTACGATCGGCAACCCGCACCTTCGCCTGACAGCAATCGCGCCGGGTCATGATGTTGAAATCCATCGCCATCCTGCCATCGGAAAGCAGCGCCTTCACCGGCAAATCGCCAGCAAAACTGTAAGGCTGATGCTGTTTAAGGGTATGGCAGAACGCCTGACCGGCATCCAGCGTCACCTCCCCGCCTTCCAGCAGGGTAATGACCCGGTCGACACCGGGAAACGAGGAGAATTCGCCGTTGCTGGCGATGGTCGCGATACTGGCACGCCAGAAAAAATCGCGCGTCGCGGGAGGGATACAGCAAATTTCTCGCGTTTCGCCGGCACCATTGCGCCAGAGGCTGACCGGCATCTTACGAATATCAAAGAACTCCATCACCACTCCTGAATGGCACAACCCGTGCCAGGGCAAGGATATCGCTACCCCTGCAGTCTTGTTTGTTATCGTTAGGTATTCACAGACACAGTATCGGCAGCAGAGCGGGCAGGCCTTAGCGGAACGTTAATAAAAATGCTAACGCCATGACTCTACAGACATTCTCTGAAGCGACTACAGGAGAATACCGCGCTGGCGGCGGCAGGCAAGAGGGCAGAATAGAAAAACCGCCGGTCCTGTCCACAGCGATTTCGCTTTTGTGGACAGGATCCCGGCGGTCTTAAGAGAGTGAACCGATTATTCGGTTGGTGCTGGCATTTTACCTTCCATCGCCGGACGTTCTGTCAGACGCTTCTCAAAATTAGCATTAAACTGTTTTTTCTGTTCAGGGGTCAGAATGTTGTAGATCTTGTTCTGGGTTTCCATGTGCGCCAGCATGCGGGCTTTGTGCTGCTCGGCCATTTTGTCGATCTGCGCTTCGGCTTTCGCCTTATCGAAGCTGTCGCTGGCAATAATGTCATGCATTGCGCGGCGCTCTTCCAGCGGAGGACGCTTCATCTGGTCACGCTGGCTTTTCATGATGTCGCGGATCTGCTGCTTCTGCGCGTCCGTCAGGTTCAAATCTTTGAACATCATCATCTCGTGGTGCATACCCGGCTTGCCTTTATGATGCATCATCATTTTGCCTTCAGCTGGCGCGGCGGTGGTGGTTGCGGTATCTGCGGCGAACGCCATGCTGGTAGCGCCCAGAGCCAGGGTAGAAGCAACAAACAGTGCAGTAAACTTACGCATAATTTATTTCCTTTCTTTCAGTTATTCTTCGGCGCTATGCCGTGTTGACGAGGTTAACTTTACGGGGTTTATCGTCAATTAATCAGAGCAACGGTAAAACAATGAAAGTGTAAAAAACATTTTTTCGCCAAATGTGGAGGAAATAAGGATAAAGCGTGGAGAGTTGCAACAAGAAATATTCAATATAATGATTTTAAAGCTATTTAGCAGAAGTATAACGAAGTGACGGTGAATAATAAAGCAATTCGCCAGGAATATTCCGTAAAAGAAATCAGAGCGCTTTAATCGCTAAGAAAACATTTTTACTTCCCCTCCCGGATGGTGAGAGGGGAAAGGTTCAGGTGAGTTTTTCCAGCATCAGACCGGCCCGCAGGCCAAACGCTACGGAGGGGTTGGGGAACAGCACATATTCGGTGGTTTTCTGCACCTCGTAACGCTCTTCGCCATCTTCCGCCAGCAGAGCCCCTTTGCGAAACGGCGTGAAGTTCAGGGTGTGCGCGGCCATGTGAAGCTTGAAAGCCTCGCTGCGGCGGGTGATCTGCTGTACGACCCGGTACCGCTCAACGGGCTGATGTGCGTGCTCGGTAGCCGTCCCACCGAGCAGCGCCCGAAGCGCGAGCTCCGTTGGCGCAAAGCGCGTGAGATCGTTCTGTCCGAACGGTAGCGCTTTTCCCAGCTCCAGCGTACAGGACAGCGCGCCAAACCGTTCGCAAGTGAAGTGAGTAAAGGTCCCGCCCGGCGACTGATGAAACACCAGCGCCTCCAGCCCGGCATCCCCCAGCCAGCTCAGAAACGCTTCATCCCACGGCTGATTGCGCTGCGGCAGAACGCCGAATCTGACATGGTAAGAGGCGCGGATCGCCGTATGCAGATCCAGATGCCAGCGCGCCGGTCCCGCCGCGGCAAAAAACGTCGTCACGACGTTCTCCAGCCACTGCGCACGCGCCGTTTCGTCACTCTGCGGAAACTGCGACCAGCGCCCGCCGAACATGCGGTTAATGTCGCTGACCAGATACCGTTTGTTTTGCGCCAGCGCAGGCGGATTGCCAAGCACCACCAGCACGCGGCACGCAAGGGATATCTCGCCGCGATACAGCGCGCGCAGCAGCCCATCGACGATCTCAACGGGTGCAGTTTCATTCCCGTGGATCCCCGTGGAAAGCAGCAGCGATAACACGCTGCTGGCCTTCGGCGTCAGCTCAAGCACCCCGCGCCCCAGCCACCGCCAGCGGAATGAGGGGCCCTCCCCCTCACTCTGGTCCGGCGATTCATCGGCCAGGGTCAGCGCCAGTAAATTCTCCATATCCTCTCCTTTAGCGCTGGAACGGGTAAACCGAGCCCAGCTGCAGGATTGACGATAATGCGTCCAGCGCCTCGCGCCCTTCGCGCAGCAGCTGCGGGTCAACCAGATCGGCCTGCGTTAACCGGTCGCGATAGTAGCGGTCCACCCAGTCGTTCAGGGTGTTAAAGAGCGTCTCATTCATCATGACTGCCGGGTTAACGGCCTGTATTTCATTTGGCGTTAACACGACCCGCAGGCGCAGACAGGCGGGACCACCGCCGTTAGCCATGCTTTCGCGCAGGTCAAACACGCGCAGCTCGTCAATCGGGTTATCGGCCTTCACCAGTTCGGTGAGGTAGCGCCACACGCCCCGATGATCCCGGGACTCCTGCGGCAGCACCAGCATCATGCTGCCGTCATCGCGGCTCAGCAGCTGGCTGTTGAACAGATAGGTTTCGACCGCGTCCTGCACGCTGACCGCCTGCGTTGGCACCTGGATCGGCATAAAGCCCGGCACGCGTTCGCGCAGCGTGGCGAGCAGCTTATCCTGATGGGCAAAGGCCTGCTCATGGCAGAACAGCACCTGGCGGTTGGACACGGCAATCACGTCGTTATGGAACACGCCCTGGTCGATCACGTGCGGGTTCTGCTGGGCAAAAATTACCTGGGAAGGATTGACCTGGTTCAGGCGCGCAACCGCCTGGCTGGCCGCAAGCGTCTGACGCGCTGGATAACGGGTTGGCGCGGCGTGGCCGCCCTCTTCCCGCCCGTAGATAAACAGCTGCACGGCGGGATCGCCGTAATCGCCACCCAGCCGGTTATGGTTGGCCGCGCCTTCGTCGCCAAACATCGCCACCTGCGGCAGGGCCTGATGGATCTCAAAATGGGCGTCATGCTTGAAAATAGCGCGCAGCACGCGCTCGGTGGTGTCCGCTTCGGTGGCGCGATGAAACTTATTATTCAGGTTCGCCACCGTCAGGTGGACTTTACCATCCAGCGTATCGGCTGACGGCGCGACGGTGGCCGCGTTTGCCACCCACATTGAAGAGGCAGAGCTTGCCGCAGAGAGCAAATGCGGCGTCTGCGTACCCGCTTTTTCGACGACCTGCTCGTCCGTACCGCTAAATCCTAGCTGGCGCAGCACCGCCACGTTAGGGCGTTCCTGCGGCGGGATCACCGCCTGCGGGAAGCCGGCATCCGCCAGCGCCTTCATTTTTAGCAGCCCCTGCTTCGCCGCCAGCTTCGGGTTGGAGACCTGAAAGCGGTGCTTCGTCGAGGCTTCATTACCAAAGGAGAGACCGGCATAGTGGTGCGTCAGCCCCACCAGCCCGTCAAAGTTGACTTCACGCGCTTTCATGGCCTTCTCCCTTCGTAAAATCGAGCCCCGAATTAAGCGTCGCCGGCAGCGTCAGAGCCGGGGTTTCCAGACTCGCCATCGGCCACGCGCAGTAATCGGCGGCATACCAGGCGCTGGCGCGATGGTTGCCCGAGGCGCCCACGCCGCCGAACGGCGCGGTGCTCGCCGCCCCGGTCAGCGGTTTATTCCAGTTCACGATCCCGGCACGCGCTTCCAGCAGCAGTTGTTCAAACTTCTCGCGATGCGGCGATATCAGCCCGCTCGACAGGCCGTAGCGGGTGTTATTCGCCATCGCAATGGCCGCATCAAAATCGTCGTAACGCCAGACGCACAGCAGCGGGCCAAACACCTCTTCATCCGGCACGCTGCTCGCACCGCTCATCTCAACGATGCCCGGCGTCAGCAGCGAGGTACCCGGCTGAACCTGCTTCGGCTCCAGCAGGGTTTTCGCCCCGCGTGCAACGTGGTCCTGCCAGGCGTTGAGCACGTTCAGCGCGGCCTGTTCGGAGATCAGCCCGCCGATAAACGGCTGCGGGTCGGCATCCCACGTGGCTGGCACCAGCCGCGCGCTCACCTCTACCAGACGTTTCAGGAAGGTATCTCCCTGCTCGCCCCGCTTCACCAGCAGGCGGCGGGCGCAGGTGCAGCGCTGTCCGGCGGTAATAAAGGCGGACTGGATCGTCAGGTGTACCGCAGCGTCGATATCATCAGGATCTTCGACAATCAGCGGGTTGTTGCCGCCCATCTCCAGCGCCAGAATTTTCTCCGGCTGCCCCGCCAGCTGGCGGTGCAGCTGATAGCCCGTTCCGGCGCTGCCGGTAAACAGCAGGCCGTCGATATCGCTCAGCGCGCTCAGCGCCTGGCCGGTTTCCCTCCCGCCCTGCACGAGGTTCAGCACGCCCGGCGGCAGCCCGGCCTGCTCCCATAGCTTCACCACCGCCTCGCCGGTTAACGGCGTAAGCTCGCTCGGTTTGAAGATGACGGTATTGCCCGCCAGCAGCGCGGGCACAATGTGACCATTCGGCAGATGCCCAGGGAAGTTATACGGGCCAAACACCGCCAGCACGCCGTGCGGACGGTGGCGCAGCGTGGCCGCGCCGTCCGGCATCTCGGTATGCTGCTCGCCGGTGCGGGTGTGGTACGCCTTAATCGAAATAGCGATTTTATTGATCATCGCCGTCACTTCGGTCGCCGCTTCCCATCGCGGTTTGCTGGTTTCGGACGCGATGATGCGCGTCAGCTCGGCCTTGTTGGCCTCCAGCAGTCCGGCAAATTTTTCAATAAGCGCCTGGCGCTCGGCGAATGGCCGTTTTGCCCACGCGGGAAACGCGTGTCGTGCGGAACGGCAGGCCTGCTCGACCTGCGCGGCGCTGGCGTCATTTCCCTTCCACAGCACCTCTTTTCCAACTGGATTGGTTTTTACGCGCTGTTCGCCTTCGCCCGTTACCCAGTCACCGTTAATCCATAATGTCATGCTGTTTTCTCCTCAGGGCAGAGACGCACCAGGCGAACCGTATCGCCGGCGTTACATTTCAGGGCATCCAGCTCTGCAGCTGTCAGCACCAGACGTTCACATTTCGGGTTGCTCCACACCAGCATGGCGCGGAAGTTGGCATAATTTTCGTTCGCCACCAGGCATGCCGGCCAGTCACCCGGCGCGGGCTGGCCTTCGGATACCTCAACCAGGCGGCTTTTACGGATGGCGCGCACGCGGTCGATATCGCACTCAAGCGTTGGCCCGCCGTCAAAGATGTCGACATAGTTACGGTAGCGGAAGCCCTCTTTCTCCAGCACCGCGCGGGCAGGCGCGGTTTGCGGATGCACTTCGCCAATTACCGCCTGCGCTTCCGGCGTTAAGAAATGGGTATAGATAGGATGTTTAGGCATCAGCTCCGCGATAAACGCTTTCTGGCCGGTGCCGCAGAGATAGTCCGCCCGGCTGAACTCCATCGAGAAGAAGCGCTCGCCCAGGCTCTCCCAGAAGGGCGAGTAGCCTTTGTCGTCGATCACGCCGCGCATCTCTGCCACCACTTTTTCGTTAAAGCGATCGCGGAAAGCGGCCATAAACATAAAGCGCGATTTGGAGAGCAGATAGCCGTTGCCCTCTTTGCGCCACGCCGGGTCGAGGAACAGCGTACAGAGCTCGCTGGCGCCCGTGTGGTCATTGCAGAGAAACAGCGTGGGCAGCGCGTTATAGACGTTCAGCTCTTTCGAGGCGTGAACCATCGTGCCGACGCGGTAGTTGTACCACGGGTCGTTAAGCCCGACGGCCACTTCAATGGCGCAGATCCCGGCCACGCTCCCCGTTTCGGTGTCTTCCAGCACGAACACGTAACCCTGTTCGCTTTTTGGCAACGTCCCCTGCCAGGTTTGCAGGGCGCGCTCAATGCGCGCCGACAGCGTTTTTTCATCGGCAGGAAGCGAGGTCAGCCCACCTCCCGTCTTACCGGCAAGCTGCATGAGCCCGGCAATATCGCCGCGCTCAACGGGACGGATGACCATCATGATGACACCCCGGATTTCACCTTCTCACACGCCAGCGCAAAACGGTCCAGACCGGTTTGCACCTCTTCCTCGCTGACGATCAGCGCAGGGGCAAAACGCACCACGTTGGCACCGGCAATCAGCACCATCACGCCCGCTTTTGCCGCTTCCTGTGAAATAAGCTTCGCTTTTCCGGCAAACTCAGCCGTGAGCTCGCAGCCGATCAACAGCCCCAGGCCGCGAATTTCTTTAAACAGGCCAAGCTTGCCGTTAATGGCGTTCAGGCGCTCAACGAACCACTCGTGACGCTGCTTAACGCCCTTCAGCACCTCAGGGGTGTTAATGATGTCGAGAACCTGTCCGGCGACGGCGGTCGCCAGCGGGTTGCCGCCGTAGGTAGTGCCGTGGGTGCCCACGGTCATCACGCTGGCGAATTTATCGGTGGTCAGCGTCGCGCCAATCGGGAAGCCGCCGCCCAGCGCTTTGGCGGTAGAGAGAACGTCCGGCGTCACGCCGTAGTGCATATAGGCATACAGCTCGCCGGTGCGGCCCACGCCGGTCTGCACTTCGTCGAAAATCAGGACCGCGTCGTGACGGTCGCACAGCTCGCGCAGCCCCTGCAGGAATGCCTTTTGCGCCGGAAGCACGCCGCCCTCGCCCTGCATTGGTTCGACAATCACCGCGCAGGTGGTGTCGTTAATCAGCTCGCTGGCGGACTGAAGATCGTTATAAATGCCGTGGCGAATATCTGGCGGCAGCGGAGCGAAATCCTGCGAATACGAAGGCTGGCCGCCCGCGCTCACGGTAAAGAGCGTGCGCCCGTGGAAAGCATTTTTAAACGCCACAATCCCGCTCTTGTGCGTCCCAAACTTGTCGTGGGCATATTTGCGCGCCAGCTTCAGCGCCGCTTCGTTGGCCTCCGCGCCGGAGTTACAGAAAAAGACTTTTTCAGCGAAGGTCGCGTCAATCAGCTTTTTCGCCAGGCGCAGTGCGGGCTCGTTGGTAAAGCCGTTGCCGGTATGCCAGAACTTCGCCGCCTGGTCATTCAGCGCCTGACGCAGCGCCGGGTGGGCATGACCCAGCGCATTCACCGCAATCCCCCCGGCAAAGTCGATATACTCTTTACCCTGCTGATCCCACAGGCGTGAGCCTTCCCCGCGAACCGGAATAAAAGCCGCCGGAGCGTAAACCGGCATCATCCATTCATCGAAATTTTCACGCGTAATTGACAGAGACATAGCGACCTCATCCGGTAAATAAAAAGTTATTTGAATGTTAAATAATTGAGTGTTTGCACTGTGAATGTAGATTGCAGCCTTCGTGCCAGCCAGCGATAAAAATGCATAAACGGGGTGAGGTAACAGAATATCAATAGGTTACAATATGGAGTTATTCACTGTTAGTGCATAAAAAGTGAATATTTTTACGACAAGCGGCGCTTTGCCGCATGAAAATCAGAAAGAGTATGCACAGGCCAAATATAATTCTGGAATTGTGATCGCTCGCGAAATTTATCGGCCCTTTACGCCCTGTTTGAGGGCGAAGCGCGTCAGAATGGTGCAAATATTGCACCACCGGCAATATCTGTCGCAGTTATTGGTCGAACCCGGTAACAGTTGACGCAAATTCTGCTACCATCCATGCACTATTCACCTTGCACTGGCAGCGACTATGAAATTTGTCTCTTTTAATATCAACGGCCTGCGCGCCCGCCCTCATCAGCTAGAAGCCATTGTTGAGCAACATCAGCCAGATGTGATCGGCCTGCAGGAGACCAAGGTTCACGACGACATGTTCCCCCTCGAAGAGGTGGCGAAACTCGGCTACAACGTCTTTTACCACGGTCAGAAAGGTCACTATGGCGTCGCGCTGCTCACCAAAGACACGCCGGTTTCCGTGCGCCGCGGCTTCCCCGGCGACGGTGAAGAAGCCCAGCGCCGCATCATCATGGCGGAAGTGCCCTCCGCGCTCGGGAATATTACGGTCATTAACGGCTATTTCCCGCAGGGTGAGAGCCGCGATCACGAGACAAAATTCCCGGCCAAAGCGAAGTTTTATCAGGATCTGCAGAACTATCTGACGACCGAACTGAAAAAAGAGAATCCGGTGCTGATCATGGGCGACATGAACATCAGCCCGACGGATCTGGATATCGGCATCGGCGAAGAGAACCGCAAGCGCTGGCTGCGCACCGGCAAATGTTCTTTCCTGCCGGAAGAGCGTGAGTGGATGGAGCGCCTGCTGGGCTGGGGCCTGGTGGATACCTTCCGCAATGCCAACCCGGAAACGCAGGACCGCTTCTCGTGGTTTGACTACCGCTCGAAGGGCTTTGACGACAACCGCGGCCTGCGTATCGATCTGCTGCTGGCGAGTACACCGCTGGCGGAGCGCTGCATCGAAACCGGGATCGACTACGACATCCGCAGCATGGAAAAACCGTCGGACCACGCGCCGGTATGGGCTAAATTCAAGCTGTAATCGCGCGTGAACATACGAAAAACACTTTTCCTGTGCGCCCTTCTGGGCGCATTTCTTATGACATTTGTCATTCTGCCGCCTGACACGCTCTCTCTGGCAGGAATTAAAACCCACCAGCAGACGCTACTCTCCCATGTCGACCACGCGCCGCTGCGTAGCGCGCTGATCTTCTTTGCGCTTTACGTGGCGGTTTCCGCTCTCTCGATACCCGGCGCGGCGGTTCTGACTCTGCTGGGCGGGGCGTTATTTACGCTGTGGGAAAGCACCGTGCTGGTTTCGTTTGCCTCCACGCTCGGGGCCACGCTGGCGATGCTCGCCAGCCGTTACCTGCTGCGCGACTGGGTGCAGCGGCGGTTTGCCCGACAGATGGCAACGGTAAATGCGGGCATGGCGCGCGACGGCGCGGGCTATCTTTTTGCCCTGCGCCTGATGCCGCTGTTCCCGTTTTTCCTGGTGAATTTACTGATGGGGCTGACCCGCATCACGGTCCGGCGCTACTGGTGGGTCAGCCAGCTCGCCATGCTGCCCGCGACGGTTATCTTTCTGAACGCCGGGCGGGAGCTGGGAAAAGTGGCATCGCTGCGCGATATTTTGTCGCCGGGCGTGATATTCGCCTTTACACTACTGGGGTTATTACCGCTGGTTACGCGCCGGCTGTTTTCCCGCTATCTCCCTGCTGATAAAAAGTGAGGCATTATGCGCCGTGTGCGTTTTTGCACGTTTCTGACCGGTCTGCTGCTGGCAGCCCCCCTCTATGCCGCCGACGGCTGGCAAGCTATTCAACAGCAGGCCAAAGGCCAGACCGTCTGGTTTAACGCCTGGGGCGGCGATCCGGCGGTTAACCGCTACCTTGAGTGGGTCAGCGGTGAGATGCAAACGCACTATGCCATCACCCTAAAAATCGTCCCGCTGGCGGATGCCGCCGATGCGGTCAAACGTATTCAGACAGAAGCCGCCGCAGGGCGTAAGACCAACGGCTCGGTCGACCTCCTGTGGGTGAACGGCGAGAACTTCCGCACGCTAAAAGAGGCGAACCTGCTGCAAACCGGGTGGGCGCAGAGTCTGCCCAACTGGCGCTATGTCGATACCCGTAAACCCGTTACGGAAGATTTTGCGATTCCAACCGACGGGGCGGAATCGCCGTGGGGCGGCGCGCAGCTGACTTTTATTGCCCGCAAAGCCAGCATGCCAATGCCGCCGGAGGATCCGCAGGCGCTGCTGGCGTACGCGCAGCAGCACCCGGGCAAGGTGAGCTATCCTCGCACACCGGATTTTACCGGCACGGCCTTTCTTGAGCAGCTGCTGCTGACGCTTACGGCGCATCCCGAGGCGTTACAAAAAGCGCCTGATGATACGTTTGCCCAGGTTACGGCGCCGCTCTGGGCCTACCTCGATAAACTGCACCCGCTGCTGTGGCGTGAAGGAAAAGACTTCCCTCCCTCACCCGCCCGGATGGATGCCCTGCTTGCCAGCGGAAGTCTGAACCTGTCGCTGACCTTTAACCCGGCGCATGCGCAGCAAAAAGTGGCGAGCGGCGAACTGCCTGCCGACAGCTACAGCTTTGGTTTTCAGGACGGGATGCTCGGCAACGTGCATTTTGTCGCTATTCCGGCTAATGCCAGCGCGAGCGCGGGGGCGAAAATGGTCGCCAATTTCCTGCTGTCGCCGCAGGCGCAGATCCGCAAGGCCGACCCGGCCATTTGGGGGGATCCGAGCGTGCTGGATGCGAAAACGCTGCCCGAAGGTGAAGCGAAACAGCTGCAGGCCCACACGCCTCAGGGGCTGCCGAAGGTGCTCCCGGAGCCGCAGTCCGCGTGGGTGAACGCGCTGGAGCAGGAATGGCTGCGTCGTTACGGCACCCGTTAGGCTGGCTTGTCTGGCTGGCGATGACGGTGATTTATCTGCCGATCCTGCCCGCTGGCACCGTGCTGTTCGCGCCGGCCTTTTCCGTGACGAACTGGCAGCGGCTGCTAAACGATCCTCAGCTGCCGCAGGCAGCCGTTGCTACGCTGGTCTCAACGCTTATCGCTACGCTGGGGGCGTTGTTTATCGCCCTTTCCCTCGTGGCTCTTTTCTGGCCCGGCACCCGCTGGCGGCGCCTCAGCACGCGCCTGCCGTGGCTGCTGGCGATCCCCCACGTGGCCTTCGCCACCAGCGCGCTACTGCTGTTTGCCGAGGGCGGACTGTTTTATCAGGTTTGTACCGTCTGTTCGCCGCCGTTTGACCGCTACGGCGTAGGGCTGGGCCTGACGCTCGCGGTCAAAGAGAGCGCATTCGTGCTGTGGGCCATTTACGCCGTGCTGCCGGAAAAAGGGCTCGCGCAGCAGAAGATCGTCCTGCAAACCTTTGGCTACGGGCGTTTTCAGACGCTCAGCTGGCTGATCCTTCCGGCGATCGCGCCCGTCCTCGGGGCGGTGATGCTGGCGGTGCTGGCGTGGTCGCTGTCGGTTGTGGACGTAGCGATCGTTCTCGGGCCCGGCAACCCGCCCACGCTGGCCGTGCTGGCCTGGCAGTGGCTGAGCCAGGGCGACGCGCAGCAGCAGGTGAAAGGAACGCTGCTGTGCCTGGTGCTCCTTCTTTTGCTGGCCGCGCTTGCCGCGCTGGGGTACGGCCTGTGGAAGGTCTGGCGTCGCGCGATTCCGGACCTGAGCGGGACGCGCCGCAGGTTGCATCTCGTCCTGCCTGAACGCGCATTCAGCGGCTTTTTGCCCGCATGCGGCCTCCTTTGCGCCGCCGTGCTGTTGATGCTGGCGCAGCGGGACGACGTAGGTCCAGTGGGAACCAGCCTCTCTTTCGGTCTGCTTTCGAGCCTTATCGCCCTGATCGTCATTTTTCTCTGGCTGGAATGGGGGCCGCAGCGCGGCGCGGCGTGGGTGTGGCTACCGCTCGCCCTTCCGGCACTGCCGCTCGTCACCGGGCAATACGCGATTGCTTTGCATCTGGGTCTCGACGGAGGCTTTATCGCCGTCCTCTGGAGCCATCTGCTGTGGGTGCTACCGTGGATGCTGCTGGTGCTGCAGCCCGCCTGGCGGCGGATCGATCCCCGGCTTATCCTTACCGCCAGAACGCTCGGCTGGCGGCGGGCAAAAATTTTCTGCCTGCTGAAATGTCCCCTGCTGGTGCGTCCTGCGCTGCTGGCCTTTGCCACCGGCTTTTCCGTCAGCATGGCCCAATATATGCCGACCCTGTGGCTGGGCGCGGGGCGTTTCGCCACGCTGACCACCGAGACCGTCGCGCTCAGCAGCGGAGGCAGCATCCCGGTTCTCGCTAACCGTGCCCTGGGATTACTGCTGGTCACGGGCGTCGTATTCGGTCTTGCTGCGCTGTTATCCCGGCTCGCGGGCCGCTACCGTCAAGGATTACGTTAATGCTCAAGGTCAACGATCTCACCATCGAACCGCTTTTCCGCGAGGTCAATTTTTGCGTACCCCGCGGGGAGATTGTCACCCTGATGGGGCCGTCCGGCAGCGGCAAATCGACCCTCTTTGCCTGGATGGTCGGCGCGCTGTCAGAGGATTTTCAGGCGCGGGGCGAACTGTGGATCGGCGAACGCCGCTGCGACGGTTTGCCCGTCGAATCCCGCGGTCTGGGGATTCTTTTTCAGGACGCGCTGCTGTTCGACCCTTTCAGCGTTGGGCAAAACTTGCTGCTGGCCTTGCCTGAGCGGATCGCGGGACGCGCACGGCGGGAAGTGGTCGAACAGGCGCTGGATTCCGCCGGGCTTGGCGGTCATTACGCCAGCGATCCGGCCACCCTTTCCGGCGGAGAGCGCGCCCGGGTGAGCCTGCTGCGCGCCCTGCTCGCAGAGCCGCAGGCGCTGCTGCTGGACGAACCGTTCAGCCGCCTTGATAAAGCGTTACGCACGACGTTCCGGGCATGGGTATTTGACGCCGTCCGCGCGCGCAATATTCCGGTGGTGCTGGTCACCCATGACGAGGACGATATTCCGCCCGACGGCGAGGTGATGGAGATTTCTCGCTGGCAATAATGTGCTAACGCAATGTTTTCCGTTTCGGGAGAGACGACAATGCCCCCCTCTTTTACTGACGTCAGGTTATTCGATGAAACGTGTTTCTCAACTGACCGCGCTGGCCCTGATCTGCGGCCTCGCCTCTTTTTCCTCTCAGGCTGCTGATATGGCCAACGCAATGACGCTGTCTCAGCTTCAGGCGCAGCACGGCGCGGCAATCGACACCCGCCCCAGCGCCTTCTATAACGGCTGGCCGCAGACCCTCAGCGGTCCTTCCGGGCACGAACCCGCTGCGCTCAACCTGGCAGCCGCCTGGCTTAGCGCCATGAGCGACGAGCAGATTGCACTTTGGGCAAAACAGCATCAGCTTACCCCTGCGACGTCCATCGCGCTGTATGGCGACGAGAACGATAACCAGGCGGTGAAAGCCCGTCTGGAGAAAGCTGGTTACCGCCACGTTTCGCTTCTCAGCGATGCTCTGCAGACGCCCGACCGCCTGCAGCGCCTGCCCCACTTTGAACAGCTGGTTTACCCGCAGTGGATCCACCGGCTTCAGCAGGGCAAACCGGTGACCGCCGCGCCGGCGGGCGAATGGAAAGTCATAGAGGCGGCCTGGGGCGCACCGAAGTTTTACCTGCTTAACCACATTCCCGGCGCGGGCTACATTGACACCAACGAGGTGGAAAGCGAGCCGCTGTGGAACAAAGTCTCCGACGACAGGCTGAAAGCAATGCTGGCAAAGCACGGGATCCGTCACGATACCACCGTCATTCTGTACGGGCGCGACGTTTACGCCGCCGCGCGCGTGGCGCAGATCATGCTCTACGCGGGCGTGAAGGATGTGCGCCTTCTCGATGGCGGCTGGAAGGTGTGGTCAGATGCCGGTCTGCCGGTTGAGCGCGGTACGCCCGGCAAAGTGGCTCCTGCCCCTGATTTTGGCGCGCCGATCCCCGGCCAGCCTCAGCTGATGGTGGATATGGAACAGGCGCGCGGCATGCTGCACCGTCAGGATGCCTCCCTGGTCAGCATTCGTTCGTGGCCGGAGTTTATCGGCGAAACCAGCGGCTACAGCTACATCAAGCCAAAAGGTGAAATTGCCGGTGCCCGCTGGGGTCACGCGGGCAGCGATGCCACCCACATGGAGGATTTCCATAACCCGGATGGCACCATGCGCAGCGCTGACGACATCGCCGCCCAGTGGAAGCGCTGGAATATTCTGCCGGAACAGCAGGTCGCGTTTTACTGCGGCACCGGCTGGCGGGCGTCCGAAACCTTTATGTACGCCCGGGCGATGGGCTGGAAAAATATCGCCGTCTATGACGGCGGCTGGTACGAATGGAGCAGCCACCCGCAGAACCCGGTCACCGCCGGAGAGCGCGGACCAGAGAGTGCTCTCTAACGGGTGAGTGACTTCAGCGTCACGTAGCCGCTCCAGATGCGCGTTGTGGTGGTCAACCAGCACAGCGCGCCGATTATCCACGCGAACAGCGTAAACTGTGCCGGAAACAGGCAGCACAGCACGAACAGCGCGATGGTCTCCGTCCCTTCCGTTAACCCGCCGATATAGTAAAACGACTTATGCGCATAGCCGGGGTTGTCGATCTCGTGCTTCGCCGCCAGCGCGGCAAAGGCGAGAAAACTGCTGCCGGTGCCGATAAACGCAAACAACAGCCAGGCCGCCGCCAGCGCATTCTCTACGGGTGCAGCCAGCGCAAAGCCAAACGGCACCAGCGCATAGAACAGAAAATCGAGGGCGATATCGAGAAACCCTCCCGCATCCGTCAGCCCTCTCCGACGCGCCAGCGCGCCGTCCAGACCATCCAGCAGGCGGTTCAGGACGATGGCGGCCAGCGCCGCCGAATACCAGCCGAGGGCCAGAAACGGCAACGCCAGCAGGCCGATGGCAAACCCGGCAAGCGTTAATCCGTCGGGCGTAACGCCCGGCTTATCCAGCACGGATACCAGACGGTCCAGAGCGGGCTTTACCCGCGGGTGCAGGTGACGGTCAAGCATCAGGCTTCCCTTTAAACGTGGCGCACAGCCCCTGTGCCGGTATATCCAGCGCGGCATTAAACCGGGCCGAGAGATTCTGAAAGGCAATGAGCGCCGTCATTTCAGTGATGGCATCATCCGTAAAGTGGCGTTGCATCGCCGTTTTGATTGCTTCATCCACCCGGGGCGGCGTGGCGGTCACCGCCTCCGCATAGGCCAGCGCCGCGCGTTCCTGTTCACTGAACACGTCAGAATCAGCCCAGCCGCTTACGGCCTGGACTTTATCCAGCGCGCCGCAGCGCTCGGCCAGACGCAGGCTGTTGGCGTCAATACAGAACGCACAGTGGCACAGCTGCGATACGCGCGTCATAAGCAGCGAGCGCAGCACTGGCGTCAGGCGCGCTTTTCTGCGCTCCAGAAACCCCACAAACAAAGCGACCAGCCAGAACAGACGCGGCATGCGTCCCCACCAGCGCGTGGGGTTCAGCACGGCGCCGAAGTGTTTTTGCTGCATGGCGGCAATGGGTTTTACGCTCGCCGGAAGGGTTGGGATGGGCTCTACCCAGGTGGACGTCTCTTTCACCTGATTCTCCTGATGGCTGGACTCTTTGAAAGGGCACGATAATATGGCGTTTTTCGCTATCAAGTATTGACGACCATGCTAAAAACAGTCGATGTCGTTGCGGCCATCATCGAAAAAGACGACAAAATTTTACTGGCACAGCGCCCTGCTCACGCCGACCAGCCGGGAATGTGGGAGTTCGCTGGCGGCAAAGTGGAGGCCGGAGAAACCCAGCCTGAGGCGCTTATCCGCGAGCTGCGTGAAGAGCTGGGTATCGAGGCACAGCCTGAGCAGTACGTGGCGAGCCATCAGCGCGAGGTATCACAGCGCTTAATCAACCTGCACGCCTGGCACGTAACCCGCTTCAGCGGAGAGTTAACGGCGCACTACCACAGCGCGTTGGCGTGGTGTACGCCGGAAGAGGCTTTCAGTTATGAGTTAGCTCCGGCGGATATTCCGCTGCTGGAGGCGTTTATTCTTTTACGCGACGCCAGACCAGCGGATTCGTGCTGATGGTACGTTCATCGCGCTGGCACTGCAGCAGCACGCCATCCGCCTTCACGACGGCCCCTTCAGAATAGTTTTGATCCTGGTAGATACAGCACTGGTTACACGGCTGCGCGCGCTGGCCACTGGAGCTAAACACCTCCGGCGGCACGTTCACTTCTACATCCGGGCGAATGCGGTCAGCCTGCGCGCCTGCGGTCAACATCAATGATAACGCGGCCATCACGTAACGGTTCATAGACTTCTCTTCCTGTTGTGTCCTGATAATGACTATAACGGTAAATCGGGCAGAATCTTTAATTTAGCGCGCCATCGCTTTTTGTTATGACGCGGCCCGGGTCATTAATTTCCCTTTCGGTCCACATTTCTGCTTGCTTCACAAAGCGGTACGGGTGGTATAGTCAAAAAAACAACACAAATCGCATAAGCAACATACATTAATGACTATAAGAGGCTCTTATACATATGGATCAGACACGCTCTCTGGAAAGTTTCCTTGCCTATGTTCAGCAGCGCGACCCGCACCAAAGCGAATTTGCTCAGGCCGTTCGTGAAGTAATGACTACCCTCTGGCCGTTCCTTGAAGAAAACCCGCGCTATCGTCAACTGTCGCTGCTGGAACGTCTGGTTGAACCAGAGCGTGTGATCCAGTTCCGCGTGACCTGGGTGGATGACCGCAACCAGGTACAGGTCAACCGCGCCTGGCGCGTGCAGTTTAACTCCGCCATCGGTCCGTTTAAGGGCGGCATGCGCTTCCACCCTTCCGTGAACCTGTCGATTCTGAAATTCCTTGGCTTTGAGCAGACGTTTAAAAACGCACTCACCACCCTGCCAATGGGCGGAGGTAAAGGCGGGAGCGATTTCGACCCGAAAGGCAAAAGCGAAGGCGAAGTGATGCGTTTCTGTCAGGCGCTAATGACCGAGCTCTACCGCCACCTCGGCCCGGACACCGACGTACCGGCGGGGGATATCGGCGTGGGGGCCCGCGAAGTGGGCTTTATGGCCGGGATGATGAAAAAACTCTCCAACAACAGCGCCTGCGTCTTTACCGGCAAAGGGTTATCGTTTGGCGGCAGCCTGATCCGCCCGGAGGCGACCGGCTACGGCCTGGTTTACTTCACCGAGGCAATGCTCAAGCGTCACGGCTTAGGTTTCGAGGGGATGCGCGTGGCGGTCTCCGGCTCCGGTAACGTGGCGCAGTACGCTATCGAAAAAGCGATGCAGTTTGGTGCCCGCGTGGTGACGGCCTCCGACTCTAAAGGCACGGTAGTGGACGAAGCGGGCTTTACGGCGGAGAAACTGGCGCGCCTGTGCGAAATCAAAGCCAGCCGCGATGGCCGGCTTGCCGATTATGCCGCGGAGTTTGGCCTGACGTATCTGGAAGGCAAACAGCCGTGGGGCGTACCGGTGGATATCGCCCTGCCGTGCGCCACGCAAAACGAACTGGACGCGGACGCCGCGCGCACGCTAATTAGCAACGGCGTGAAGGCGGTAGCGGAAGGGGCGAATATGCCGACCACTATCGAGGCAACGGATCTGTTCCTGGAGGCGGGCGTGCTGTTTGCGCCAGGCAAGGCGGCGAACGCGGGCGGCGTGGCGACCTCTGGCCTGGAGATGGCGCAAAACGCGGCGCGGCTCGGCTGGAAGGCGGAGAAAGTGGATGCCCGTTTGCACCACATCATGCTGGATATTCACCATGCCTGCGTCGAGTACGGCGGCGAGGCATCGCAAACCAACTACGTGCGCGGGGCGAATATCGCCGGGTTCGTGAAGGTGGCGGATGCGATGATTGGGCAGGGTGTGATTTAAGGTTTATATCATGCGGCCGGGTGCCCTCTCCCACGGGGAGAGGGAGAAAACCGGGCGTATCAGGCCGCGCTCTTTTTCTTTTTGAACGGTTTCTTCGCGCCACCACCGGGTGCAACCATGCCTCTGAACCGCTTCACCGGCGTGCTGCGCGCCTGATCGATCAGCTGGTAAAGCGTCCCCACCAGCGGCTGCATAAAGTCCTGATAGCGGCACTGCTTTTCGCTGATTTGCGTCAGTACGGATTCCCAGTGCGCGGTCATGTCCGGCCTTGCGGCCAGCTCCGGCAGGGAGTGTATGAGCGCCCGGCCCGGTTCCGTTGAGTGGATGTAGCGCCCCTTTTTCTCAAGAAAACCTCGCTTAAAGAGCAGCTCGATGATCCCCGCGCGGGTTGCTTCCGTACCCAGTCCATCGGTGGCGCGCAGGATCTTCTTCAGATCTTTATCCTGCACAAAGCGGGCGATCCCGGTCATGGCCGACAGCAGCGTTGCATCGGTGAAGTGGCGCGGCGGCTGGGTCTGACGTTCAACCACTTCACCCTTCTCGCACAGCAGTTCGTCATCTTTAGCGACCACCGGCAGCGGCGTGCCGTCGTTCTCCTCATCGCGCTCTTTGTTGCCGAGGAGCGTGCGCCAGCCCGCTTCCGCGAGGAAACGCGCTTTAGCGATAAACTTGCCTTTGGCAATTTCCAGCTCGATGACGCACTTGCGGAACACCGCGTCCGGGCAGAACTGCATCAGGTACTGACGGGCGATCAGGTTATAGACCTTCGCTTCGTTGTCGGTCAGATTGACGCTGCTGGCGCGCGCCGTCGGGATAATCGCGTGGTGGGCATCGACCTTTTTGTCGTCCCAGCAGCGGTTATGGGTGTCCGGGTTAACGACGGACTGCGGGAGCAGATCCGGCGCGTGGACGCCGATGGCATTCATCACAGAATGGCGTCCGGCAAAGTGCTCTTCCGGCAGATAGCGGCTGTCCGAACGTGGATAGGTGATGAGCTTATGGGTTTCGTAGAGTTTCTGGCAGATATCCAGCACGTTCTGCGCGCTGAGGCCAAAGCGCTTCGCGGCCTCAATCTGCAGAGCAGAAAGGGAGAACGGCAGCGGCGCGGGTTCTGATTCCCGTTTATCGTTATAGCTGGTAACGATGGCCGGCTGGCCGGTAATACGGTTAACCACATGCTCCGCCAGCGGACGATGCAGCAAACGCCCCTCTTCATCCTGGTACGACTCGCAAGCGTCGCTCGGCTGCCAGACGGCGGTAAAGCGCTCGTCTTTAGGCGTGACGATATGCGCTTTCACTTCAAAGAAATCTTTGGCGACGAAGTTCTCGATCTCTTCGTCGCGACGCACCACCAGCCCCAGCACTGGCGTCTGCACGCGGCCCACGGAGAGTACGCCCTGATAGCCCGCGTTGCGCCCGAGGATGGTGTAGGCGCGGGTCATGTTGATGCCGTACAGCCAGTCCGCTCGGGCGCGCGCTAAAGCAGAGACGCACAGCGGAATAAACTCGCTGTTGGAACGCAGGCGCGAGATCGCCCGCTCAACGGCCTGCGGGTTGAGATCGTTGATCAGGCAGCGCTGCACCTGCTGGCGCTTTTCCGGCGCCAGCTCAAGATAGTCCAGCACTTCGTCCACCAGCAACTGCCCTTCTCTGTCCGGGTCACCTGCGTGGACCACTTCCGTCGCCTCATGCAGGAAGCGCTTAATAACGTTGAGCTGTTTGGTGACGGACGGACGAGGCTGAAGACGCCACTTTTCCGGCACGATGGGCAGATCGTTGAGGTTCCAGCGGGCGTAGCGGCTGTCGTAGACGTCCGGCTGCGCCTGTTCAAGCAGGTGGCCGATACACCAGGTGACCACCTGCCCGTTACCGCATTCGATAAAGCCGTCGCCTTTGCGATGCGGTTTAGGCAGCACGTCGGCGATGGCACGGGCCAGGCTCGGCTTTTCGGCAATAAACAACCGCATCGAATTAACGGATCTCAATCATCGGTCGGCCGCCGCGGGCGGTCACCAGTTCGCCGATCGCCGTCAGGGTGATGCCAAACTCGGCGGCGGTTGCCTGAACCTCGGCTTCGGATTCCGGCGTCACCGCCAGCAGCAGGCCGCCGGAGGTTTGCGGATCGCACAGCAGGTTGCGCCACGCCTCAGGCATTTCGCCCATCAGGTGACCGTAGCTGGCGAAGTTGCGCTGGGTACCGCCCGGAACCGCGCCCTGGGCAATGTACTCTTCCACGCCAGGCAGCTTCGGCACGTACTGATACCAGACCTGCGCCTGCACGCCCGCCCCCTGACAGACTTCAGAGAGGTGCCCCAGCAGGCCAAAACCGGTGACGTCGGTCATCGCCTTTACGCCGTCGATATTGGCGAACGCCGCGCCGGCGAGGTTCATCTGGCACATGACTTCCGTCGCCAGACCTTTGTGCTCCGGTTTGAGCAGGGATTTTTTCTCAGCGGTGGTGAGCACACCAATGCCCAGCGGCTTAGTGAGGAACAGCTTGCAGCCCGCCTGCGCGGTGCTGTTGCGCTTCACGCGCTCGGTCGGCACCACGCCGGTAACGGCCAGGCCGAAGATCGGCTCTGGCGCATCAATCGAGTGGCCGCCGGCCAGCGCAATCCCCGCCTGCTGGCAGGCGAAACGCCCGCCATCAATCACCTCGCGGGCGATTTCCGGTGGAATGGTGTTGATCGGCCAGCCCAGAATGGCGATGGCCATGATCGGCTTACCGCCCATGGCGAAGATATCGCTGATGGCATTGGTGGCCGCGATGCGCCCGAAGTCGAACGGGTTATCAACAATCGGCATAAAGAAGTCAGTGGTGCTGATAATGCTGGTGCCGTTACCTAAGTCATAAACCGCCGCATCGTCACGCGTTTCGTTGCCGACAAGCAGGTTCGGGTCGACAAACTTCGCCTGTTCACTGTGCAGAATGGTCTCCAGCACTTTCGGGGAAATTTTACAACCGCAACCGGCTCCGTGGCTGTACTGCGTTAAACGAATGGTTTGCTCGCTCATGGACGTCTCCTGTCATCTCAATCGCGCTATGGTAGCGCTCATTCCATAAAGAGGTAAGTATGACTGTCTGAATTCTGCGGCGGATGCTCAGAATCCAGACAGTTTAGCGCGTGTAATTAAAAACGGCTGACGAAAGGCGTGGTGTCCGGCACGCTAATGGTGCTGGAGGCTTTAAGCTGCGGGGTGCCGAGGTAAAGGAAACCGACAATTTTGTCGTGCTCACCGCAGGAGAATCCTGCCCGCACTGCGGCGCTCTCGGTCAGCGGCCCGGTGCGCCAGATACCGTTAAAGCCCTGCGCAACGGCGGCCATCTGCATCGCCATCACCGCACAGCCGGCAGACATTTCCTGCTCCCAGACCGGCACCTTATGGTCGGCCTGGCATTTCGCCACGACAGCGATAATCATCGGGGCGCGGAACGGCGCGTTACGCGCCTTATCGATACCTTTCTCATCCTGCCCGGCGGCAACTGCCCCCTGCTCCAGCAGCTGACTGAAGCGATCGCGGCCTTCGCCTTCAATCACAAAGAAGTGCCACGGCTGCAGCGTGCCATGATCCGGCGCACGCATACCGGCACGCAGAATGTTTTCCAGCTGCTCGCCCGCAGGGGCGGGTTCGGCCAGACGTGACGCGCTACGACGGTTAACAAGCAGTTCGAGTGCATCCATTGGTTAACTCCTTTCTTGAAATTTACTCACAAAATTAACACGACGGCAGATTTTGTTACAGCCTGGCAGGCGATTCCTGCTGACAAGTGGCGGTTGGGTCATTACGATAACCCAACATTACCGTCCAGTGGCGACGGAAACAGTCATTTTCTGGTTAGGGAGAATACATGCGAACCCTTTGGCGAATCTTTGCCGGTTTCTTTAAATGGACGTGGCGACTGCTCAACTTCGTCCGCAACCTGGTGATGAACATCTTCTTCATCCTTCTGGTTCTGGTTTGCGCGGGCATCTGGATGCATATCAGCAACGCGAATCAGGCGCAGCATTCGACTCGTGGGGCCCTGTTACTCGATATCACCGGCGTGATCGTTGATAAACCGTCCACCAGCAACCGTCTGGGGGTGATCGGCCGCCAGCTGTTTGGCGCGACGTCAGACCGCCTGCAGGAGAACTCCCTGTTCGATATCGTCGATACTATCCGTCAGGCCAAAGACGACCGAAACATCACCGGGATCGTGCTGGATCTGAAAGATTTTGCCGGCGGCGACCAGCCTTCTATGCAGTACATCGGTAAAGCGCTGCGCGAGTTCCGCGACAGCGGCAAGCCGGTGATTGCCGTGGGCGACAGCTACAGCCAGGGGCAATATTATCTGGCAAGCTTCGCCAATAAGATCTGGCTTTCGCCGCAGGGTACGGTCGATCTGCACGGTTTTGCCACCAACGGCCTGTACTACAAATCGCTGCTCGACAAGCTGAAGGTCACCACCCACGTCTTCCGCGTCGGCACCTATAAATCTGCCGTGGAGCCGTTTATCCGCGACGATATGTCCCCTGCCGCCCGTGAAGCGGACAGCCGCTGGATTGGCGAGCTGTGGCAGAACTATCTGGGTACCGTTGCCGCTAACCGTCAAATTACCGCTGAGCAGGTGTTCCCTGGCGCTCGCGGCGTGCTGGATGGACTGCGCAAGGTCGACGGTGATACCGCGAAATATGCCCTCGACAACAAGCTGGTTGACGCGCTGGGCACCAGTGCAGATATCGAAAAAGCCCTGACCAAACAGTTTGGCTGGAGCAAAGAGGACAAAAACTACAGCGCCATCAGCATGTATGACTATGCTGCGAAAAAGCCGGACGACAGCGGCGACAGCGTAGCCGTGGTGTTTGCTAACGGCGCTATCATGGACGGTCAGGAAACCCCTGGGAACGTCGGCGGTGATACTACCGCGTCGCAAATCCGCGATGCACGCCTTGACCCGAAAGTGAAAGCGATTGTCCTGCGGGTGAACAGCCCTGGCGGCAGCGTTAGCGCTTCCGAAGTGATCCGCGCCGAGCTGGCCGCAGCGCGTGCCGCTGGCAAGCCGGTCGTCGTATCCATGGGCGGCATGGCCGCGTCTGGCGGGTACTGGATCTCCACGCCTGCCAACTATATTGTGGCGAACCCAAGCACGCTGACCGGCTCGATTGGCATCTTCGGGGTGATTAACACCGTGGAAAACAGCCTGGATTATCTGGGTGTGCATACCGATGGCGTTTCCACGTCGCCGCTGGCGGATGTGTCGATGACCAAATCTCTGCCGCCGGAAGTTTCAGAGATGATGCAGCTGAGCATTGAGAACGGCTATAAGCGCTTTATCACGCTGGTTGCCGACTCGCGTAAGAAGACGCCGGAACAGATCGACCAGATTGCTCAGGGCCACGTCTGGACCGGACAGGATGCGAAGAGTAACGGTCTGGTCGACAGCCTGGGCGACTTCGACGACGCGGTGAAGAAAGCCGCCGAACTGGCGAAGCTCAAGCAGTGGCACGTTGAGTATTATCAGGACGAACCGTCGTTCTTCGATATGGTGATGGACAGCATGTCCGTCTCCGTACGCGCCATGCTGCCGGAGGCGCTGCAGGCGTACCTGCCGGCCCCGGTGACCACGGCTGCGAAAGCGATGAAGGCGGAAAGCGATAAGCTCGCGGCCTTTAACGATCCACAAAGTCGTTACGCGTTTTGCCTGACCTGCGCGAACGTCCGTTAAAAACCGTCCCCTCTTCCCGTGAAGAGGGGATTTTTTTCTTTTGAAGAACAAGAACTCACTACCATGCAGAAGAAATCGATTTATGTAGCCTACACTGGCGGTACCATCGGTATGCAGCGCTCTGAAAATGGCTATATCCCCGTCTCCGGCCATCTGCA
This sequence comes from Enterobacter cloacae complex sp. P17RS, assembly GCF_014895885.1. NCBI lineage: Bacteria > Pseudomonadati > Pseudomonadota > Gammaproteobacteria > Enterobacterales > Enterobacteriaceae > Enterobacter > Enterobacter cloacae complex sp. P17RS. The sequence goes on from NZ_JADBQK010000001.1 coordinate 91,243, forward strand.
GCGTCAGCTTGCGCTGATGCCTGAATTCCACCGTCCGGAAATGCCTGACTTCACCATCCACGAATACGAGCCGCTGATGGACTCCTCCGACATGACGCCGGAAGACTGGCAGCACATCGCGGATGACATCAAAGCCCATTACGACCAGTACGACGGCTTCGTGATCCTGCACGGCACCGACACCATGGCGTTCACCGCTTCGGCGCTCTCCTTCATGCTGGAGAACCTGAGCAAGCCGGTGATCGTCACCGGGTCGCAAATACCGCTGGCGGAGCTGCGCTCGGACGGGCAGATCAACCTGCTGAACTCCCTGTACGTGGCGGCGAATTACCCGATCAACGAAGTGTCGCTGTTCTTTAACAATCGCCTGTATCGCGGCAACCGCACCACCAAAGCCCATGCCGACGGTTTTGACGCCTTTGCCTCCCCTAACCTGCAGCCGCTGCTGGAAGCGGGTATTCATATCCGTCGTCTGGGAACGCCTCCGGCACCGAACACCGCCGGCGAGCTGATTGTGCATCCGATTACCCCGCAGCCGATTGGCGTGGTCACCATTTATCCGGGCATTTCCGCGGACGTGGTGCGCAACTTCCTTCGCCAGCCGGTGAAAGCGCTGATCCTCCGTTCCTATGGCGTCGGCAACGCTCCGCAGAACGGCGAATTTCTGAAGGAGCTTCAGGAAGCCAGCGAGCGCGGAATTGTGGTGGTAAACCTGACTCAGTGCATGTCTGGCAAGGTCAATATGGGCGGTTATGCCACTGGCAACGCGCTGGCGCACGCGGGGGTGATCAGCGGCTTCGATATGACCGTTGAGGCGACACTGACTAAACTTCACTATTTACTGAGTCAGGATCTGGACATTCAGTCCATTCGCCGCGCAATGATGCAAAACCTGCGTGGCGAGCTGACCCCGGACGAATAAGGAGCTCTCATGAAGCAACGCGCCCTGCTACTGGTCGATTTGCAAAATGATTTCTGCGCGGGCGGCGCGCTGGCCGTCGCCGAAGGTGACAGCACCGTTGACGTGGCAAATACCCTGATTGACTGGTGCAAAGCCCGCGGTGAAGCGGTTGTCGCCAGCCAGGACTGGCACCCGGCGAACCACGGCAGCTTTGCCAGCCAGCACAACGTTGAGCCTTTCACCCAGGGTGAACTCGACGGTCTGGCGCAAACCTTCTGGCCGGATCACTGCGTACAGCAGACCGAAGGAGCGGAGCTGCACCCGCTCCTGAATCAGAAGGCCATCGACGCGGTGTTCCATAAAGGTGAAAACCCGGTTATCGACAGCTACAGCGCGTTTTTCGATAACGGGCATCGCCAGAAGACGGCGCTGGACGCGTGGTTACGTCACCATGAAATCACGGAGCTGATCGTGCTGGGTCTGGCGACGGATTACTGCGTGAAGTTTACCGTGCTGGACGCGCTCCAGCTGGGTTATACCGTTAGCGTCATCACCGACGGCTGTCGTGGGGTGAACATCCAACCACAGGACAGCGCCCAGGCGTTTATGGATATGGCCGCCGAAGGTGCAACTCTGTATACGCTGGCAGACTGGCAGGAAACGCAGGCGTAGCCTTTTAAGCCGGGTGGCGCTGACGCTTACCCGGCAAAACCCCTCCCCAATCCCCATAAAGTGAACTCCCTCGCATCCTCAGCGAAGCGACAATGCTATTCTCTTCAGGCTGTTTTTTCGCCACGCCTTTTCTGTGGCGTGGTTATTTTTATTAAGTCAAAGAGGAACTTGTATGAAACGTTTGCCCCTGCTGGCAGCATTACCCTTGCTTTGCGCGTCGCTTGCTTCCGCCGCACCTCTGATGTCCGTGGGCTACTTTAACGGGGGTGGCGACGTCACCGCCGGACCGGGTGGCGATATCAATAAACTGGACGTTCGCCAGATCACCCACCTGAACTACTCGTTTGGGCTTGTTTATAACAACGAGAAAGATGAGACCAACCCTGCGCTGAAAGATCCGGCGAAGCTGCATCAAATCTGGCTGTCGCCAAAAGTAGCGTCCGATCTGGCCCTTATCCCGACCCTGCGTAAACAAAACCCGAACCTGAAAGTCCTGCTCTCCGTTGTGTACGGTCCGGGGACATA
>NZ_JADBQK010000010.1:0-340742 GCF_014895885.1 Enterobacter cloacae complex sp. P17RS
CTCAATAAGGTGTCTGTTTTTTTATTTTTAAGAGTATAAGTTCCATTAAAGGCTAAATTGTTCAATAAACCGCGAATTTCTTCCACATCATTATTAGATTCCCATTTAATGCAAAGTTTATTTGTTTCTGATTGAGTTATTTCGATAATCTCTCCTTTATCAGATCTCCAATTTTGATGTAAAGGGAACTTTTCGAATATATTGTAGTATGCTCTAGTGAATTTTCGCAGAATGCGTACGCTTTCCTGAGCGTATTTCTGCAGGTCGTTCCATTTTTTCTTCTCATTATCCCTCTCTGTATTTAATTTTGTAATCAGTTGATGTATGTTTTCGTGTGGGTTTTTAAAAGATAATGCTCTTTTTATCATCTCATCTGCCTGATCAGATAATCCAGCATTAAGAAGAGCATTGCCAATGTTGGCCATCGCCAACGTATTATCTAATTCCACCGCCTTATTAAAATGTTCGCTAGAGATTAATTTTAATCCACATTTTCCTGTAGTTACGCCCATATTGTTGAAAGTCATACTGTTTTTGGGATCTAAATTGATAAGTTGTGAATAATTAGCTATTTCAATAGCCCTAAGGGGAGTGTTAGCAGCCTCGTATGCGGCGTTAAATATGCCGTCGATATCACTAGGAGAGTATTCTGCTGCTTTATCTAAGCAAAGTGCGTAATTGAACAAATTATCTTTGCCTTTTTCAATCTCAGCCAATTGGTTATAGCAGCGGGATAAATATTCATCCCTTTCATCACTTTCAATGGTTTCTAACTTATCTATCAGGGAAGTTATGATTAATTCAGCTTTAGTAGCTTCAAAGTTATCAATGTATAATTGCGATAATTTAAGTGTTAAATGTGCTTTTTCGATTGGAGAATGAACAGCACGCAACTCTTCTTTAACAAATGATATTGCTTTGGAGTATTGCTTTGTTTTTGTCAAGCAACTTATATAATTATCAATGTAATGGCGCTTGTTTTGAAAGATGTTTATTTCATTAATTTTTGATTTAAATTCATTCAAAACTTCATTGCTTGGTAAAAACATATATTTTACGAACAAGAAGAATGGATATTCTTTATTGTATTCCAAATGATGATGCTGTTGTTTCATTGTTTCATCAAAGTAATAACGGGCATCCTCAAATTTTCCTTCATCAAACAAATCCCATACAGTAGCAAACCAATCAGTTTTAATTTCATTGGATATTGTAGGTTTCGTGTTTTGAGGGAGATTTTCTGTGGGAGGTGCGTTATCTTCATTTTCGAGTTGAACAGTAGTAGTCGCTTCAATGTTTAAAACGGGCGATTGGACTTTAAAATTTCTAGCACCACTTAAATTTGAAAGGATAGCACCAAGCTGTTTTCTATAAAATATCAAAGCAAGAATGCAAAGCAAAGGCCATAAAGAATACTTAATGAAAACTTCTATGAGGTTGTAAAGTTTTTCTTCCATTCTTTTCTACCTAATTATAGGATGGTTTTAATTACTCGTGCGATTATTGTAATATCTGTTATATCACAGTCAAAGGAATATGAATCATTGATAACTTTTACTCTATTGTTCGGAATTTGTGCAATCTCTCGAATGCTGAATTTATTATCAACTTGTATCAGAAACTTACCATCCGAGATATCTAAAAATGTCTCATCTGCAATGTAAGATTTTTCATGATCCTGAATAAATATGGGTGAAGTCAATTCAGTGGGCAGAAATGCCTTGTCAAACATCAAATAACTTGATTGGTTAACAGCCCCATCAATAATTTTGCATTTCTTAATGGATATTAAATCACTGGTATCTTTTTCGTACTTTAAACCAGTACCAGTGACAAGCCAATTCAAAGAGACTGCTGTTTCTAGCGCACACTGTATCACCCATTCAGAGGGGAATGAATCACGCATGTAGCGTGTAGCTAACGTACTTTTTGAGACTCCTAAGTGATCGCACAGCGCCTGCCTTGTAGTGTATCCATATGCATCGACCATCCTTTCGAGCGCTACTCTTCCACCTTTTTCCAAATTCATGATCACTCCAAGTGAACTCAATGTTTGACTTATCGAACTGTGAGGAGTGAGTTTGTGTGAGTTCACATTGGTGAACAAATCAGGTTGTGTGGTTTTCATGGGGTTGACCACAACTCATCCGTATTCAAACAAGGAATCATGCATTATGACACCTCAAATTTCAATCTCACTGGCCGTACCTTCCATATCTATCGAAAAAATATAGTGAACTCAAAGGGTTATCCATCGACACCATAAATGACATGTTAGCGGATGGGCGCTTGATTCGTCACCGCCTTCAGAAGGATAAGAAGCGCGAGAAAGTGATGATCAATATTGCCACAATGACTGTAGATGCACTCTCAGATTGCAAAGTGGTTTGTAATTAGTTCGATTTTGTTACCGACTGAGGGAAATGACCATGTTTGGTTATCAAACTTCTAAACATGCTCACTTTGATGCAGCTTGCCGAGCGTTTGCACTGGCGCACGACCTTGAAGATGTGGCCGCTGCCGTAGGTAAAGACACGCCTGTTTACTCTGCTGTGCCGCTGCCGGTTCCTATGGCGGGTAATGATTCGGGGATGTTCCAGTTTCCGCCTGAAGGAACGCTGGTCGAAATCGCTTTTACTGGCGGACGGCCGGATAAGCCTTTTGTGCGGCAGACCGTGCCGGACGGAACCAGCCTCCCGGATATCCAGCCAGCGAACAGCTGCAACAGCAGCGTGCAGAAGTGTCGCAGCGCGTCACCCAGGCGGGTGACTGGGTGAGGCAGACAGACCAGACGATCAGTGAAACCTCAATGGCGCGGGTGGTTAAGGCCGATACAGAACAGCGGGAGATGGTCAGCCGCGAAACCACGGTTAAAGCCACGGATAAAATTACCGTGCTGGGTACGTTCACGCTGATGGCCGGAGCCATTCAGCAGGTATGCACGGAGGAAGGCCGTCAATAACCGCGTGGCGAGTATCGGCGGCAATGATGAAACGGACATAGCCGGGAGCCAGACAGTCACAACGGGTAAAGACCTGATTGAGAAAATTGGCCAGATACGTAAAAGCGTGGCGGCCGTGCAACAGCAAATTATTGCCCCGGGGGTGTGGATTGGCTCTGGCACAATCAACGTGGCACAGCTGATGCTGGACACGCTCGACGTGGTTAAGGGGCTGGCAGAGCAAACGGCAAGCCACACGCACAGCAATACGGGGACACCGACCAACGCGGCAGCCATCCGGAACACCGGAACGAAAGCGGACACGCTGAACGGCAAATACTCCCCGGTGATTGGCAAGTAAACCTGTCCAGAACATAACCCGCGAAAGCGGGTTTTTTTATGCCCTTCATTCCCTGGCGGGGATATCTCTTTTCTTACCTCACAAACGGCTATCGCTACGCGCTGTCAGCGGCTCAGATCCACCCTTAAAACAGATCGTGCCAACAGCGGGGCGCTGGCGCGTCACAACACGGACAAAAAATCTTTCGCCGACCAAAATCGCACTACACCGCACCCGCCTGCGGTTTTTGGATCATAAAAATTTTTCAGTTTTATTTTCCTACAAACCAGACCGCCAGACCGCGCCAGTGCTGGCGACTTTGCATAAAACCAGAACTGAAAAGATTGAAAAGGATTTCAGTGTTTTTCACTTTTATGGATCCCTGAATGATTAGATTAAACGTTTAACTATCAGATAGTTAATGCTTTTTCGGTTTTTAGATGGAAAAAGAAAATTAAGTTTTGGAGGCGAGAAAATCAAGAAAAACAATGCAGGTCAAAGGCTGGTGCGGGTCTGGCAGGGGGCGAGTACATATCAAAAACTGAAAAGCGTTTCAGTAGTAACAGGTTCAGATTGCTCGTAATTCGTTCAACAGTACGGGGCTAGGTTCGGCCATCAAAAGTATTTTTAATTGTGCGCTGGAAGGCACACGGTGGTTTTACGCTAACTTGGGCAAGTTACCTATTTTTAAATTTGAAGAACGGCACCACTTCTTACTTACTTATTCAAAAAGGAAATTATGTATTATAGGAGGTGACTATTCTTGATTGGAACAATGCCATGGATGTAATTGATACCAAACTATTTGGGCGCATTAAAGCACCGCGAAACTTTTCTGAGCTCATTGACATAACGACGGAAAAGACTACAAGAAACACCGCTGTTTATATGTGGCGGGGGCAGGGCGATGTTGATTGGCCAATACACAGCGCGGCTTATCGCAGATTGAAAATTAGTCATAGGCTAGTTACTGAAAGTAGGATGCGAGGTTATGAACTTGAGCTTCTTAAAAAAGCGCGACACAAAGGGTATGGGTACGAGGACGGCAGGCGTTTGGCTGATTTTGAAGTACTTGCAAAGTTACAACATCATGGGGCAGCAACACGTCTGATCGATTTCTCCAGGAACATGCTCGTGGCGCTGTGGTTTGCGTGTCAATCTGAACCAGGCAAAACAGGGCTACTCTTCGGCATACATTCTGACTTTATTCATGGGCAGGAAGGGGAGGCGGAAGAGCGTAACTATGATCAAATATTCGTTAAAGGGAATAGTGAAAAACCAGCAACAGCATGGGAACCGCCAGTAGTAACCAAACGAATAGCAGCGCAAAGCGCCCAATTTATGTATAGCGTGGTCAGCGAACACAGAATGGGGAGTTTAGACTTTGATCAAAGAGAAGACGCCTATCTCCCAATAGCAATAACGGCCGAAATGAAACTGATGTTCTTGCGCATCCTTTCAGAAACATTTGATGTACGACAGTTAACCTTATTTCCTGATCTTGATGGTTTTTGTAAAGCGCACACTGAGCATTTTAAGAGGTGGGATAACGAAAGATGGTGATACATGTATTTTTTAGTCGCCATTTTGCCGCCACTGGGCTTGATGATTCGATGTAACCTGTTGATTTTAATGTTTATAAAATTCAGGCAACAAAAAACCCATCAACCTTGAACCAAAACGGCGGGGTTGATGGGCTCCACAAATTGGGGACATCAAAGAAAAGCAGTGGCACTAGTTATGACTGCCCCCTGCTAAAAAAGTTCTGCGCGTTACAAAAATTTTTTCATTACGCGCAAACTTAGGAGTTATCCGAGTCCCGGCCAGATGATGATAATCAGCGTACCCGCCAGCGTCAGCAGTACGTTCGCGATAGCATAGGTGCCTGCATACCCCAGCGCCGGGATGTTGCTGCGCGCGGTATCGCTGATGATTTCCATCGCCGGGGCACAGGTACGCGCCCCCATCATTGCCCCGAACAGCAGGGCGCGGTTCATACGCAGCACGTAGGCGCCGAACAGGAAGCAGATCACTACCGGTACCAGGCTGACAATAAGTCCGGAAACCAGCATCTGCCAGCCGACGGCGCCCAGGCTGTGGCCGATGCCGCTGCCCGCGCTCAGGCCGACGCCCGCCATAAACACCATCAGACCGAACTCTTTCACCATGTTCAGCGCGCCCTGCGGAATGTAGCCGAAGGTCGGGTGGTTCGCTCGCAGGAAGCCTAGCATGATCCCGGCGAACAGCAGACCGGCGGCGTTACCGATGCCGAAGCTAAAGTTGCTGAACTGGAAGGTGATCATCCCGATCATCAGGCCAACAATGAAGAAGGCGCAGAAGGCCAGCAGGTCGGTGACCTGGCTGTGAATGGAGATAAAGCCGATGCGGTCGGCAACGGTTTTTACGCGTCGCGCGTCGCCGCTGACCTGTAGCACGTCGCCTTTGTTGAGCACAACGTTGTCGTCGATAGGCATCTCAATCTGGCTGCGGATGACCCGGTTGAGGAAGCAGCCGTGGTCGGTCAGCTTCAGCTGCGCCAGGCGGCGGCCCACGGCGTTATGGTTTTTCACCACGATCTCTTCGGTGACGATGCGCATGTCGAGCAGGTCGCGGTCGAACACCTCTTTGCCGTTACGGAAGCTCGGGTCGAGACGGGCGTGGGCGTCCGGGTAACCCACCAGCGCGATGTCGTCGCCCATCTGCAGCACCGCGTCGCCGTCCGGATTCGCCAGAATGCCGTTGCGGCGGATACGTTCGATGTAGCAGCCCGTCTGGCGGTAAATCCCCAGTTCGCGAAGATTTTTGCCGTCTGCCCATGCCACCAGCTCCGGTCCGACGCGGTAGGCGCGGATAACCGGGAGATAGACTTTACGTTTGGAATCGGTATCCAGGCCGCGCTCGCGGGCGATTTGCTGGGCGCTGGTCTGCAGATCCTGGTGCTGCAGTTTTGGCAGGTAGCGCGCGCCAACGATCAGGCTCACCAGACCAATCAGATAGGTCAGGGCATAGCCCAGGCTCAGATGGTCGAGGGCGGTAGAGAGCTGCGCGCCCGCCATGCCAGAATGGCGCAGGGTATCACCGGCGCCCACGAGCACGGGGGTTGACGTCATAGAGCCGGCCAGCATACCGGCCGTAAGCCCGATATCCCAGCCAAACAGTTTGCCCAATCCTAACGCGATCAGCAGCGCGCTGCCGACCATCACCAGCGCCAGCATCAGATAATTTTTGCCGTCGCGGAAGAAAATTGAAAAAAAGTTAGGTCCCGCTTCTACGCCAACGCAAAAAATAAACAGCATAAAACCTAAGTTCAGCGCGTCCGTGTTAATGCTGAAGTGCTGCTGGCCTAATAATAAGGAGACGACTAAAACGCCAATGGAATTACCGAGTTGAACCGAACCCAGACGCAATTTACCCAGGCAAAGACCCAGCGCCAGTACCACAAATAATAACAGGATGTAATTCCCATTTAACAAGTCTGCGACGTTTATATTCACGGAGGCTAACTTCTTGTTTACCAGTAAGTTGTTGAATGAAAGGACTTTTTGGGCTACTGTTTTCTGGATCAGGGAAAAGCGCTAACGCTCCCTGTTTCCTGCTTTATTCCCTAAAACATTAGCTGGCGTGTAGTTTAATCGCATTAGCTACTGACAGCTACTGATTATCGCATCACCCTGTGCGTACTTTGGCATGGATTGCCGCACTGCTTTATCTGACTGGGCGTCTACCCGACGAATGTGTATTTGATAGAGATAAGTCAGGAGGATAGTTTGAATATGAAACGAAACTGGGCGGGGGTGATCAGCTGTTTTTTGCTGTTCACGGTCGTGTGCATGTCGCTCGCATTTAATGTAAAGGGCGCGTTCAGGGCGTCCGGGCATCCTGAGCTGGGGTTGCTCTTCTTCACGTTGCCGGGGGCTGCCGCCAGTTTTCTCTCCCGTCAAGGGGAGGTGGTGAAGCCGCTGCTGGGCGCCATGCTCGCTGCACCGCTGTGTCTGCTGATGATGCGCCTGATGTATATTTCAACGCGGAGTTTCTGGCAGGAGCTGGCGTGGTTGCTGAGCGGCGTATTCTGGTGCGCGCTTGGCGCGCTGTGCTACCTGTTTGTGCGCAGCCTGGTTCAGCACCGACGGCACCGCAAATAAAAACGCCCTCAGGGTGAGGGCGTCTCTTCATTACTGCTCGGCAAACAGGCCCAGATGCTCTTTAGCGTAGGCCTCAAAGTCGGTGCAACCGCCGATGTGTTTCTGATCGAGGAAGATCTGCGGCACGGTTTCAACCGGCTTACCGACGGTTTTTTCCAGGTCGGCTTTGGTGATGCCTTCCGCGTGGATGTCCACATAGCGGAAGTTGAAGTCATCGCGCTCTTCGGTCAGTTTCTCAGCCAGCTCTTTCGCGCGCACACAGTAAGGGCACCCTGGACGACCAAAAATTACTGCAAACATTTCTCTCTCCTCAAAAAACAAGCCTGACGGCGAATGACTCGTATAGTGCCCCATAACCCGCCGTCATTAAAGAAGGTTTCGCCTGTCGTTATAATACCTATGAGCTATGTTTCGCCAATTACACCGCGCACATCATTGCCTATACTGGCTGCCATACGTATTAAGCAAGACTAAAGAGAGACAAGATGACGCCAACCATAGACCTGCTCCAGTCCCACCGCTCCATTCGCCACTTTACCGATGAGCCGATTACCGAGGCGCAGCGTAATGCGATTATCGACAGCGCAAGAGCCACCTCCAGCTCCAGCTTTTTGCAGTGCAGCTCGATTATCCGTATTACTGATAAGGCCATGCGTGAACAGCTGGTGACGCTCACCGGCGGGCAGAAGCATGTGGCTCAGGCAGCCGAGTTCTGGGTGTTCTGCGCCGACTTTAACCGCCACCTGCAGATCTGCCCTGAGGCCGAGCTGGGGCTGGCCGAACAGCTGCTGCTGGGCGTGGTGGATACCGCGCTGATGGCGCAAAACGCCTTTACGGCCGCGGAATCGCTGGGGTTAGGCGGTGTCTATATCGGCGGGCTGCGTAACAACATTCAAAGCGTGACCGACCTGCTGAAGCTGCCAAAACACGTGCTGCCGCTGTTTGGCCTGTGCCTCGGCTGGCCGGCGGACAACCCGGATCTCAAGCCGCGCATTCCTGCCGCGATGCTGGTGCATGAAAACCATTACCAGCCGGTCGATCAGGATGTCCTGAATCAATACGACGAAGAGCTGGCGAACTACTACATGACGCGCGGTAGCAATAACCGTCGCGACACCTGGACGGACCATATTCGCCGCACCATCATCAAAGAAAACCGCCCGTTTATTCTTGAGTATCTGCACAAGCAGGGCTGGGCAACGCGATAGTCCATTCCTCCTGCGCCTGCCTGCGTATATGATATGCAGGCTTTTTCCATGTCTTCAGAGAGGTGCAGGGTGAAAATTGCCATATTGTCCCGGGACGGAACGCTCTATTCATGTAAGCGCCTGCGAGAAGCGGCGGCGAAACGCGGGCATCAGGTTGAGATCCTCGACCCGATGTCCTGCTATATGAACATCGACCCCGCCGCCTCATCGATTCACTACAAAGGCCGCAAGCTGCCGCACTTCGATGCGGTGATCCCCCGCATCGGCTCCCAGATTACCTACTACGGCACCGCCGCGCTGCGCCAGTTCGAGATGCTGGGCAGCTATCCGCTCAACGAATCCGTCGCCATTTCCCGCGCCCGCGATAAGCTGCGCTCCCTGCAGCTCCTCGCCCGACAGGGGATCGATCTCCCCGTCACGGGCATTGCCCATTCACCGGACGACACCAGCGATCTGATCGATATGGTGGGCGGCGCGCCGCTGGTGATCAAGCTGGTGGAAGGCACGCAGGGTATTGGCGTGGTGTTAGCGGAAACGCGTCAGGCGGCGGAGAGCGTGATCGACGCCTTTCGCGGGCTGAATGCGCACATTCTGGTGCAGGAGTACATTGAAGAGGCGAAAGGGCGCGACATTCGCTGTTTCGTGGTGGGGAACGAGGTCGTGGCGGCCATCGAGCGCCAGGCCAAAGAGGGCGACTTCCGCTCTAACCTTCACCGCGGCGGCGTTGCGCGGGTAGCCGATATTAGCGAACGCGAACGGGAAATAGCCGTGAAAGCGGCGCAAACCCTGGGGCTGGACGTAGCGGGCGTGGACCTTCTGCGCGCGACGCGCGGGCCGCTGGTGATGGAGGTGAACGCCTCCCCGGGGCTGGAAGGTGTGGAAAAAAACACAGGGGTCGATATTGCAGGTAAAATGATCTCATGGATCGAGCGTCATGCCACGCCGGGTTACTGTCTGAAAACGGGCGGTTAAATGGATTACCGGGCGCTTTTTGAGTACCCTATGCGAAGTTTTTACTAAAGAGGCTGCACAGCGATGGATTTACAGGTCGTACCTACACTGGATACGTTACGTCAATGGCTTGATGATGCCGGGATCACCTTCTTCGAATGTGATTCCTGCCAGGCGCTGCATCTGCCTCATATGCAGAATTTCGACGGCATTTTCGATGCCAAAATCGATCTGATTAACGACGTGATCCTTTTTTCCGCGCTGGCCGAAGTGAAGCCTTCTGCGCTGCTGGCGCTGGCCTCCGATCTCTCGGCTATCAACGCCAGTTCTTTGACGGTGAAAGCATTTCTCGATATACAGGACGATAATCTGCCAAAACTGGTCGTTTGCCAGTCTTTATTCTCCGGGGCAGGGCTGTCGTTCAAGCAGTTCGCCTGGTTTATGCGCCTGAGCGAAGAGCAAATTTCCATGGTTATGATGGAAGCCAATGCACATCATCTGCTGTATAGCGCGGAAGACGATGCTGAGAATAATGATGCATCTCCCAATTTTCTTCACTAAGCCTGTCTGACTTTTGCGCAGTCGCTGCCATAGCGGCTGCAGAAGGCCTTTTTTTCTGCTGCCTTTAACCTTTCTTTAAAGAATTTTTCACCTCCCTCAAGGCCATTTCGGCTTATCACGTAGACTTAACCTGCATAAAAAATTGATAAAAGGCGTTTTTTCGTCTGGGCTATAGCCGGAGACACGGGCTACAGTTATTCTTGCGATGCTTAAAAAAGCGAGCGGATCCTGCCGGGTAAAGAGGTTTCTTTTTATTTTGAGCAGAGCGACAAACTATGCATGATTTTTGCATATATCCAGATTGCACAGTTTAGTTCGTTTGTTAACGAGCTTTCAGAAGGAATAACACTATGATCGCCTTGAATAAAAAATGGTTATCGGGTCTGGTTGCGGGTGCTCTGATGGCCGTCTCTGCCGGCACGCTCGCTGCGGAACAAAAAACGCTGCACGTATACAACTGGTCTGACTATATTGCGCCGGACACGGTCGCTAATTTTGAAAAAGAGACCGGCATTAAAGTGGTCTATGACGTTTTCGATTCCAACGAAGTGCTGGAAGGAAAGCTGATGGCAGGCAGCACCGGTTTTGACCTGGTCGTACCTTCCGCAAGCTTCCTGGAGCGTCAGCTGACGGCGGGCGTCTTCCAGCCGCTGGACAAGAGCAAGTTATCGAACTGGAAAAACCTCGATCCGGAAGTGCTGAAGCTGGTGGCGAAGCACGACCCGGACAACAAATACGCCATGCCTTACCTGTGGGCGACCACCGGTATCGGCTATAACGTGGATAAAGTCAAAGCCGCGCTGGGCCCGGACGTTAAGCTGGACAGCTGGGACGTGGTGCTGAAGCCGGAAAATCTTGAGAAGCTGAAAAGCTGCGGCGTCTCCTTCCTCGATGCGCCGGAAGAGATTTTCGCCACCGTGCTGAACTACCTGGGCAAAGACCCAAACAGCAATAAAGCCGATGATTACACCGGCCCGGCGACCGATCTGCTGCTGAAGCTGCGTCCAAACATTCGCTACTTCCACTCGTCCCAGTACATCAACGACCTGGCGAACGGCGACATCTGCGTGGCAATCGGCTGGGCTGGGGACGTGTGGCAGGCGGCGAACCGCGCGAAAGAGGCGAAAAACGGCGTGAATGTGTCCTACTTTATTCCGAAAGAGGGGGCGCTGGCCTTCTTTGACGTCTTCGCCATGCCGGCTGACGCGAAAAACAAAGACGAAGCCTACCAGTTCCTTAACTACCTGATGCGTCCTGAGGTGATTGCCCACATCAGCGATCACGTTTACTACGCCAACGGTAACAAGGCCTCCGTGCCGCTGGTGAGCGAAGCGATCCGCAGTAATCCGGCAATCTATCCGCCAGCGGACGTGTTCGCCAAGCTGTTCACCCTGAAGGTTCAGGATCCAAAAATTGACCGCGTGCGTACCCGCGCGTGGACCAAGGTGAAAAGCGGTAAATAACGGCGTTTGGTAATGTTGCCCGGTGGCGCTATCGCTTACCGGGCCTACACAACCCGTAGGCCGGGCAAGCGTTCGCGCCGCCCGGCGATGCGCACCCAGACGGTGCGTTTGCACCAGTATTGATCTATGCCGGAGAGCACCCCGTGAATGACGCGATCCCCCGCCCGCAGGCGAAAGTCCGTAAAGCGCTGACCCCGCTTCTTGAAATTCGTAACCTCACCAAATCTTTCGATGGCCAGCATGCCGTGGACGACGTCAGCCTGACTATCTATAAAGGCGAAATATTCGCGCTACTGGGCGCATCGGGCTGCGGTAAATCGACCCTGCTGCGTATGCTGGCCGGTTTTGAACAGCCTACCGCCGGGCAAATTATGCTCGATGGTGTGGATCTCTCCAGCGTGCCGCCGTATCAGCGCCCGATTAACATGATGTTCCAGTCCTACGCGCTGTTTCCGCACATGACGGTGGAGCAAAACATCGCCTTTGGCCTGAAGCAGGACAAGCTGCCGAAAGCCGAAATCACCGCGCGCGTGGCCGAAATGCTGAGCCTGGTGCATATGCAGGAGTTCGCGAAGCGGAAGCCGCACCAGCTCTCCGGCGGCCAGCGTCAGCGCGTGGCGCTGGCGAGAAGCCTTGCAAAGCGTCCGAAACTCTTGCTGCTCGACGAGCCGATGGGCGCGCTGGATAAAAAGCTGCGCGACCGTATGCAGCTCGAAGTGGTCGATATCCTCGAGCGCGTGGGGGTGACCTGCGTGATGGTCACCCATGACCAGGAAGAGGCCATGACCATGGCCGGGCGTATCGCGATCATGAACCGCGGGAAGTTCGTGCAGATTGGCGAGCCGGAAGAGATTTACGAGCATCCGACCACCCGCTACAGCGCGGAGTTCATCGGATCGGTTAACGTCTTCGAAGGGCTGCTGAAGGATCGTCAGGAGGATGGTCTGGTCATCGAATCACCGGGGCTGCAGCATCCGCTTAAGGTCGATCCTGACAGCTCGGTGGTGGATAACGTGCCGGTCTACGTGGCGCTGCGCCCGGAGAAGATCATGCTCTGTGACGATCCGCCTGCCGATGGCTATAACTTTGCCGTCGGGGAAGTGGTGCACATTGCCTATCTGGGCGATCTCTCCATTTACCACGTGCGCCTGAAAAGCGGGCAGATGCTCAGCGCGCAGCTACAGAACGAACATCGCTACCGCAAGGGGCAGCCGACCTGGGGCGACGAAGTGCGCCTGTGCTGGGACGCGGACAGCTGCGTCGTGCTGACGGTATAAGGAGCGATCATGAGCACACTTGAACCTCCAGCCCGCGTCAAAAAACCGGGCGGCTTTGCCCACTGGCTGACGCGCCTTAAGATGAACCACGGGCGCAAGCTGGTAATCGCCATGCCTTACGTGTGGCTGATCCTGCTGTTCCTGCTGCCGTTCCTGATCGTCTTTAAGATCAGCCTGGCGGAGATGGCGCGGGCGATCCCGCCGTATACCGATCTGTGGGAGTGGGCCGACGGGCAGCTGACGCTGACGCTGAATCTGGGCAACTTCCTCCAGCTCACCGAGGATCCGCTCTATTTCGAAGCCTATCTGCAGTCTCTGCAGGTGGCGGCGATCTCGACGCTCTGCTGTCTGGTGATGGGCTACCCGCTGGCGTGGGCCGTGGCGCACAGCAAGCCCTCAACGCGCAACATCCTGCTGCTGCTGGTGATCCTGCCGTCGTGGACCTCGTTTCTGATACGCGTTTACGCGTGGATGGGGATCCTGAAAAACAACGGGGTGCTGAATAATTTTCTGATGTGGCTTGGGGTTATCGATCAGCCGCTGACCATCCTGCACACCAACCTTGCGGTCTATATCGGCATTGTGTATGCCTATCTGCCGTTTATGGTGCTGCCGATTTACACCGCCCTGACGCGGATTGACTACTCGCTGGTGGAAGCCTCGCTCGATCTCGGCGCGCGTCCGCTGAAGACCTTCTTCAGCGTGATTGTCCCGCTGACCAAAGGTGGAATCATTGCCGGGTCGATGCTGGTGTTTATTCCGGCGGTCGGGGAGTTTGTGATCCCGGAACTGCTCGGCGGGCCGGACAGCATAATGATTGGCCGCGTGCTGTGGCAGGAGTTCTTCAATAACCGCGACTGGCCGGTGGCATCGGCGGTGGCGATTATCATGCTCCTTCTGCTGATCGTCCCGATCATGTGGTTCCATAAGCATCAGCAGAAACAGATGGGAGATCGCGGATGAACAACTTACCGGTAGTACGCTCCCCGTGGCGCATTCTGATCCTCGTTATCGGCTTCACCTTCCTGTATGCGCCGATGCTGATGCTGGTGATCTACTCGTTCAACAGCTCTAAGCTGGTGACGGTCTGGGCGGGCTGGTCGACGCGCTGGTACAGCGAGCTGTTCCACGACGACGCAATGATGAGCGCGGTGGGGCTGAGCCTGACCATTGCCGCGCTGGCGGCCACGATGGCCTGCGTGCTGGGCACCATCGCCGCGCTGGTGATGGTGCGCTTCGGGCGTTTTCGCGGCTCAAACGGTTTCGCCTTTATGATCACTGCCCCGCTGGTGATGCCGGACGTCATTACCGGCCTGTCGCTGCTGCTGCTGTTCGTGGCCCTGGCGCACGCCATCGGCTGGCCGGCGGATCGCGGCATGCTCACCATCTGGCTGGCGCACGTCACCTTCTGTACCGCGTATGTGGCGGTGGTGATCTCCTCGCGCCTGCGCGAGCTGGACCGCTCCATTGAAGAGGCGGCGATGGATCTCGGCGCCACGCCGCTAAAGGTCTTTTTCATCATTACCCTGCCGATGATTATGCCGGCGGTGATCTCCGGCTGGCTGCTGGCGTTCACGCTCTCCCTCGACGATCTGGTTATCGCCAGCTTTGTCTCAGGGCCGGGCGCGACGACGCTGCCGATGCTGGTCTTCTCCAGCGTGCGCATGGGGGTGAACCCGGAGATCAACGCCCTGGCCTCTATCATCCTCGGCGTGGTCGGAATTGTCGGATTTATCGCCTGGTATTTGATGGCGCGCGCGGAAAAACAGCGCGTGCGCGATATCCAGCGTGCAAGACGCGGCTGAAGGATTTAAAATTTCCGGTGATGTGCCGCGCATGACGCGGCACTGTTTTTCAGGGAAGTAAAACATTGGGATTAGTAAAAAAATCACGTATTACGCACGCCCGTCCTAACGTTCCTGCGCTGGTTCAGGTGGCGGCGCTCGCCATTATTATGATCCGCTGCCTGGACGTGCTGATGATTTTGAATACGCTGGGCGTGCGCGGCATCGGGGAATTCATTCACCGCAGCGTGCAGACGTGGAATCTGACGCTGGTCTTTTTAAGCAGCCTGGTGCTGGTGTTTATCGAGATCTACTGCGCGTTTTCGCTGGTCAAAGGGCGAAACTGGGCGCGCTGGGTCTATCTGCTCACGCAGGTGACCGCCGCCAGCTATCTGTGGGCCGCCTCGCTGGGCTATGGCTATCCTGAGCTGTTCAGCATTCCGGGTGAGTCGCGACGTGAGATTTTCCATGCGCTGGTCATGCAAAAACTGCCGGATATGCTGGTGCTTTGCCTGCTTTTCGTTCCGGCGTCCAGTCGGCGGTTCTTCCGCCTGCAATAATGTGTATAATCGCAGCCCTCGTTTTCCTTAAGGTTTTCATATGCAGTGCGCACTCTATGACGCCGGACGCTGCCGCTCCTGTCAGTGGATAGAACAGCCGGTTTCTCAACAACTCACCGCCAAAATGACCGACCTGCAACAGCTGCTGGCAGCACGCGCGGTGGGCGAGTGGTGCGCACCCGTCAGCGGCCCGGAGCAGGGGTTCCGTAATAAAGCCAAAATGGTGGTCAGCGGCAGCGTTGAAAAACCGCTGCTGGGGATGCTGCACCGCGACGGCACGCCGGAAGACTTAACCGACTGCCCGCTCTATCCCGCCTCGTTTAAGCCGGTTTTTGCCGCACTGAAACCGTTTATCGCTCGCGCGGGGTTAACGCCTTACAACGTTGCCCGCAGGCGTGGCGAGTTGAAGTACCTTCTCCTGACGGAAAGCCAGATCGACGGCGGCATGATGCTGCGCTTCGTGCTGCGCTCGGAAGCCAAGCTGGCGCAGCTGCGCGCGGCGCTGCCGTGGCTGCAGGAACAGCTTCCTCAGTTAAAGGTGATTACCGCAAACATTCAGCCGGTGCATATGGCGATCATGGAAGGGGAGAAAGAGGTTTTCTTCACCGACCAGCACGCGCTGGCGGAGAGCTTCAACGGCGTGCCGCTGTGGATCCGCCCGCAAAGCTTCTTCCAGACCAACCCGACCGTGGCAAGCAGCCTGTACGCCACCGCCCGCGACTGGGTGCGCGCGTTAAACATCCATCATATGTGGGATCTGTTCTGCGGCGTGGGCGGTTTTGGCCTGCACTGCGCCACGCCTGAGATGCAGCTCACCGGCATTGAGATCTCCGCCGAAGCGATTGCCTGCGCAAAGCAGTCCGCTGCTGAGCTGGGGTTAACCAATCTGCACTTTCAGGCGCTGGACTCCACGCAGTTCGCGACCGGGCAGGGCAACGTGCCGGAGCTGGTGCTGGTTAATCCGCCGCGTCGTGGGATTGGCAAATCCCTCTGCGACTATCTGAGCCAGATGGCACCCGATTTTATCGTCTACTCCAGCTGCAATGCGCAGACCATGGCGAAAGATATCGCTAATCTGCCGGGCTACCGCATTGAACGCGTGCAGCTTTTCGATATGTTCCCGCATACCGCGCATTATGAAGTCCTGACGTTGCTCGTGAAATCTTAAACAAAATGTGAACTCTGCCCGCCCATAAAATCAGGTAAGCTTACGTCATAAGAGATGAATAAAGGCTTACCCATGAAGCAGATCCTGCTGGTGGAAGACGACCACGATATCGCGGCGCTTCTGCGGCTCAACTTAGAAGACGAAGGCTACGCCATCACCCACGAGCCCGACGGGGGCAACGCCCTGCAGCGCCTTGAAAAACAGCCGTGGGATGCGGTGATCCTCGACCTGATGCTGCCCAACGTTGACGGCCTGGAGATCTGCCGCCGCATCCGCCAGATGACCCGCTACCTGCCGGTGATCATCATCAGCGCCCGCAGCAGCGAAACCGACCGCATCACCGGGCTGGAAACCGGCGCCGATGATTATCTGGCAAAACCCTTTTCAGTGCAGGAACTGATTGCCCGCATCAAAGCGCTGTTCCGCCGCCAGCAGGCAATGGGGCAGGCGCAGGCTGACGGGCAAATTCAGGCCCACGGCCTGACGATCGATCCTCTGGCGCGCAGCGTGCTGCTTCACGGCCAGGTGGTGGATCTCACCCCGCGCGAATTCGAACTGCTGTACTTCTTCGCCCGCCATCCAGGCGAGGTGTTTTCTCGTCTGGCGCTGCTGGAGCAGGTGTGGGGCTATCAGCACGAAGGCTACGAGCACACCGTCAACACCCATATCAACCGCCTGCGCATCAAGATTGAGAAGGACGCCGCCGAGCCGGAGATAATTCGCACCGTCTGGGGCAAGGGCTATAAATTTGCGGAGCCAAACCATGATGCGCCGCTTTAGCCTGAGCCAGCGCCTGACGCTGCTGTTTGTCCTGCTGATGATGCTCTGCGCTACCGTCGCCTGCGCGGTACAGCTCTACAGCAGTATGCAGTACGGCAACGCGATGGTGCAGCGGTTGTCGGGCGGCCTGGCGCAGCAGATCGTCCAGCGGGAACCGATTCTGGACGCGCAGGGCAGAGTTGACCGCACCGCGCTGAAGCCGCTGTTCGACCGGCTGATGACCTTCAACCCGAGCGTTGAACTGTACGTTATCTCGCCGGACGGCGAAATCCTGGCCGATGCCGCACCGCCGGGCCATATTCAGCGGCAAAAAATCGACCTGGCACCGATTCAGACCTTCCTGAGCGGTACCGCCATACCGGTACTGGGCGACGACCCGCGCAGTCAAAATAAAAAAGTGTTCAGCGCCACGCCGCTGCGGCAGGACGGCGAGCTTAAGGGCTACCTGTACATCATTTTGCAGGGCGAGGAGTCGAACGCGCTGGCGGAAATGGCCTGGCATAAGGCGCTCTGGAGCACGGTGCTCTGGTCACTGCTGTGGGTCGCGCTGTTTGGCCTGCTGGCGGGACTGCTGGTCTGGTACTGGGTGACGCGTCCGGTTAAGCGCCTGACGGAAGAGGTCACCGGCCTGGAGCAGGACAGCATTAGCGCAATCAGGCTGCTCGCAGCACAGCCGCCGGATGCCGCAGCCAATGACGAAGTGGCGCTCCTGCGCAACAGTTTCATCGAGCTGGCGCGGAAAATTACCCGCCAGTGGGACCAGCTGGCCGACAGCGATCGCCAGCGCCGGGAGTTTATCGCCAACATTTCGCACGATCTTCGCACGCCGCTGACCTCGCTGCTGGGCTATCTTGAAACCCTGTCGCTCAAATCCGCCACCCTGACGCCGCAGGAGCACCAGCAGTATCTCGCCACCGCGCTGCGTCAGGGACAAAAGGTACGACATCTTTCCCAGCAGCTTTTCGAGCTGGCGCGCCTTGAGCACGGCGGCATTAAGCCGCAGCGCGAGCGTTTCGCGATGGGAGAGCTGATTTCCGACGTGGCGCAGAAGTTTGAGCTTACCGCCCGCACGCGCGAGGTGAATCTGCATATTGACGTGCCGGGCCCCTTGCCGCTGGTCAATGCCGATGTGTCGATGATCGAGCGCGTGGTGACCAACCTGCTCGATAACGCGATGCGTCATACGCCCACTGGCGGGGAAATTCGTCTGGCGGTGTGGCAGGAGAATGAACGGCTTCAGGTTGAAGTGGCAGACTCCGGAACGGGCGTGGATGCCTCGCTGCGCGACGATCTGTTCCAGCGGCCTTCGGCGCTGAATACCCAGGCATCGCGGGAGAACCGCGGCGGGTTAGGACTGTTAATCGTTAAGCGAATGCTGGAGCTGCACGGCGGCGGGATCAGGCTGATGGAGTCCGTGAGCGGGGCGCGGTTCAGGTTCTTTGTGCCGCTGTGAGAAATTGCCGGGTGGCGCTGCGCTTGCCCGGCCTACAGACCACCCCCGTAGGCCAGACCACCCGGCAAAAAGAGATTACTGCGGGAACCACTGCTCGCTGATTTTCTGGTACGTGCCGTCTGCTTTAATCGCCTTCAGCGCGCCGTTCAGTTTTTCCAGCAGGGCTTTGTTATCCGGGCGTACCGCGATGCCGAGGCCTGTACCAAAGTACTGCGGGTCGGTCACTTTCTCGGTCGCCGTACCCAGCTGCGGGTTGGTTTTCAGCCATTCGTTTACCACGGCGGTGTCGCCGAAGACGCCATCGATACGGCCGTTTTTCAGGTCGATAATCGCGTTCTGGTAGCTGTCATAGGCCACGGTTTTCACTTCGGGATGTTTGTCCTGCAGGTATTTCTGGTGCGTGGTGCCATTTTCCATCCCGATGCGTTTGCCTTTCAGCTCGTCAAAGGATTTATAAGCCCCTTTCTTCGCAATTACCACCGCCGAGTTGGCGTAGTACGGGTCGGTGAACGCGACCTGCTTGCTGCGCTCCGGCGTGATGTCCATCCCGGAGATCACCGCATCGTATTTCTTGAATTTCAGCGACGGGATCAGGCTGTCGAAGGCATGGTTGGTAAAGGTGCAGTCGGCCTGCATCTGCTTGCACAGGGCTTTCGCCAGGTCGATATCGAAACCGACGATCTGATTGCTGGCGTCCAGCGATTCAAACGGCGGATAGGTGGCCGAAACGCCAAAATTGATCTTATCAGCAGCGGATGCGCCAGCGGCGAAGGTGGCGAGTAGTGCGGCCAGAACTAACTTTTTCATTGTAATGCTCCCGTCTGTCTATCTTGTCATTATGCGCCGTGTCTGCGGCATGGATGTACAATGCCAGTTAATGAATTTATATGCAATAAATATGATTAAATATTGTATGTTGTATAAAAAAAAGCGGATAAGCCATCGGGTTATCCGCTCTGGTAATTACGTTTTATGCACTCGCGTGATTAATTTCTGCGCTCAAACGCTAACGCTTTACGCTCAATCAGTCGCATCATCAGCGTCAGCAGACCGTTCACCACCAGATAGACCACGCCGGCCGCACCGAACACCATCACGTCATAGGTGCGCCCGTACAGCAGCTGCCCGTGACCCATCACTTCCATCAGGGTGATGGTGTAGGCCAGAGAAGTACTCTTAAACACCAGCACCACTTCGTTGGAGTAAGAGGAGAGCGCGCGCTTGAAGGCGTACGGCAGCAGGATCGCCAGCGTGTCTTTTTTGCTCATGCCCAGCGCCCCGCAGGACTGCCATTGTCCTTCCGGGATGGCACGGATCGCCCCGTAAAACAGCTGGGTGGTATAGGCCGCGCTGTTCAGCGAAAGGGCAATCAGAGCGCAGAGCCACGGCTCAGAGAGCAGGTGCCAGATAACCGGATACGCCTGCAGTGACGGGAACTGGCCCGGTCCGTAGTAAATCAGGAAGATTTGCACCAGCAGCGGCGTACCGGTAAACAGGGTGATGTAGCCGCGCACGATCCACACCAGCACCGGCGTTTTCAGCGTCAGGATGATGGTGAAGATGAGCGCCAGGATCAGCGCCACAATGATGGACGCCACGGTCAGCGTCAGGCTGGTGTGCAGCCCTTTCATCAGCTCCGGGAAATATTCAAGCATCAGCCTGGTCTCCGTTCAAAGCGCGTCGCACGCAGGTCAATACGCTTGAGGATGTACTGACTGAGCAGCGTGATTACCAGGTAGATAGCCGCCGCCACGATGTACCAGGTAAATGGCTCCTGAGTACGGGTGGCGATGCTTTTGGTTTGCAGCATCAAATCGTTCACGCTGATCAGGCTCACCAGCGCGGTATCTTTCAGCAATACCAGCCACTGGTTGCCCAGGCCCGGCAGGGCGTGGCGCCACATCTGCGGCATCACCAGACGGAAGAAGATCGCTGCTTTCGACATGCCCAGCGCCTGACCGGATTCCCACTGCCCCTGCGGTACCGCTTTCAGCGCACCGCGCAGGGTTTGCGACGCGTACGCGGAGTAGAGCAGGGAGAGGGCAATCACGCCGCAGAGGAACGGGCTGACGTCAAAGTTGTCAATCTGCATCTGCACCGGTATCTGCGCAAAGCCAAGATTGAGGGTGAAGCCGTCCGACAGCGTGAGCAGCAGCTGTGAGGAGCCGAAATAGATGAACAGGACCACCAGAATTTCCGGTAGCCCACGCAGTACGGTGACCAGCGCGGAGCCCGCCCAGGCGACGGGGAACCATTTTGCTGATTCCCACACCGCAAAGAACATCGCCAGCACCAGGCCGATAATCAGTGCGCAAACGGCAAGGCCGACGGTCATCCCGGCGGCGCTTGCTAAAGGAAAAATTTCATTCATCAGGAATTACTTCTGAAACCATTTTTTGTAGATGGTTTCGTAGGTGCCGTCTTTCTTCACTTTTTCCAGCGCAGCGTTGAATTTCTGCTGCAGCTCGGTGTTGCCCTGACGAACGGCAATCCCCAGACCGGTACCGAAGTAGTCCTTATCGGTCACTTTATCGCCCACTGGCGCCAGCTTGTCGTTGGCTTTCAGCCACTCGGTCACGACAGCGGTATCACCAAATACGCCGTCGATACGGCCATTCTGCAGATCCAGCTTCGCGTTCTGGTAGCTGTCGTACGGAACGGTGGTGATTTCCGGATGTTTATCCATGATGAACTTCTGGTGCGTGGTGCCGTTCTGCACGCCGACTTTCTTGCCTTTCAGCTGATCGACAGAGGTGAATTTACCTTTCTGACCAATAAACAGGGCGGAGTTGTCGTAGTAAGGGGTGGTGAACAGCACCTGCTTTTCGCGCTCAGGAGTGATGTCCATACCGGCCATGACGGCGTCAATACGGCGGAACTTCAGGCTTGGGATCAGGCTGTCGAACGCCTGATTGCTGAAGGTACAGGTTGCGTCGATCTCTTTACACAGGGCGTTTGCCAGGTCTACGTCGAAGCCAACAATTTTGTTGTTCGCATCAATGGACTCAAACGGAGGGTAGGAGGCTTCCGTGGCGAAACGAATGGTCTGGGCTGCGGTAGCGGAAAGGGTAACGCCAGCAAGCAGCACGGCAAGTAATACTTTTTTCATTATATTTCCCCTGACACAATCAATGAGATAAATAGTTTTTGAAGGCATCGGTTTGCGGGTTCGCGAAGCAGCTCGCGTCACCTTGCTCAACGATATACCCGTTTTCCATGTAGACCACACGGCTGGCGGTTTTACGCGCCACTTCCACTTCGTGGGTAACAATGACCTGCGTAATATTGGTTTCCGCCAGCTCGCGAATGATGCTGACGATCTGGGCGGTGATTTCCGGGTCCAGCGCCGCGGTCGGCTCATCAAACAGCAGTACCGCGGGCTCCATCATCAGCGCGCGGGCAATCGCCACACGCTGCTGCTGACCCCCAGAGAGGTGCAGCGGATAGCGCTCGCTGTAGGGCTTAAGGCGCAGACGCTCCAGCAGCTTTTCAGCACGCGCGATGGCCTGATCTTTGCTTAACCCCAGCACGCGGCACGGGGCTTCAATCAGGTTTTGCAGCACGGTCAGGTGCGGCCAGAGATTGTATTGCTGGAAGACCATGCCGACGTTTTGACGCAGTTCGCGTATAGCTTTATCTGACGGGGTTTTCGCGAAATCAAAATGGTTACCGGCGATAGCCAGCGTACCGGAACGGGGCATTTCAAGCAGATTAAGGACGCGCAGAAGGGAGCTTTTGCCTGCACCGCTTGGGCCAAGTAAAACCAGCGTTTCGCCTTCCGGGCAGTTCAGCGTGATGTCAAACAGCGCCTGGTGTGCGCCGTAGAAGCAGTTAATGCCGTTTAGTTTAATACTCATCGGGGCAGTCTTTACTCATCCAGGCAATCTATAGCAATTGAGGCCGCAGATAGTACCGTTGACAGAATAGTTATGCAATATTTCTGCGTTAAAAGTTAAATATAACCCGCATTTCCTCTTAAACATAGCACAAAATAGCGAACGGCAAGGTCGGCGAGTATAAATGTCGGCATTCCGCGTGAAATGCCGGACATTTTACGGGGGTAACATTTTTATCACTAATGATCTAGCGGTTCTCAATCGACTGGCGCAGCGTGCCGGCCGGGGCATGAACGCTGCCGCCGATATAGCGCACATCGTCCACCGCCCAGCACTGGCCTTCACGGATCATCAGCACTTCGTCCTGCCAGGTCTGGGTTCCCTGGGTCAGCTTCACGCGCAGCGGAATGTTCCGCGCATCGGTGTTCGGGATGGTTGACGCGCTGGCCACCTCGGCGCTGTCCGGCAGCGTGCTGCGGCTGGAGAACGGATCGGATTTCAGCAGGGCGTTATGCTGCGGATCGCGAGTGGCATCGTTGAGCAGTTTTGCAAGATTATCGCTCAGGTACGGGCGCAGGGCGGTGAGATCATTTCCGCGATGCTGAATGCGGTAATCATAGAACTGTTGCGCCACGGTATCCGGGCCGCCGTCTATGCAGGGGCCGCTGCGGGTACCGATATCCTTAAAGGCTGGCGTGACCGTGGTAGTACAGGCGCTGAGCACCAGCGCGCAGGGCACTAAAAGTGTTAAAGCAGAGTAGCGCATGTTGATTTCCTTATTTATTAACTATCCTTTCAATCATAGCGTAACGAACCGATAATGCTGTTGCTAACGCATTGAACGCTAAAGAAGGAGAGAAAGTATGCAGTTTTCAACAACGCCAACCCTGGAAGGACAGACCATTACCGAGTATTGCGGCGTGGTCACCGGCGAAGCGATTCTGGGCGCGAACATTTTCCGGGATTTCTTTGCCGGGATTCGTGACATCGTCGGTGGACGCTCCGGCGCGTACGAAAAAGAGCTGCGTAAAGCGCGCGAAATTGCGTTTAAGGAGCTGGGCGAGCAGGCCAAAGCGCTGGGCGCAGATGCCGTTGTAGGAATCGATATTGATTATGAAACCGTCGGCAAAGATTCGAGCATGCTGATGGTGAGCGTAAGCGGCACGGCGGTGAAAACCCGTCGATGAGGCGCTCGCTTTCAACGCTCCTGCTGGCGATGTTGCTGGCAGGATGCGCCCAGGAAAAAGGCATTGTTGATAAAGGTGCCTACGAGCTGGATACCCGCCATCAGGCGCAGGCGGCCTACCCGCGCATAAAGGTGCTGGTGATCCACTACACCGCCGACGACTTCGACACCTCGCTGGCCACGCTGACGGACAAAAACGTCAGCTCCCACTATCTCATCCCCGCAAAACCGCCGACGCCGGACGGGAAGCCGCGCATCTGGCAGCTGGTGCCGGAGAGCGAGCTGGCCTGGCATGCGGGCATCAGCTTCTGGCGCGGCACCAACCGCATCAACGACACGTCTGTCGGCATTGAGCTGGAGAACCGCGGCTGGCAGAAGCGCGACGGTGTGAAAGTTTTCGCCCCGTTTGAGCCCGCGCAAATCGCGGCGCTTATCCCGCTGGCGAAAGACATTATCGCCCGGTACGACATCAAACCGCAGAACGTGGTGGCGCATGCTGATATCGCGCCCCAGCGTAAGGACGATCCCGGCCCGCTGTTTCCCTGGCAGGCGCTGGCGAAGCAGGGGATTGGGGCCTGGCCCGATGCCGGGCGCGTGAACTTCTATATCAATGGTCGTCCGCGCTATCAGGAGGTAGATCGTGCAGCCCTGCTCGATCTGCTGATGCGCTATGGCTATGAGGTGCCGGACAACGCCACGGATCAGCAGCAGCAACGCGTTATCACCGCCTTCCAGATGCACTATCGCCCGCAGGTATGGAACGGCGTCGCGGATGTGGAAACGATGGCCATTGCAGAAGCCCTTTTAGAGAAATACGGGCAGGGGTAAACCTTCGGTTTGCGGCCGAATGCGCGTTTTCCCCTTATTTGTGCTTGAGATTAATCTTAAGTACAAACTCAATTCATTTTTAGTAAATTGACTTAAAATTATCCGGATTTAAGATAGACACATAGCTTGCTAAGTAAATCAAAAAAATATTGCTGGCGGCAGGCGTTCTTATTTTCTCCTTGAGCCTTTCATCAGGAAAAGATTGTTGGTTTTCGGTTTTAATACCGCGGCCATGCTATGTCTAATAAATCTAATCTTAAATGGGTATAACAATGTTAAGCATTTACGGTAAAAAATTACGTCCACAACCTGAAATGGAAGCCATTATTTCTGCCACGGAAGGTTTTGAAGAGAAAACCTTAAAGAAATGGCAGAAAATTTCCACGGCTGACTCTCAGTATATTCATATTATCGTCAGCGGCGAAGTCGAATTCCGTCGTGAATCAGACGAACTCTGCATGTTTACCGTCACCGGACAGTGCGTGTTTGGCCTGTCCGCTATTTTCTATCAGTCAGCCCATATGTACGGCCTGGTCCGCGCAAACACCGTGGTACGCAGCATCAAAAAAGAGGCCTTCGCGCAGCTTATGACCGAGAAAAACCTGTGGCCTGAATTGACCAAAGTGCTCTCCTGGTACATCTGCCTGCTGAGCAAACGCGATGATGTTCTGGTCGCCCGTAGCGCCTATTCTGTGGTCCGCGAATTCCTCTACGAAATTAATGAGCTGATTGTTCACCAACAGCGCGATATTAATATCTATGACTATATTCAGGAATATACCAACCTGGCCCGCAGTACCATTATTAAAATCCTCTCCGACCTGAAAAAAGGTCAATATATTGTGGTGGAGAAAGGTCGTCTGCTTAACCTCACCACGCTGCCTGAAAAATATTAACTACTCCAGCCGGTCTCCTTTTTTACTCAAAGGAGACTGGACGTTATCGTTATGCAACAAACTGCTTTGCGATTGATCCTGCGTTTCGTCAACCGGCGGCGCGGGAATTTTGCCTTGAGAATAATCCTGCTCTTGTTCTTTCAACGCCTGCTTAAACAATTCGGCTAACGAAGCATCCTCACTTCCCGACGACGCGGTGGCGTTTTCGTGCGCCTCGGTTCCCGGCAGGGTATCACGCGAGGTATCGTGCCCGGCATCCTGCGGCACGGTGCTGTCAGGGGCCTGTTGCCAGTCAGCATCATCGGTGCTTATCGGCAGATCCTGCATGGGCGGCATCTCTTCCCGTACCGGCGCCGGTTTAGGATGCGGATGCGGGAACGGTTTACTCACGTACACATAATGCATATCGGAAAGCTGCGTTTCCGGTTTAGCGACGCTCGCTTTTACCGGTTCCGGGGCCGGGTGGCGAAAATTCCAGTAAATATGCGCGTACAGCCCTGCCATGACCAGGGCGCACAAACCCATTACCCATAAAAAGGTATGACCGCAAATTTTTCTCAGGCTGGGGAGGCGGTACGAAAACCAGACCGCCTCTCCGGTGGTGTAGCTGCGCTGAGCCGCAAGACAGATGGTAGACATTAGGAATGCTTCTCCTGCGTGTTGGCGTCCGGTGTGGCATGCGTGGCCTGAATCAACACGCTCGGCGTGGTATGGGTTTCACGCATTAACTGCATCAGCGTATCTTCCCCTGGAATGCCATCCACATGCAGATGCATTTTTTGCTGGAACTCGCGGGTGCGTTTCATCATCTCAGCCGTCCAGGTCTGAGCATGGGTTTCAGGCTGGCCAAGAGCCAGACTCAGCGCCTGATCCAGCCAGCCCATGTCTTTCGCATCGCTGGCGGCGCTGATGGCATCTTTGCCTTCCGGCGTCAGGCGATGCAGCTGGGTAAAGTTACCGGTGGCATGCTGGTTAAACCAGCTGCGGCTCACCTGCCATGTGCGGTTATTCATCAGCAGATCCATCGAGTCATCGCCTACGCGGGCGACAACAGCGTAGTTAAGATGGTTACCGGTTTTGAGTTCACTGACCCACGGATAACCCTCCTGTGCTAGCGTATCCGGTGAAGCGTTGCCCTGTTTACACATCAGATTGACCTTCCCGGCGTTCTGACACAGCGCATCATCCGCGGAGGCGTCATACCCCCACATCAGGTACAGCTGGTGCATCGCATCCGGCTGATTAACCACTTCATTGTCGATAACCGGCACGACAGGCGCGTCGGCTTTTGGCTTCTGCTGTTTCCAGCTCGCCGGTACGGGAAGCTGAATCGGCAGTTTTGCATTGATTGAGGCGGTTAAATACCATCCGCAGGCGGCGAACAGAACCGAGGCGAACAATCCCACGGTCGTCAGGCGCTTACCGTGTTTTTTCGCCGGGAGGATCTCGCCTGCCGCCAGGCGTAAATGACGCGGGCTGACCTGCGCTGCACGTTCGGTCCAGGCCGCGAGCATTGACAGGTGCGCCAGTTCATTCAGTTTGCTGATGTTGCCTTTGGTCAGCGCGTGCATCTTGCGCACGCGCGCCGGGGTTAGCGGCGAATTCTCGCACCCGTGTTCTTCACACTGCGCCTGCACATAGCTGAGAAATTCCCGGCAGGTCAGGGGACGCAATGTATGACGGGTATGGGCATATTCGCGAAGTTCAGATGGGTGTAAGAGGGCGGCTTCCTGATCCGCGCTGCCCATCAGCACGATGGACAGACGGAACTCCAGCTCCTGAGCACGCGTAAGCAACATCCCCAGCACCTCACGGCAGGTCTCCTTCATCGCTTCCGCGTGACGGATGACCAGGGTTTTGCTGCGGTTTTTTCCGCCCTGCCACTGATGCAGCACGGCATCCACCGCCTGAATGCGGCTCTTGCTCTCTTTCGTTCCCGGGTTGAGCTTGTACAGCAGGCTACTGGCACTCAGCTTAGGAAACGCGTTGATGGCAATGGCGCCAGGAAGGCTGGCCTTCAGCGCATCGCTGAAGTGGCCCAGCAGCGGTGCGTCGTTGCAAAAGAGCCCGATAATTCCCGCCACCTGGCTTTTCTCTTTCAGCAGGTTGAATACGTCCTGATGATAAGGCACCAGAAAATCGCCGGAGAAACCCGTGATTGTTCTGAATGGCGGTTGTTTAAATTTAAAGTGGCTCTGATACATAACGACTTACCGTCTCTGATTAGGAATAGCAACAGGACGAGAAAGTAAAGCAACGCCACAGGGTGGTCAATTTGCGCACAGGGTAAAAATATCCAGTTGCAATGACCTAACATCCCGATTTTATTTGGTCAATAGTTTTTTTTATTAAAGTTAATGGCGAAGTCGATGGTCGTATTTACGGCAGTTAATTACTATTTTTCACACATATTGGCGCAGCCCGACGCTGCTTATTTCCGCTTTGCTAAAGGCCAGATGAAAAATGAGGTTCTCATTTCTGTCACGGTGGATAACGCCTTGTATTATGTTTGTGCTGTTAATTTTTTGCGGCCAGCAAGGCTATCTGACGTTTAAAGATTATAAAAAAGTTACGAATAAGTTGGCTAAATCTGATGAACAGCCGCTGAAAAATCGTCGTGAAGAAAAGACATTTACTCTGTTCACGGCTGCGGTGCGTCAGGATAACTTACCGGCTGCCGCGAAAGCCCCGCTGGCAGCGGAAATTGAAGGAATTGTCAGCAGTGACGATGCCTGGCTCTCCTTTGCGGTGATTAAAACCCCGGCAGGCCAGCGCAGCTATCGCGAAGGCGAGCCGCTGACCGGTTTTAACGATGCCTTTATTCAGGAAATTAACAAAGACAATGTGGTGGTTAATTATGAAGGTGCTACGCAGGTACTGGCGTTAAATAAGCCTGACTATTTTAAGGGCGGCGTTGACAGCGGCCCGGTAACCAAATCGACGAAAGATGCAGGCGCGGAAAGCGTGCATCTGGATGATTATCTGGTGTTAAAACCGGTAATCGAAAAAGGCCAACTGGAAGGCTACAACATCAATCCAAGGAATGCCTCAGCGTTCTTCAGCCATTCCGGGCTGGAAAAGGGCGACGTGGCTGTGAAAGTCAACTCTGTCGATATGACCGATGAAGCAAAGGCAAAAAGTATTATTGCCAACTGGTCGAAAATGAAAGAAGCGGAGGTCGTCGTCAGACGTCACGCTCACCTTGAAAATATTCGGGTTAATGTTCTAAACAATTAACAAGTGTACAGACATGAAGAAATTTCCTTGGGCGTGCGTGGCGCTGACCGCATTGTCGTTATATTCCAGTTCGCTGCTTGCAGCCAACTTTAGCGCGAGCTTTAAAAATACCGATATCCGCGAGTTTATCGATACGGTAGGCCGCAATCTTAACAAAACCATTCTCGTCGACCCGTCCGTTCAGGGCACGGTGTCGGTCAGAACCTATAACGTGCTGACGGAAGATGAGTATTACCAGTTCTTCCTGAGCGTGCTGGACCTGTACGGTCTGTCTGTCATCCCGATGGACAACGGCATGGTGAAAGTGGTGCGCTCAAGCGTAGCCCGCACCGCCGGGGCCCCGCTGGCCGACAGCAAAAATCCGGGCAAAGGCGATGAGATCATCACCCGCGTCGTGCGCATGGAAAACGTGCCGGTGCGTGAGCTGGCGCCGCTGCTGCGCCAGCTGAACGATGCCACCGGTATCGGTAACGTGGTGCATTTTGAGCCGTCGAACGTCCTGCTGTTAACCGGGAAAGCCTCGGTGGTGAACCGCCTGGTGGATCTGGTGCAGCGCGTCGACAGAGACGGCATTCAGCGTCGCGAAATCGTGCCGCTACGCTTTGCGTCCGCCAAAGAGCTCTCCGACATGTTGAACAACCTCAACAACGAAGAGCAGAAGGGGCAGAATGCGCCGCAGCTCGCCACCAAGGTGGTAGCGGATGACGAGACCAACAGCCTGGTGATCAGCGGTTCGGAAGATGCGCGCATGCGCACCCGTTCCCTGATCCATCAGCTGGATCGCGAGCAGAACAACGAGGGGAATACCCGCGTCTTCTACCTCAAATACGCCAGCGCCACCAAAGTGGTTCCGGTGCTGACCGGTATTGGCGAGCAGCTGAAAGACAAGGCGGGTGCGCCGAAGTCGAAAACCGCCACGGCGGCCAGCGATCTGAATATTAGCGCCGACGAGTCAACGAACTCGCTGGTGATCACCGCGCAGCCTAACGTGATGAACTCCCTGGAGAAGGTGATCGACAAGCTCGACATTCGCCGTCCGCAGGTGCTGGTGGAAGCGATCATTGCTGAAGTGCAGGACGGTAACGGCCTGGATCTCGGCGTGCAGTGGACCAGCAAACACGGCGGCGTGCAGTTCGGCTCAACCGGCCTGCCTATCAGCCAGATTAAAAACGGCACCATGAAGGGGGCAAGCTTCACCGGCCTGGCGACCGGTTTCTTCAACGGCGACTTCGGCGCCCTGATGACCGCGCTCTCCACCGACGGTAAAAACGACATTCTCTCCACGCCGAGCGTGGTCACGCTGGATAACAAAGAAGCGTCGTTTAACGTGGGCCAGGACGTGCCGGTCCTTGCCGGTTCGCAGACCACCAGCGGCGACAACGTCTTTAACTCCGTTGAGCGTAAGACCGTCGGTACCAAGCTGAAAATTGTGCCGCAGATTAACGACGGTGACATGATCCACCTGAAGATTGAGCAGGAAGTCTCCAGCGTTGACAACAGCGCGACGGAAGACGCCAGCCTCGGCCCAACCTTCAACACTCGCACCATTAATAACGAAGTGATGGTCCACAGTGGCCAGACGGTGGTGCTCGGCGGCCTGATGGAAAACGTCACCAAGCAGTCGGTTTCCAAAGTGCCGCTGCTCGGCGATATCCCGCTGGTGGGCCAGCTGTTCCGCTACACCTCGCAGGACACGTCGAAACGCAACCTGATGGTGTTTATCCATACCACCGTCCTGCGTGACGACGACAACTACAGCGCCGCGTCGAAAGAGAAATATGACCAGATCCGCGTTCGCCAGATGCAGCGCGTGGAGGAGAAAAAGCTCGGCATTATTGAGCCAGCGGATAACGCCATTCTGCCCGCGTTTCCGTCTGCCGACACTAAGACGGCCACCCATGCCGCACCGGTGAAAACCAGCGCGACACGCAATCCGTTTAAAGAGTAAGGCGGAGGGGCAACGTGGACGAACTGAGTAAAACACTGTGTAGCAGCAGCTACGCAAAAGATAACGGCGTTTTATTTTATAACAATGACGTCTATATCCGTGATGACACCCCGGCATTTGCACTGCTGGAAGTGCGCCGGGTGCTGGGACGCGCGTTCGTCCCGGTCACCCTCACGCCGGAAGCGTTTGACGAGATGCTGGCCAAAATCTGGCAGCAGAGCAGCGGCGTCTCGCAGCAGCTGGTGGACGATATGGACGCCGATATCGACCTGATGGCGTTAACCGAGGAGATCCCGGATAACGAAGATCTGCTCGATAACGACGAAAACTCGCCGGTAATCCGCCTGATCAACGCCATTCTCGGCGAGGCGGTGAAGGACGGCGCGTCGGATATTCATATCGAAACCTTCGAGCGCACGCTGAGCATTCGCTTCCGCGTTGACGGCGTGCTGCGCCCGGTGCTGCAGCCGGCGCGCAAGCTCGCGCCGCTGCTGGTATCGCGCATCAAGGTCATGTCAAAACTCGACATCGCCGAGAAGCGCCTGCCGCAGGATGGCCGTATCTCCCTGCGCATTGGCCGCAAGGCGATCGACGTGCGCGTCTCGACCATTCCGTCCCAGTACGGCGAGCGCGTGGTGATGCGTCTGCTCGATAAAAGCAATCTCAAGCCCGACATCAACAAGCTGGGCCTGATTGATGAAGAGCTGGAGAAGCTGAAAGGGCTGATTGACCGCCCGCACGGCATTATCCTGGTCACCGGGCCGACAGGCTCCGGTAAAAGTACCACCCTGTACGCCATTCTTTCGGCGCTGAACGGTCACGAACGCAACATTCTGACCGTAGAAGACCCGATTGAATACGAGCTGGAAGGGGTGGGGCAGACGCAGGTTAACCCGCGCGTGGACATGACCTTTGCCCGCGGGCTGCGCGCCATTCTGCGTCAGGACCCGGACGTGGTGATGATCGGGGAAATTCGTGACGGTGAGACCGCGCAAATTGCGGTGCAGGCGTCGCTTACCGGTCACCTGGTCATGTCTACGCTGCACACCAACAGCGCCGCAGGGGCGATAACCCGCCTGCGGGATATGGGGCTGGAATCCTTTTTAATCGGTTCATCGTTGCTCGGTGTCATTGCCCAGCGTCTGGTGCGTCGGCTGTGTACGCACTGCCGGATCACCAGTCCGCTGGATGCCAATGAAAAAGCGCTGTTCAGCTTTATGGACGCGCCGCCAAAAGCGATTTACCGCGCGGTGGGCTGTGAACACTGCCGCCAGAGCGGCTATCAGGGCCGGGCCGGTATTCATGAGTTCCTGGTGGTGGACAGCACCATGCGCCGCGCCATTCATGAAGATAAGGACGAAATGTCCATCGAGACGCAGCTCTTTAAGCAGGCTTACAGCCTGCGTGAAAACGGGCTGCTGAAGGTGATTAGCGGCGTGACCTCGCTGGAAGAGGTGATGCGCGTCACCGCCGAGCGTGGGGGGGATGCGTAATGGCCTTCTACGCCTGGACCGCAACGGACGGCGCGGGGAAAACCCAGCGCGGCACGCTGCAGGCCGAGGGGCAAAAGCAGGTTCGCCAGTGGCTTCGCGAGCAAAAGCTGATGCCCGTCAGCATCAACGAAACCCGCGAGGCGGCGGCGTCCGGTAAAGCGAAAACCGGCGCAAAGCTCTCCACGCCGGTGCTGTCGATGTTTACCCGCCAGCTTTCGACGCTGGTCAACGCCGCGCTGCCGCTGGAAAGCGCCCTGAAGGCTATCTCGAAGCAGACGGAGGACAAAAAGCTGGCGGCGATGGTGGTGGAGATCCGCGAGAAAGTAGTGGAAGGCCACACGCTGTTCGACGCGTTTAGCCAGTTCCCGCGCACCTTCGACAAGCTCTACTGCACCCTGGTGATGGCCGGCGAAAAAACCGGCCACCTGGGCGACGTGCTGGAGAAGCTGGCGGAGTACAACGAGCAGCGCCAGAAGATGAAAAGCAAGCTGACGCAGGCGATGGTCTACCCGATTACCCTGTCCGTGGTCGCCATCGCGGTCATCAGCATTCTGCTGGTGGCGGTGGTGCCGCAGGTGATCGAGCAGTTCACCCACATGAAGCAGCAGCTGCCGATCACCACCCGCACGCTGATTGCGGTGAGTGATTTTCTGCAGGCGTACGGGATCTACATCGTGGGGATCCTCGGCGGCGGGTTTGTCGGCTTTAAGACCTGGCTGAGAAACGCCAAAAACCGTTTTCGCTGGCACAGCTGGCTGGTGAACGGCTCGCCGATCAAAAAGCTGGTATGCGCCATCAACAGCGCCCGCTATATCCGCACCCTGAGCATTTTGCAGGCCAGCAGCGTGCCGCTGCTGGAGGGGATGTACATCGCGATGGACGGTATCGAAAACCTCTACGCCCGGCAGGTGCTGGAGCAGGCGGCGGATACCGTGCGTCAGGGGGCATCGCTCTATGCCGCGCTGGAACAGGCGAAATTATTCCCGCCAACCATGCTGTATATGATTGCCTCCGGCGAAGAGAGCGGGGAATTAGGCAATTTAATGGACCGCGCGGCGGAAAACCAGGAATCGGCATTGCAGCATCGAATTACATTAACGCTGTCGGTATTTGAACCGGCGCTGGTGGTATCCATGGCGACGATTGTTTTATTCATCGTGCTGTCAATATTACAACCGCTTCTGCAACTTAATAATATGGTAGGTTAAATCATGGCTTTAAAACGTAAAAACCTGGCGCGTCAGGCGGGTTTCACCTTGCTCGAATTAATGGTGGTCATTGTTATTCTCGGCGTACTGGCGAGCATGGTGGTGCCAAACTTAATGGGCAATAAAGAAAAAGCAGATACGCAAAAAGCAACCAGCGATATTGTCGCGCTCGAAGGTTCGCTGGATATGTATAAGCTGGATAACCACCGCTACCCGACAACCGAGCAGGGTTTACAGGCGCTGGTAACCAAGCCTGAAATCGCGCCAATCCCGAACGGCTACCGTGCTGATGGCTATATCCGTCGCCTGCCGCAGGACCCGTGGGGCGGAGATTATATTCTGGTTAGCCCGGGCGAACACGGCGCGGTCGACGTCTTCTCCGCCGGTCCGGACGGTGAAGCCAATACCGCCGATGATATTACGAACTGGTCTCTGGATAAGAAAGAGAAATAATGAATAAACAACGCGGCTTTACGTTGCTGGAAATTATTCTGGCGCTGGTGATATTTGCCAGCTGCGCCATGATGGTGGTGTCAACAATACCTTCACGCAGCGGTGCGGATATATTTGGCCAGCAATTAAAAGCCCTCGTTGATTATGGTTCAGACCGTGCGGTGATGGACGGAAATATCGTCGGGCTGGTCATCACGACGGATAATTATCAGCTGGTAACGCTCGAGGATAAAAACGGCGAACGTCACTGGGTGCCGTTATCCGCCGGGCGTATTACCACAAAAGGCAATTTCCCGGAAGAGATGCACGTTTCGCTTTCGCCCCAGCGCCTTGCCGCCACGGTAAGCGCCGATCCGCAGGTGCTCTTTTTACCGGACGGCGAAATCAGCCGCTTCACGCTGACGCTGCAAAGCTATGACAAACAGCACCATTTCCGCGTGGTGTCGCAAGGCGCTGCGCCTGTATCGGTAGAGAACGATGGCTAACGGCAAAAAGCAAAAGGGGATGACGCTGCTGGAGGTGATGGTCGCGCTGGTGATCTTCTCCACCGCCGCGCTGGCGCTGATGAACTCCGTCTCCCTGAACGTGCGTTTCACTCACGGCCTGGCCGACACGCTGCAGGCCAGCTGGGTGGCGGAAAATCAGCTGGCGGAAGCGCAGCTCACGAAAACCGACTTCCCGGACGCCGAGGCGCAGGGGACGGAAATCATGGGCGGGCGCAGCTGGAACTGGCGCAAGCAGCGGGTGAAAACCGCCGACAACGGCTGGGCGAACGCCATTCGCGTCTACGCGGAAGGGGACGACAGCCAGCCGGTTATCGCTTTGCAAATCGTTCCGCCGGGAGAGAGCAAGTGAAAAAAACGCGACGCCAGCGCGGGTTTACCCTGCTGGAGATCATGATTGCCCTGACCATTTTCGCGGTGATCAGCACCCTGGCCTGGCAAATTCTGGACGGCGCAATGCGCACCAGTTCGGCAACCGACGCCAGCGCCGCGAAGCTCAATCAGCTGCAGCGGGCCTGGAATCTGATGGAGCGCGATTTCTACCAACTGCAGGCGCGCGCCCCGCGTAACGAGCCGGATCTGTTTCGTCAGGTGGATGATGCGCTTGAGCTGACCACGCTGAATGGCGTGAGCGGAACGATCCAGCTGGAGCGTGTGCGCTGGCGCCTGGAAGATGGGAGTCTGTATCGCGACGTCTGGCCGGTGATTGATGGCCCGGTGGACGCGAAGCCCGATGAAGTGCCGATTGTCAGTGAGGTGAAATCGCTGCAGTGGCGTTTTTACCGTCAGGGCTGGCAGAAAAGCTGGAGCGACCCGGCGCATCTGCCGGACGGCGTGGAGCTGACGCTGACCATGGAAAACGGCGATACCTGGCGCTGGGTCTTTACGACCCCGGGCGATATGCCTGAAGCGGCGGCGACGCCCGCCGCTGCGCCAGAGACCGCGCCTGCGCCGGTGGCGGCACCGGCACCGGAAGCAAAATCATGAGTGCATTACGTAAACAGAAAGGGGTAGCGCTGCTGGTGGTGCTGATCCTGCTGGTCATGATGTCGGCGCTGGCCGCCAAAATTAGCCAGCAGTTCTGTCGCAATCTGCAGAAAACCCATTATCAGGTCAGCCAGCAGCAGTTGCGCTGGGCGATGCAGGCGCAGGAGAAGGTGGTGAAGGACCGCCTGCAGACCGACGCCACCGGTGAAAACAAGGCTCTGAACCTGGACGGCGACTGGCACCAGCCGCTGGAGACGCGGGGCGAAGATTACACGGTGGTCAGCCAGGTGGAAGACGCGCAGGACTGCTTTAACGTCAATAACCTGCTGGCCGCAGAGAAAATACCACAGGGGCAAAACGCGCCCGCCGTGCCGGAAAAACCGCGCAACGAGCAGATTGTTGAACAGATCCTGACGGAAAGCGGCATCAGCCACACTACGGCAGAAGAGGTGTATCAACAGCTGGTGGACTATCTCGATGGCGACGCGACGACGGCCAAAGACGGTGCAGAGAGCGATGCCTGGGCGGGCGTTGTGCCCGCCCGACAGCCCGCGAACCAGATGATGCGCACCATTGCGGAGATCAAACAGCTGCCCGCGTTCCCGGTAGCGGCATATCCGAAGGTGAGCAAGCTGCTCTGCGCGCTGCCGGACTCTGCCAGCAAGGTGGATGTGAACACCCTGAAACCGGAACAGGCCGCCTTACTGGCCGCGCTGTTCCCCGGAAAATTAACGGAAGATGATGCCGTTCGCCTGATTGATTCGCGTCCAGAAACCGGCTGGGAAAATATGGAAACCTTCAGCAAAGCGCTGGAGCAGACCTTCCCGCAGTTGAAAGACGATCTCCCGCAGGTGGCTGAGCTTCTCTCCATCAGCAGCCGGTATTTCCGCGTGAACTATACCGGCAATACCGATGAATTAACGCTTCGCGTGGTTAGCCAGCTTCAGGTCAATAACGAGGCCGGTGAGATCGTGACGTGGCAACGTCGTTACCGAATGATTGAATAAGAAAAGTAGATCGCTATGAAACAGGTACTTTTTGTTCGTCCCGATAACCGCGAGGGCGGGAAAATAATGGGGTGTGTCTCCGGCAGCCAGCAGGTTGAGACGCTGGAGAGCCTGGACGCGCTGGCGGATCACCCACTGGCGGCCCGTGTTTGTCTGCTGCTGCCCGCCAGCAGCATGATCTTCCGCCATTTTACGCTGCCGAAGAAAGTCGCCTCTCAGGCGACGGCATTCTCCTGGATGGCGGAAGAGACGCTGATTGGCGAGGTGGATAATCTCCACTGGACGGTGCTGAACAAAAAAGGCGCTGAGGTTGATGCGGTGGCGATAGACGCCGATCTGCTGCGCGGGTGGTTAAGCCGCTGTCAGGAGGCGGGGTTAAAAGTGATCCAGGTGCTGCCGGATGCCTGGCTGCTGCCCGTGACGGCTGGCGGAAGTACTCTTGTCGCTCAGGACGACGGCTACTGGCTACGTTTATCACCGCATGTTGCCAGCGAAATGGAAGCGAGCCTGCTGCCGCTTCTGATGCAGAAGGCCGGAGAGGGGGAGGTGTGCTGTTACGGCGAAGCGCCTGCTGGTGTGGACGTCGACATCGCCCAGCCCTGGCAGCATCCGTTGGTGCTGATCCAGCCGCAGTGGCAGGCCTGTCGCGTGAATCTGCTTCACGGTGAATTCAGCCTTAAGGCCGGTAACGGGCGCGTCGCGAAAAGCATGAAAGCCGCAGTGGCGATTGCGGGCCTGCTGTCCGTTGGCCTGCTGCTGGGGCCGCGCGTTGCGATGGCCTGGATGCTGGTGCAGCAGGAAAACCAGATACAGGAGGAGATCCTCCAGGTGTATAAGCACCATTTCCCCAGCATGCGTCACCAGACCAATATCAAATATCACTTTGGTCAGAACGTCAAAAAACAGAGTAAGGGGATCTTCCTTCAGCTGGACGAGCTGGCGGCCGCCCGGCAGTCAGTGCCTGCGATGGAAATCGATCTGCTGGAATACGATGCGCAGCAAAACACGCTGACGCTGAGCGTCAGCGCGCAAAACCAGCCCGCGTTGCAGGCGTTTGTTAACCAGACCCGTGAGAATTTCGATTTTACCTTACAGCCTGTTTCAACCACCGAACCCTATACCGCCATGATCGCAGGGAAACATAAATGAAAGAGCGAATCGCGCAGCTGAAATCACGCTACCAGAACTACAGCGCCCGGGAGAAAGTTATTTTAAAACTCTGCATCGTTGCCCTGCTTGGGGCTGCAGTGTATTACGCAGGAGTCATCCCTTTGGATAATATGATTCAAAATAGTAAATCGACGCTTAAAAGACAAAAAGAGACGCTTAACTGGATGCGCAATGAAATTGATAAAAATCATCTTCAGGTTCAGTTAGTCAAAACGGATAATCCTCGCACAGTGGTCGAGAAAAGCGCTAATGAAATTAACCTGTCGCTGACGGACGTCCGCCAGGAGGGACAAACTTTATCGTTCGTGGTTAATCGGGTAAATGTTTATGAATTAAAAAACTGGCTGCGCGAAATTAATCAAACCTCCGGCGTCAGATTGCAAAAAATAAACCTTACGCCGGTTGACCATCTCAGCGATGTAAAAGCGCAGGTGCAGCTCACCTGGGCAAAAAACGCATGAATACCTTCTCGCTGATCCGGGAGGCCTGCCCGGTTAGTTTTCCGATAATGAGTGCGATCCTGGGCGGGATTATGGGCAGTTTTCTTGGCGTTGTTGCCGAGCGCCTGCCGGGGATCGTGATGGATGAAGAGGGAAGCGGCAATCTGCTCTTTCCTGCCTCGCACTGTCCGGTGTGCCAGCACACGCTTGCTGCATGGGAAAATATCCCCCTGGTCAGCTGGCTGTTATTACGGGGACGCTGCCACCAGTGCGGCACGACCATCCCGCTGCGGTTATTTTTGATCGAATTTTTCTCGGCGCTGTTTTTTGGCGTTACGGCCTGGTGCATGCCGGACGTTCAGGGGTTGTTTTCGCTGTGGTTACTCGCGCTGTTTTTACTGCCACTGGCGATGATCGACTGGCAGCATCAGCTTCTCCCGGACTGCCTGACCCAGCCGCTGTTGTGGGCAGGTCTCTTACTCCATGCATTTGACCACAGATTGCCGTTGCAGGACGCGCTGTTCGGTGCGGTAGCAGGCTATCTGTCGCTCTGGCTGCTCTACTGGGCCTTTCGCCTGCTGACAGGGCGGGAAGGGCTGGGCTACGGCGATTTTAAGCTGCTGGCGGCCTTAGGCGCCTGGTGCGGCTGGCAGGCGCTGCCTTCAATTGAACTTGCCGCAGCGTTGAGCGGTATCGCGGGCTATTTCGCGTTAAATAATTTAAATAAAAATAACCTCACTATTTCTTTCGGACCCTATCTGTCATTTGCTGGAATAGTCGTGTTTATTGGACAGCAGTTTGCTTTCATATTTTAAATATACAGGTCAAGTTTTTTTATAAGTTTTTTTGACGGTGGAAGAGAAGGATGTCTCTTTGCGCTCAGTGTATCGTAAAAGATATAAGCTACACGGAATTTGGGCTTGTATCTTTTTATGGAGGAATACAACGCAGCAAGACGTTTTTTGTCACGGTTTTCAGGTTGGTTAAATACGCATTACGCAAATAGACTCCATGCTCTCAAGGAAGACATGGATTATTACGTTACGAATAAATTTATCAGGAAATAAAAAATGAAATTTATGAAGCCTAAATATCTGGCGCTTTTTGTTGCAGCCGCAACAAGCTCAGTATTTGCAGCGGCGCCGGGTACACCGTCAATTACATCAGGCAATGATAAGTTTGCGCTGGTAGAGGTGGATCAGGCGGCACAGGACTACAACAACCTCATCAAAGTGCATAAAGATGGCGTTGACGTGAAGGTGGAGTGGAACGTCTGGAGCGGCGATGCCCCAACGTCTGCAAAAGTTTTGCTGGACGGCAAGACCGTCTGGACCGGTGCGGGTAGTGCCGCAGGCTCTGCAACCTTTAAAGTGAAGAAAGGCGGACGCTATCAGGAGCAGGTCGAGCTGTGTAACGACAGCGGCTGCACCAAGAGCGCCAGCAAGCTGATCATCGTGGCGGACACCGACGGTAGCCACCTGCTTCCTCTGAACACCCCGCTGCTGGAAAACAACAAAGCGTTCGCGCAGCACACCGATAAAGTGGTTGGCGCTTACTTCCCTGAGTGGGGCGTGTACGACCGTAACTTCTCGGCAGACAAAATTCCTGTCGCGAACATTAACCACCTGCTGTACGGCTTCATTCCAATCTGTGGCGGCGACGGCATTAACGACAGCGCCAAATCCTCCGGCGCGCTGGAGTCTCTGAAACGCGCCTGTCAGGGCCGCCAGGACTACACCGTGGCGATCCACGATCCGTGGGCTGCGCTGCAAAAACCTCAGCAGGGCGTAAGCAACTGGGACGACCCGTACAAAGGCAACTACGGCCAGCTGATGGCGATGAAAAAAGCCCATCCTGATCTGAAAATCCTGCCATCCGTAGGCGGCTGGACTCTGTCTGACCCGTTCTATCAGATGGATAACAAAGTGCTGCGCGACCGCTTCGTTGCGTCCGTTAAAGACTTCCTGACCACCTGGAAAGTGTTCGACGGTGTGGATATCGACTGGGAATTCCCGGGCGGCGGCGGTGAGAACGCCAAGCTGGGTAACCCGCAGACCGACAAAGCGACTTACACCGCGCTGATGCATGACCTGCGTCAGATGCTGAACGAGCTGTCTGCGGAAACTGGCCGTACCTACGAGCTGACCACGGCAATCGGTGCAGGTAAAGATAAGATCGAAGACGTGGACTACAACACCGCGCAGCAGTACATCGACCATATCTTCCTGATGAGCTACGACTTCTACGGTGCGTGGAGTAATACCGATTTGGGTCACCAGACCGCGCTGTATGGTGCGTCCTGGAAACCAGATACTAACTACACCACCGATAACGCAGTGAAAGAGATGCTGGCGCAGGGCGTTCAGCCTGGCAAGATCGTCGTCGGTGCGGGCATGTATGGCCGCGGCTGGACCGGCGTTCACGGTTACACGGGTGACAATCCATTCACCGGTACCGCGACGGGTCCAATCAAAGGGACATGGGAAAACGGTATTGTTGACTACCGTCAGATTGTAAACCAGATGCTGGGCAAACCAGGCTGGGAATACAAATACGACGAAGCAGCAGAAGCGCCGTACGTGTTCAACAAATCCACCGGTGAGCTGGTGACATACGATAACGCCCGTTCCGTGAATGCGAAAGGCAAATACGTGCTGAGCAAAAACCTGGG
Organism: Enterobacter cloacae complex sp. P17RS; assembly: GCF_014895885.1. Lineage (NCBI taxonomy): Bacteria > Pseudomonadati > Pseudomonadota > Gammaproteobacteria > Enterobacterales > Enterobacteriaceae > Enterobacter > Enterobacter cloacae complex sp. P17RS. The sequence goes on from NZ_JADBQK010000010.1 coordinate 40,492, forward strand.
TGGTTTGTTCGCATGGTCTATCGAATCCGATAACGGCGATATCCTGAATGCCATGAACGAAAGCCTGCTGGGCGGCAGCTCTACGCCTGTTGAGCCGGTTGTAACCAACCATGCGCCGGTCGCTTCTGCAACCGACATGACGGTAACGGGCCCGGCGACTGTCACGCTCGACGGCTCAGCCTCCAGCGACCAGGACGGCGATGCGCTGACCTATAAATGGACGCAGGTTTCCGGCGCCACCGTGACCCTCGCGAACAGCACCAAAGCGAAAGCCAGCTTCAGCGTACCGGCCGTGACCAGCGATCAGAACCTGGTGTTCCGCCTGACCGTGACCGACGCGAAAGGGTTGAGCAACGCTATCGACGTACAGGTAGTGAACAAAGCGCCTAAGGCCAACCAGGCTCCGGTGATCAATGCCATGGAATCCGTTACCGTTGAATCCGGTGAAGCGATTTCTCTGCATGCACAAGCCTCCGATCCTGATGGCGATGCGCTGACCTACAGCTGGAGCGTACCGGCTGATATGAACGCAACGGGTACCGATACTGCTAACGTTCGCATCACTGCGCCAGAGGTGAACAATACCTCTTCTTACACGCTGAGCGTTGTTGTGACGGATGGTAAAACCAGCGTGCAGTCTAACGTGCAGGTGACTGTGAATCCTAAACCGGCTGACGTAACGCCACCGGCTGATGAGGTGACTCCTCCGGCTGACGATGTGACCCCACCAGCTGACGATGTGACCCCTCCGGCTGATGATGTGACTCCGCCATCTGACGAAGGTTCTGCAACCGGTAGCTGCGATGCGCCTGTCGATGCTAACGCCAGCAAATATGCTGCGTGGGATGCCAGCAAAATCTACAACAATGGCGATACCGTAAGCTTCGACCATCTGGTGTGGAAAGCGAAGTACTGGACGCAGGGCAACCAGCCTGGCTTCGGTGTGGATGCATGGGAACTGGTGAGCAACGTGAAGATGAACTGGCGTTCTGACCTGGTCTATAACGGCGGTGATACCACCACTTACCAGGGCAGCGTTTACCGTGCCAAATGGTGGACCCGTGGTGATAACCCGGCTAACAGCGATGTATGGGTAAAAGAAGGCGCAGCAACAGACTGCAAATAATCTAGCCCAATAAATGCTCCCCCCTTATTGGGGGGAGCAATTCAAACTTCATTTTACAGGATGTTGGCCAGGAGAAATAACCGAAAATGTCAGCAGGTAAAAATGAAAAAGTTCATCTTGTTATTATTGATAATAAGCCACGGCGCACTGGCAAACTGTTGGAATAACGCCGCGCACTATTATCATGTCGATCCTTATTTGCTGTACGCCATTGCTAACGTTGAATCGGGGATGAACCCGTATGCGGTAGGGCAAAATCATGATGGCACACGCGATGTCGGATTAATGCAAATAAACAGCTCACACTTTACGGAGCTTGAGAGAAAAGGCATTGATGAGTATCGGTTGATGGCCGAACCCTGTACCTCAATTATGGTGGGAGCGTCGATTCTCTCAAACATGATTAAGGTCTACGGTTATAACTGGGAAGCAGTAGGGGCTTATAACGCCGGATTAAAAAGAGAGAACTATCCGCAGCGTATGATGTATGCCCACAAAGTCTGGAAAAAATATCAGGAATTGAAATTAGCAGCGCGTTATTAACGTTTTTTATTTTTGAAGAATTCCTTTTGGTGTTCTTCGAAAAGTGAAAACAGCTGTCTGTGGTTTATTTATTAATGGATTAATACATAAACCGGGATTCTTTTTTAAATCTTAACGAAACAGGAATATTGAAATGAACAAAAGGACGTTACTGAGTGTACTTGTTGCTGGTGCTTGCGTTGCACCTTTTATGGCGCAGGCTGCCTCTTTGCAGGCGACCACCGGCGAGCCGTACACCATGAAAGCCAGCGATCTGGCGAAGAAAGAGCAGGAGCTCACTAACTTCCCGCTGATGACCTCCGTTAAAGAGACGATTCAGACCCTTGATAACGCGCAGGTCGAAATGATTGAGCCAGGCCGTGCGGCGAACCCTGACAACGTTAAGCGCGTGGAAGGGATCGTGAAGGCCAGCGACTGGGATTATCTTTTCCCGCTGCGCGCTCAGGCCTATACCTACAGCAACTTCCTGAAAGCCGTAGGTAAATTCCCGGCGCTGTGTAAGACCTATAACGACGGTCGCGACAGCGATGCGATCTGCCGCAAAGAGCTGGCCACCATGTTTGCCCACTTTGCCCAGGAAACCGGCGGCCATGAAAGCTGGCGTCCGGAAGCCGAGTGGCGTCAGGCGCTGGTCCACGTGCGTGAAATGGGCTGGAGCGAAGGGCAGAAGGGCGGCTATAACGGCGAATGTGACCCGAAAGTATGGCAGGGCCAGACCTGGCCGTGCGGTAAGGATAAAGACGGCGACTTCCTGAGCTACTTCGGTCGCGGCGCGAAGCAGTTGTCCTACAACTACAACTACGGTCCGTTCTCCGAAGCAATGTACGGCGACGTGCGTACCCTGCTGGATAAACCTGAGCTGGTGGCGGATACCTGGCTGAACCTGGCGAGCGCGATCTTCTTCTTCGCCTACCCGCAGCCGCCAAAACCAAGCATGCTGCAGGTTATCGACGGCACGTGGCAGCCGAACGATCATGATAAAGCCAACGGTCTGGTCCCTGGCTTCGGTGTGACCACCCAGATCATCAACGGCGGCGTAGAGTGTGGCGGCCCGACTGAAATTGCTCAGTCTCAGAACCGTATCAAGTACTACAAAGAGTTCGCGAACTACCTGAAAGTGCCTGTTCCGGCCAATGAAGTGCTGGGCTGCGCCAACATGAAGCAGTTCGACGAATACGGTGCCGGCGCCCTGAAGATCTACTGGGAGCAGGACTGGGGATGGAGCGCGGATACGCCAGACGGTAAGACCTACTCGTGCCAGCTGGTGGGCTACCAGACGCCGTTCAGCGCGTTCAAAGACGGCGACTATACCAAGTGCGTGCAGAAGTTTTATAACGTCAATATCGTGAACGATGACGGCTCTGCCGTAACGCCGGACGAAACCCCGGTAACGCCAGCACCAACGCCTTCAGAAGATGAAACGCCGGCACCAGCTCCAGCGCCAACGCCGGATGAAACCCCGGCTGAACCTGTTGCGGTGAACCACGCGCCGGTAGCGCAGATTGCGGGTCCAATCGGTGCCGTTGAAGCGGGCGCACAGGTTTCTCTGAGCGCGGAAGGCTCTTCCGACGCGGACGGCAACAAGCTGACCTACACCTGGCATTCTCAGGATGGCCAGACTGTGACCGGCGAAGATAAAGCGGTGGTGACCTTCAAGGCGCCTGAGTCCGCAACGGCGCAGCAGATTGAAATCAGCCTGACCGTCAGCGATGGCGAGCTGAGCAATACCACCACTTACCTGCTGAACGTGAAAGCGAAAGCGGCAACGCCATCAGGTGACGAAGGTGCTTACCAGGCGTGGAGCGCGAACAGCAAGTACAACGCAGGTGATATCGTGAACAACCACGGTAAACTGTTCCAGTGCAAACCGTTCCCGTACAGCGGCTGGTGTAACAACTCCCCGGCATACTATGAACCAGGCGCAGGTCTGGCATGGGCTGATGCCTGGACGGCTCTGTAAAAGCAAACGGCAACCGAAAGGTTGCCGTTTTAGTATTTGCACTTTCCCCTCTCCCCGGAGGGGCAAGGGGATGTAGGCCCGGTAAGGCGAAGCCGCCACCGGGCAAAAAGGCTAGCGGTGCAACTTCCCGTGATCCCGTAACCACGCTGCCGTGCGCACAATGCCTTCATCCAGCGTCACAATCGGCTTATACCCCAGCTCAGTCTCCGCGCGCGTGATATCCAGCGTAAAATCAAAGTTAAGCTTCGATACGCCGTAGTGCGTCAGCGCGGGCTCTTTGGCGGATTTACTGCCAAAACGCTCCATGCTGCGGGCGATCATGTCCAGCATCGGGTAGGGCACGGAACGGATACGGCAGTCGATCTGCAGTTCATCAATCAGCCGCTGCACAATGCTGCGCAACGTGCACGGTTCACCGTTGGTGATGTTATAGGCGCGACCGGAGATAAGCTTATCGCAGTCCGGCTGGCTTGCCAGCCACATGGCGTGGACGGCATTTTCGTAATAGGTCATGTCCACCAGCGCATCGCCGCCGCGCGGCAGCAGCACGCTGCCGTAGTGGTGCATCATCTGCGCCAGACGCGGAATAAACACTTTGTCGTGCGGTCCGAAGAGGCTCTGCGGGCGCAGGACGGTAAAACGGGTATGCGGGTTTGACTGCGCCAGCAGGTCGATTACCTCTTCGCTGGCCGCCTTGCTGCGGGCAAACTCGCAGGCAAAGCGAGCAGGGCGGAAATCTTCCTGCACGTCGCGATGGTGGTGATAATCAAAATAGAGCGACGGGGAGGAGATATGGATAAAGTTACGCACGCCCCAGGCGACGGCCCATTCGCCCAGACGACGCGTGGCGCGCACGTTGGCGAGATCGAAGGCTTCCTGGGTTCCCCACGGGGAGGTAAAACTGGAGCAGTGCCACAGCGTGTCGATACCGGCGAGCATCACCTTCGCCTGCGAGGAGACCAGCTCCGTCAGGTCGGCATGGACGAACTCCGCGCCCATTTTTTGCAGCAGTTTCCCCATCGCTTCGTTGCGACCGGTGGCCCTGACGCTGATGCCCTTGTTGCGCAGAAATTCGACCGCATTTCGGCCTAAGCCGCTGGTCGCCCCGGTAACCAGTACCTTCATATCAATCCACTGTGTTGAAAAGAATTTCGTGCGCATTCTTTCGTGAATTACGATGTGTTGCAATGGGAAAGGTGAAAGAAAGAGGGTTTTATTAACTTATTTTCGTCTTTTGTTCTGCCAGTTGCGCAATGCGTTTTGCCATACCCCGGAAGATAAACAGATGGGCGGGGATCATAAACAGCCAGTAGAACAGACCCGGCATCCCGTGTGGGTGCCACCAGGCGCGAACGTCCAGTTCCCGATGGTCGCCTTTGTCCTTGAGCGTAAAGCAGAGCCGCCCCAGCCCCGGCGCCTTCATGCCGAACAGTAGCGCCAGCTGTTTTTCCGGCTCGACGACGATCACCTTCCAGCTGTCGACCGCATCGCCTGGCGCAAGATACGGATGCGCGGGGCGGCCTTTCGCCAGCCGGTGGCCCACCAGCAGATCCATCGCACCGCGCGTCTGCCAGAGGATATTACCGAAGAAATAGCGCTCTTTGCCGCCGATCTGGTTCACCACCTCCCACAGCGCGTGAAGGCTGGCAGAGGTTTTTACCGTGCAGCCCGCCTGCTTCGGGTAATAGCCGTACTCGGGGCGCCAGCGGGCAAAGGCCTGCGCGTCGTAGCCCCAGTCGCTGGAGTTCACCAGCTTCTCTTCTTCTTTCAGCGTATGGCGCACCGCGTCGTCAAAGCGGATCAACGCCTGGGGGATCAATGCGCGCAGCGCGCGATCGTCCGCCAGCAAATCGTGCTTTAGCCCCTGGATCAGTGCTTTGGCAGTCGTCGGGGGAACCGAGGTGATCACATTCAAAAACCACACCGATATCCAGCGGGTCGGGAAGGGAATGGGGATCAGCCAGCGGCGGCGTCCGCTGACGCGCATGAAATGTTCGAACTGCTCCTGATAGCTCAGCACTTCCGGGCCTGCCGCCTCCAGCACGCGGTGTTGCTCTGCCGGGTGATCCAGCAGGGCCACCAGATAGTGGAGCAAATTCTCCAGCGCAATCGGCGTGGTGCGCGAGCGCACCCAGCGCGGCGGGGTCAGCACCGGCAGGTTGTAGACCATATCGCGCATTACTTCGAAGGCGGCGGAACCCGCGCCGACGATGATCCCGGCGCGCAGTTCGGTGACGGGAATATTCGCCCCGCGCAGCGTGTCTGCCGTCAGCTGGCGGGCGCGCAGATGGTCGGACTGCTCGTGTTCGGGTGCCTGGAGCGAGCTTAAAAAAATCACCTGCTTCACCGGCGTTTGCAGCAGGGCATCGCGGACGTTCATCGCCACCTGACGCTCGTGGGCGATAAAATCCCCGCCTTCGCCCATGCTGTGGACCAGGTAGTAAAGCGTGTCGACCCCTTCCAGCAGCGCGGGGAGTTCCTTCGGCCAGTTGAGATCGACGTTGTGACAGGTCACGCCAGGCAAACCAAGCTTTTGCAGGCGCTCGGTATTGCGTGCCGCTGCCCGCACCTGATGCCCCTGCTGGCTTAATGCAGTAGTGAGGTGCTGACCGATATATCCGCTGGCGCCAAGCACCAGAATACGTTGCGGCACGTGATGCTCCTTAACGCTGTAAAAACGCCTGCCAGTGTTTCACCACGTCGGCCAGCTGTTCGCGGCTCACGTCGAGATGCATCACCAGGCGCACGACCGGGGAGACGTTGATCAGCACGCCACGCGCTTTCATAAACTCACCCAGCGCAGCGGCGTGCTCGTCGCCCACGCGCACAAAAAGCATGTTGGTGTCGTGACGCATCACGTCCGCGCCGATCTCGCGCAACTGCGTTGCCATCCACGCGGCGTTGTCATGATCGTCCTTGAGGCGCGCCACGTTATTTTTTAATGCGTACAGTCCGGCAGCCGCCAGAATGCCCGCCTGACGCATGCCGCCGCCGGTCATTTTACGCCAGCGGTTGGCGCGCTTGATGTAGTCTGCGCTGCCGACCAGCAGCGAACCCACCGGCGTACCCAGCCCTTTTGAGAGGCAAATGGTGAACGAGTCGCAATATTGCGTTATCTCTTTCAGCTCGCAGCCGTACTCCACCACGGCATTGAAAATGCGTGCGCCATCGACGTGCAGGCCGAGCCTGCGCTCGCGAGTGAATTCCCACGCTGCTTTCAGGTATTCGCGCGGCAGCACTTTACCGTTGTGGGTGTTTTCGAGGCTGAGCAGCCTGGTGCGGGCGAAGTGAATATCGTCAGCTTTGATTTTTGCCGCGACTTTATCCAGCGGCAGGGAGCCGTCCGACGCGGCGTCAATCGGCTGCGGCTGGATGCTGCCAAGCACCGCCGCACCGCCAGCTTCGTACAGGTAGTTATGCGCACCCTGGCCGACGATATACTCTTCGCCGCGCTCGCAGTGGCTGAGCAGCGCCACCAGGTTAGCCTGCGTGCCGGTCGGCAGGAACAGCGCGGCCTCCTTGCCGCTTAGCTCTGCCGCATAGCGCTGCAGTTCGTTGACCGTCGGGTCATCGCCGTAGACGTCGTCCCCGACCGGGGCGGCCATCATCTCTTCGAGCATGGCGCGGCTCGGGCGGGTAACGGTATCACTGCGTAAATCAATCATGGCATTTCCCTATAGTTAAAAAGGCGATGCCAGATGTTTTACCTGAGCCAGTTGGTTTTTGCCAGTTCGATCACTTCATCACCGCGCCCGCTGATGATGGCGCGCAGCATGTAGAGGCTAAAACCTTTGGCCTGTTCCAGCTTGATCTGCGGCGGGATCGCCAGCTCTTCTTTGGCGACGACGACGTCAACCAGTACCGGACCGTCGATGGAGAAGGCGCGCTGCAGGGCTTCATCCACCTCTGAGGCTTTCTCCACGCGAATACCGGTGATGCCGCACGCTTCGGCGATGCGGGCAAAGTTGGTGTCGTGCAGCTCGGTGCCGTCCGTCAGATAGCCGCCGGCCTTCATCTCCATCGCCACGAAGCCCAGCACGCTGTTGTTAAAGACCACGATTTTCAGCGGAAGCTTCATCTGCACCACCGACAGGAAATCCCCCATCAGCATGCTGAACCCGCCGTCGCCGCACATCGCCACGACCTGACGCTCCGGTGCCGTCGCTTTTGCCCCCAACGCCTGCGGCATGGCGTTGGCCATTGAGCCGTGGTTGAACGAGCCGAGCAGGCGACGTTTGCCGTTCATCTTCAGGTAGCGCGCCGCCCAGACGGTTGGCGTGCCGACGTCGCAGGTAAAAATGGCGTCGTCGTCCGCAAAATGGCTGATCTGCTGCGCCAGATACTGCGGATGAATGGCTTTGTCGCTCGGTTTGGCGAGGTCGTCGAGCCCCTTGCGCGCATCGCGGTAGTCGCTCAACGCCTTATCCAGGAATTTGCGGTCCGTTTTCTCTTCCAGCAGCGGCAGCAGGGCGGCAAGGGTGGATTTAATATCGCCGATAAGCGCCATATCGACCTTGCTGTGCGCGCCGATGCTGGCCGGGTTGATATCAATCTGAATGATTTTGGCATCCGTCGGGTAGAACGCGCGGTACGGGAACTGGGTGCCGAGCAGGATCAGCGTGTCGGCGTTCATCATGGTGTGGAAGCCGGAAGAAAAACCGATCAGCCCGGTCATGCCCACATCGTACGGGTTATCGTATTCGACGTGCTCTTTGCCGCGCAGGGCGTGGACGATGGGCGCTTTGAGCTTACCGGCAAATTCCAGCAGCTCTTTATGCGCGCCCGCACAGCCGCTGCCGCACATCAGGGCGATATTGCTGGAGTAGCGCAGCAGCTGCGCCAGCTTTTTCAGCTCCTCTTCGGCTGGCGTTACCACCGGCTGCGGGGCGTGATACCAGTGGGTGCTGGCCCCTTCGGGCGCAGCCTTGAGCGCCACATCTCCCGGGATAACGACCACGGAAACGCCACGGTTTAGCACGGCTTTGCGCATGGCGATCGCCAGCACCTGCGGGATCTGCTCCGGGGATGAAACCAGCTCACAGTAGTGGCTGCATTCACGGAACAGCTCCTGCGGATGCGTCTCCTGAAAATAGCCGCTGCCGATTTCGGAAGAGGGGATATGGGCGGCAATCGCCAGCACCGGCACGTGGTTACGGTGACAGTCGAACAGGCCGTTGATCAGATGCAGGTTGCCAGGCCCACACGAGCCTGCACACACGGCCAGTTCTCCTGTGAGCTGCGCTTCAGCACCGGCGGCGAAGGCAGCGACCTCCTCATGACGGGTCGGCATCCATTCGATGGTTTTCATCTTGTTCAGGCTGTCGCTGAGCCCGTTCAGGGAATCGCCGGTCACGCCCCAGATACGTTTTACGCCAGCCTGTTCGAGCGTTTTCGCTATATATGCAGCCACGGTTTGTTTCATGGTTGTCCGTCTCCTTTTTGTGATATCGCTTACAAGCTTAGAAGAAAGTCACTGTATTGCCCGTCAAATCCCCCCATTTAAAAGGTGCTTTTCATGCGCCACGCTTCGGCATAAGCTGGTGATGTCTCAGTGAAAACAGGAATCATTTCAAATGGTTAAATCATTGTTAATTGCTGTTAATGAAAAGCTATCGTGCGACGATCTCGGCAAACTCTTGTTACGACTTGCCGTCGGTGGGCTGATGCTTTTTCACGGTTTGCATAAGCTGTTTGGCGGCGTGGGCTTTATCAGCGGCATGCTGGTAGAGAAAGGGCTGCCGGGATTTATTGCCTACGGCGTGTTGATTGGCGAAGTGGTGGCACCGATCCTGATTATTGTCGGGCTCTTTACGCGCCCGGCCGCGCTGGTGCTGGCGTTTACGATGATCGTGGCATGGCTGATGGTGGGAATGGGTGAAACGTTCGCGCTCGATAAGGTTGGGGCATGGGCGATTGAAAGCCTGGTGTACTTCTTTGTTGGCTCGCTGGCGGTAGCGTGTTTAGGGGCAGGGCGGTTTGCGTTAGGGAAAGCGCCTGCGTGGCAATAAAGCTGGGTGCTAAAAATATAAGGGTCTCTGGACCCTTTTTTATTGGTGGTTTTTAAGTCTTTGATTTTATTAAGCGGAATTATTTGTGATGAAAAAAGGGTTTAAAGGGTATTTTTTAGGGGAATTCTTTATCTGACAAGGTGATAGGTGTAGATTGTTCCAGTTCACTGCCGTACAGGCAGCATGCACAATAGTACCCTCTTATAATCAGAAAAAATGATCGTTCACTGCCGTACAGGCAGCATGCACAGGGAGACCGCGAGATTCGCAGAATGGCAGACCGTTCACTGCCGTACAGGCAGCATGCACAACGTAGGCCGGGTAAACGCAGTGCCACCCGGCAAAAAAGCCCGGTGGCGCTGACGCTTACCGGGCCTACGATCGAACGTTTATCGCTTATGCGAGGACCAAATCCCCCTGCGGGTGGCACGAGCACGCCAGCACGTAACCTTCAGCAATTTCCGCGTCGGACAGCGTCATGGTGCTGGTGACGGTATATTCCCCTGAAACCACTTTCGTTTTACAGCAGCCGCACACGCCCGCACGGCAGGCCGCGACTACCGGCACCTTGTTGCTTTCCAGCGCTTCCAGCAGCGTGGTGCCCACGCGGCCAAAGAAGGTCTGTGCGGGCTGCAGTTTGGTGAACTGAATCCCGCTGGTTGCCGCTTCCGCCACCGGCGTGAAGAACTGCTCTTTGAAGAAGCGGGTCACGCCAAGCGCTCTAACTTCTTTCCCCACGATATCCATGTACGGCGCCGGGCCGCAGGTCATCACGGTACGGTTCGCAATGTCCGGCACGCTTTGCAGCAGCTCGCGGCTCAGGCGACCGGGCACAAAACCGTGGGTCGCGTTGTGTTCCGCCACCAGCGTCACCGGATAATTACGCCACTCATCGGCAAAAATCACATCTTCCGGAGAGCGCACGCTGAAGATTGTCTGCACGTCGGCCTGCGGGCGGTTCTTCGCCAGCCAGCGGCGCATCGACATGATCGGCGTTACGCCACAGCCCGCCGCCAGCAGCAGGAATTTATTGTCTGCCTTATCGTCACAGGTGAAATCCCCCTGCGCGTCAGACAGCCAGATGTAATCTCCGCGCTTCACGTCACGGGTCAGCCACTGAGAGCCTGCACCGTCATCAATGCGGCGGATAGTGAGCGTAATGTACTCGCTCACGCCCGGCGTGGAGGAGATCGTATAGGCGCGAAGCGTGTCCGCCGAGTTGCGAACGCTGACCAGCGCATACTGGCCCGCACGGTACGGATAGTAGTCGTGGCAGAGCAGCGACAGCGTCCACACATCCGGCGTCTCCTGATGGATGTGATGAACCTGCATCCGCCACGGACATTGTGAGGTTGGCATGGTCATGAATCGCTCCTTACGCGCTCAGCAGTTGCTTCATATCATCTTCAACGTTGGTCACGGAACGCAGACCGAATTTCTCGTTCAGCACCGCCAGCAGGTCCGGCGTCAGGAAGCCTGGCGCGGTCGGGCCGGTTACGATGTTGGTCACGCCGAGAGAGAGCAGGGTAAGCAGAATGACAATCGCTTTCTGCTCGAACCAGGAGAGCACCAGCGACAGCGGCAGATCGTTGACGCCGCAGCCGAGTTTTTCTGCCAGCGTGACCGCCAGAATGATGGCCGAGTAAGCATCGTTGCACTGGCCTGCATCAATCAGGCGCGGCAGGCCTTCGATGTTGCCGAAGTCTAGCTTGTTGAAACGGTATTTACCGCACGCCAGGGTCAGGATCAGGCAATCATCCGGCACGCTGGTGGCGAAATCGGTGAAGTAGTTACGCTCGCCGCGCGCGCCGTCGCATCCCCCAACGAGGAAGATGTGGCGCAGCTTTTCACGGCTGACGAGGTCAATCAGAGAATCTGCCGCACCCAGCAGCGTTTCGCGACCGAAGCCAACGGTGATCAGATGTTCGATTTCGCTGTACGGGAAGCCCGCCATCTGCTGCGCCTGCTCGATAACCGGACCGAAATCGTCGCCTTCAAGGTGGCTCACGCCCGGCCAGCCGACGATGCTGCGGGTCCAGATGCGGTCGTCATACGCGCCCACGGTAGGGTCGATGATGCAGTTGGAGGTCATCACGATAGGGCCAGGGAAGCGGGCGAACTCTACCTGCTGATTCTGCCAGCCGCTGCCGTAGTTACCCACCAGATGCTTGAACTTACGCAGTTCCGGGTAGCCGTGGGCGGGCAGCATTTCGCCGTGGGTATAGACGTTAACGCCGGTGCCTTCGGTCTGCTTCAGCAGGTTGTAGAGATCTTTCAGGTCGTGGCCGGAAATCAGGATGCATTTGCCTTCGGTCGCTTTGACGTTGACCTGCGTCGGGGTCGGATGACCGTAAGTGCTGGTTTCACCGGCATCCAGAATGCTCATGACTTTGAAGTTCATCTGGCCGATTTCCATTGCGCACTCGAGCAGGGCGTTCATGTCGGAAGGCCAGGTGCCGAGCCACGCCATAATTTTGTGGTACTGGGCGTAAATGTCGTTATCTGACTTCCCGAGAACGTGCGCGTGTTCCATATAGGCCGCTGCACCTTTCAGGCCGTACAGGCACAGCAGACGCAGGCCGAGGATGTTCTCGCCAATCGCCGCTTTGTCCTTATTAGGGGTAAATTCTGCGGCCTGGCGCTGTAGCTCGCCCAGGTCGTCGCTCACCAGCTGAAGCTCCGCCATTGGGTTGTCCACGCGGGCACTGGTATCGGCATTCAGGCACTGCGCTTTCAAAGCTTCGCGCAGGGCAATCGCTTCGCGGGCATAGCCGACGATGCGCGGAGAATCGAAGTTGACGTTAGTCAGCGTGGAGAAAAACGCGCGCGGCGCGAAGCTGTCGACGTAATGGTCGACAATGCCGTATTCACGGGCTTTGAAGGCCCAGGCGGAAAGACCATGCAGGGCGGCTATCAGCAGATCCTGCAGGTCTGATGTTTCTGCGGTTTTACCGCACATACCCTGCGAGTAAGAGCAGCCGTTGCCTGCCGGGGTACGGATGGTTTGTTCACATTGCACACAAAACATAATCACACCTGTAAAAGTTATATTTGATATACATGTTTAAGGGTATGCCTGTGCCAGAACGGTGAAAAGAGCTTTCTGCGACAAAATAGAGGGAGATTGATTTAGCGCAATTTTGGCGGCAGGAGCCCTACCGCCACAGAGGTATCAGGCAGAGAAAAACGCCATCAGGACGGGAACCAGCAGGCTCAAAATAAAGCCGTGAACGATGGCTGCGGGCACCATCTCCAGCCCGCCCGAACGCTGGAGGACCGGCAGGGTAAAGTCCATCGACGTGGCGCCGCACAGGCCCAGTGCCGTCGAGCGGCTGCGGCGAACCAGCCCCGGGATCAGCATGATGGCAATCAGCTCTCGAGCCAGATCGTTAAAAAAGGCAGCGCTGCCGATCACCGGGCCGAAGGATTCGGTCAGCAGAATACCGGAGAGGGAGTACCAGCCAAACCCGGAGGCCATCGCCAGGCCGGTTTTTAGCGGCAGATCGAGAATAAAGGCATTAATCACGCCCGCGACCATGGAGCTGACGACAACCATAACGGCAACGATCATTCCCCGACGGTTCAGGACAATCTGTTTCAGCGTCATGCCGTTATTTCGCAGCTGAATACCAATCAGGAACAGCAGGAAGATCAGGGTATATTCGCTGGCGTCCGTCGCGTGCTGCAAAAATGTCCATCCGGTAAGGCCCAGAAGAAATCCAAGCACCACGACGCCGCAGAGCTTTAATGATTCCAGCGCCATTGCAATTCGGGAGGGAAGCTTTTCCTGGTGGTGATTATTTTTCCACGGAATAGTGCGTTCCAGCCACAGCAGGGCGGCAATATTGCACAGCAAAATAACCACCACGGTGACCGCAGAATAATGCAGGATGGAAAGTAAATTTGTCGCCAGATTATCCAGGAAGGCCAGGCTGATTCCCATAAAGAACAGAATGACGTAAACAATCCAGCTGAGAAAACGGTTAATAAGCTTTAAGGCCGATTCATGACGCAGCGGAATAAGATAGCCCACAATCAGGGGCAGCAGAATAATGAGGAGTCCTGAAAACATGAACAGCCGGTCCTTTTGAGTTTCTGTTAAGCGCCAGAGACACTACCCAATAAAGGCTGTCAGGTAAAGGAGCAATAAAAAAGCCGGGTGGCGGCTACGCCTTACCCGGCTTGTGTCTATGTGGGGGTGCGGCCTGTTGCCCTCACCCCGGCCCTCTCCCACGGGGAGAGGGAGGGAAAGATTAATCGCGTTTTTCCAGCAGAGTGCGGTACAGCACGCCGCCCAGAATACCGCCGACGATCGGCATCACCCAGAACAGCCACAGCTGCTCAAGCGCCCAGCCGCCCTGGAAAATGGCGACGGCGGTGCTGCGCGCCGGGTTAACGGAGGTGTTGGTCACCGGAATGGAGATCAGGTGGATCAGCGTCAGCGCCAGACCAATGGCGATGGGCGCGAAGCCTGCAGGCGCGTGTTTGTCGGTTGCACCGTGGATCACCAGCAGGAAGCCTGCGGTCAGTACAATTTCAATTACAATGGCAGAAAGCATGGAATAACCGCCCGGAGAGTGTTCGCCAAAGCCGTTAGAGGCGAAGCCGCTGGCCGCCGCGTCAAAGCCTGCTTTACCGCTGGCAATGACGTACAGCACGCCCGCCGCAATAATACCACCAACCACCTGCGCCACGATGTAGCCAATAACCTCTTTCGCCGGGAAACGCCCGCCCGCCCATAAGCCTAATGTCACCGCCGGGTTAAAATGACCGCCGGAAATATGCCCCACGGCGAAAGCCATGGTTAATACGGTTAAGCCAAATGCCAGCGCGACGCCGACAAAACCAATACCTAATTCCGGGAATGCTGCTGCCAGAACGGCGCTACCGCAGCCACCAAATACCAGCCAGAATGTACCAAAGCATTCTGCTGCCAATTTTCTAAACATAACCACCTCAAAATAATTTTCCACGCGTTTTCCCGCGCGCGGGATATATCGCCATAAAGGGATGACGACTCAAAGAGCCCGCATTTTAAAAACCAACAACATCCCTTCGCCACTTAAATAAATTCGGTTAATTTGATTTAAGGCAATGTGATGTTAATCCTTGTTCAAATCAGCGGTAAATAGAGCATAGTTCAAATCCCGCAAGGGTGAATGTTCTGCTGTCGTGCCAGGGTTCCTGCCGCTATACTGCTGATAACTTAAAGGAAAAAGTGATCATTTCGCGGGGGATTTATGCTTCTCGAACGTGTGGAAATTGTCGGGTTTCGCGGTATTAACCGCCTGTCGCTGCAGCTGGAGCAGAACAACGTCCTGATCGGCGAGAACGCGTGGGGTAAGTCCAGCCTGCTTGATGCACTAACGCTGCTGCTTTCACCCGAAGACAAGCTGTATCACTTCGTCCACGATGATTTCTGGTTCCCGCCCGGCGATATCGCGGGCCGCGAGAAGCACCTGCATATCATCCTGACGTTCCGTGAATCTGAACCCGGCCGTCACCGCGTGCGTCGCTTCCGCCCGCTGTCGCCCTGCTGGGTGCCCTGCGACGACGGTTTCCACCGGATTTTCTATCGGCTGGAAGGTGAAATGGCGGAAAACGAGGGGGTACTGACCCTGCGTGAATTCCTCGATGAGAAAGCCAACCCGATTCCGCTGGAGAATATCGACGGTCTGGCGCGTCACCTTATTCGCCTGACGCCGGTGTTACGCCTGCGCGATGCGCGCTTTATGCGCCGTATTCGTAACGGCACCGTACCGAATATGCCGGAGGTGGAAGTCACCGCCCGCGAGCTGGATTTCCTGGCGCGAGAGCTGGTGTCGCGTCCGCAAAACCTCACCGATGGTCAAATTCGTCAGGGGCTGTCGGCGATGGTGCAACTGCTGGAGCACTATTTTTCCGAGCAGGGCACCTCGGAGTCGCGCCATCGTTTGATGCGCCGCCGTTCTCATGATGAACAGCGCAGCTGGCGCTATCTCGACATCATCAACCGGATGATCGACCGGCCCGGCGGGCGTACCCATCGGGTGATTTTGCTGGGGCTGTTTTCAACGCTTCTGCAGGCGAAGGGCACCGTGCGTCTTGACCGGGATGCCCGCCCGCTGCTGCTGGTGGAAGATCCGGAAACGCGCCTGCACCCCATCATGCTCTCCGTGGCGTGGCACCTGCTGAATCTGCTGCCGCTCCAGCGGATTACCACCACCAACTCCGGTGAGCTGCTATCGCTGACGCCGGTGGAGCACATCTGCCGTCTGGTGCGCGAGTCCTCCCGCGTATCCGCATACCGCCTCGGGCCCGGCGGGATGAACGCCGAAGACGGGCGGCGAATCGCGTTTCATATACGCTTTAATCGCGCCTCGTCGCTCTTCGCCCGCTGCTGGCTGCTGGTGGAGGGGGAAACGGAGACCTGGGTCATCAACGAACTGGCGCGCCAGTGCGGCCACCATTTTGATGCCGAAGGTATTAAGGTGATCGAATTTGCCCAGTCGGGATTAAAACCGCTGATAAAATTTGCCCGCCGAATGGGAATTGAATGGCATGTGCTGGTGGACGGCGACGAAGCGGGGAAAAAATATGCCTCAACCGTGCGCAGCCTGCTGAACAACGAGCGGGAAGAAGAACGGGATCATTTAACGATGCTGCCCGCGATGGACATGGAGCATTTTATGTACCGTCAGGGCTTTGACGATGTATTCCACCGCATTGCGATGGTGCCGGTCGACGTCCCGATGAACATGCGGCGCGTGATCGCCAAAGCTATTCACCGTTCGTCGAAACCGGACTTAGCCATTGAAGTGGCGACGGAAGCGGGAAGGCGGGGCGTAGAGGCGGTTCCGACCCTGCTGCGGAAAATGTTCTCCCGCGTGCTGTGGCTGGCACGCGGAAGGGCGGATTAACGTTCGGTCGCCTGTTTCACCTGCTGAATCAGGCTATCCAGCAGCGCGTAGCGGCGACGGTATTCGGCGCGTTTTTTGCTCGCGATCTCTTCTACGGGTTTACGCGGCATGGCAAGCGGCAGCATAAAGTGGCCGCTCTCCTGTTTTTCCCCACCGAGGGAACTCCAGAAGCCGTCGTAATCGGCCAGCAGTTTTCCCTCTTTTTTCTTGCGGTAGCGCCAGCTGCGATAAATATGGGTGGCATTACTGACGGCAACAATCTGCGCGACCGGGAATGCGGCGCCGAACGTCATGGCGGCTTCAACCAGCAGGCGTTTCGGGAACAGACCGTGGCAGGCCTTCGTCGCTTTCTGGATCAGCTCATGGGGAACATGCGCTTTCGCGCCCTGCAAACCGCCGATGAACAGCGTCGATTTTCCTTCAAACTGGCAGAGCGTAAAGGTTAGCTCCGCCAGCACCGTATTCTGAACGTCGCAGAAGGTGAGGGTGGCCTCTCCCTCTTTATCCAGGAACGCATCGGCACACAGGCGGACGGTAAATTGCTGTTCATCTTTCCCGGTTAAGGTCAGCAGCGTAGTCCCCTGCGTCGAAAGATAGCCCTTCAGGAGCGTGGCCGGGAGCTGGCGGCTCATGGCCTGATAGTGCCAGTTCAGGGATTCCAGCGCGTGCTGGCGATCCATCTTCACCGTCAGCCAGGGACGATGAAGCCGACACGGCAGACCGGGCTGCACCTGCAGCATCTGCATCAGACGCGGCTGCTTAGCGAGGTTTGTTAACAGGCGAGACGTGCTCACGGGCGTCGCCAGAGAACGCAGCATGAACTTACGGCGATAGGCGGGGTTCTGCCATGCAAGGCCGGGCGCGATCTTGCCGAACGCCAGATTTTTGAAGAGCTGCCAGCCGGATGTCGGCTGCGTCAGGTTTGGAAGAGGTGTATCGACGATAGAAGACATGATAAATCCTGAGTCTTTTGGAATACCGCTATTTCAGCAGGGGAAATATCAACGTCTTGTAAACAAATTAGGGTGATTTCGGAGAACAGGGGTTTCGTTAAGGAGTCGTTTAGATAGAATCAACGTTTATTATTGCCAGAACATTTATTTGGAATATTTATGAACCTCAAGGGAAAACGCAGAACGCTGTTTCTGCTGCTGGCGCTGGTGATTGTAGCCGGTGGATTCTGGTTATGGCAGGTGCTTAACGCGCCTGTGCCGCAGTACCAGACGCTGATCGTTCGTCCGGGTGAACTGCAGCAAAATGTCCTTGCGACGGGCAAACTTGATGCGCTGCGCAAAGTTGACGTCGGCGCTCAGGTCAGCGGCCAGCTGAAAACGCTGTCGGTAGAGATTGGCGACAAGGTGAAAAAAGGCCAGCTGCTTGGCGTTATCGATCCCGAGCAGGCTGAGAACCAGATCCGCGAAGTGGAAGCGACGCTGATGGAGCTGCGCGCGCAGCGTGCGCAGGCGCAGGCAGAGCGTAACCTGGCGCAGGTGACGCTGACCCGCCAGCAGGCGCTGGCGAAAACCCAGGCTATCTCGAAACAGGATTTAGACACCGCCGCGACTGAACTGGCGGTGAAACAGGCGCAGATTGGCACGATCGACGCGCAAATCAAGCGTAATCAGGCCTCGCTGGATACGGCGAAAACCAATCTTGATTACACAAAGATCGTCGCGCCGATGGCCGGGGAAGTGACGCAAATTACCACGCTGCAGGGCCAGACGGTGATTGCCGCCCAGCAGGCGCCAAACATTCTGACGCTGGCGGACATGAGCACCATGCTGGTGAAGGCCCAGGTCTCCGAGGCGGACGTGATCCATCTTAAGCCGGGTCAGAATGCCTGGTTTACCGTACTCGGCGATCCGCAGACCCGCTACGAAGGCGTGCTGAAAGACATTCTGCCGACGCCGGAAAAGGTTAACGACGCCATTTTCTACTACGCGCGTTTTGAAGTGCCAAACCCGAAGGGCGTGCTGCGCCTGGACATGACCGCGCAGGTGCACATCCAGCTGACCGGCGTGAAGAACGTGCTGACCGTTCCGCTCTCCGCGCTGGGTGAATCCGCCGGGGACAATCGCTACAAGGTGAAAGTGCTGCGCAACGGTGAAACGCGCGAGCGCGAGGTGGTGATTGGCGCGCGCAACGACACCGACGTGGTGGTGGAGAAAGGGCTGGAAGAGGGCGAGGAGGTTGTTGTCAGCGAAAGCCTGCCCGGAGCCGCTAAATGACCGCGCTGCTTGAGCTGAAGGACATTCGTCGCAGCTATCCGTCCGGCGACGGCCCGGTGGAGGTGCTGAAAGGCATCTCCCTGCGCGTGGAGGCGGGCGAGATGGTGGCGATTGTCGGGGCGTCGGGTTCCGGTAAATCGACGCTGATGAACATTCTCGGCTGTCTGGATAAACCCACCAGCGGTACCTATCGCGTGGCCGGAACCGATATCTCCACGCTGGACGGCGACGCGCTGGCGAAGCTGCGCCGGGAACACTTTGGCTTTATCTTCCAGCGTTACCACTTGCTCTCTCACCTGAGCGCGGCGCAGAACGTGGAGGTTCCCGCGGTGTATGCGGGCGTTGAGCGGAAGAAACGCCTTGAGCGCGCGAAGGCGCTGTTAACGCGTCTGGGGCTGGCGGAGCGGGTGGAGTACCAGCCGTCGCAGCTGTCCGGCGGCCAGCAGCAGCGCGTGAGTATTGCCCGCGCGCTGATGAACGGCGGGCAGGTGATCCTCGCGGATGAACCGACCGGGGCGCTCGACAGCCACTCCGGCGAAGAGGTGATGGCGATCCTGCACCAGCTGCGCGATCAGGGTCACACGGTGATTATCGTTACCCACGATCCGCAGGTAGCGGCGCAGGCCGAACGGATTATAGAGATCCACGACGGCGAGCTGGTGAGCAACCCGCCGCCGCGTGAGTCCCGCGCGGCGGCACCGAAGGAAGCGCTGCCTGCGTCGACCGGCTGGGCGCAGTTCTCCAGCGGCTTTCGTGAAGCGCTGACCATGGCCTGGCTGGCGATGGCGGCCAACAAAATGCGCACCCTGCTGACCATGCTCGGCATCATTATCGGTATTGCCTCGGTGGTGTCGATTGTGGTGGTGGGCGACGCGGCCAAGCAGCTGGTGCTGGCGGATATCCGCGCCATCGGGACCAACACCATTGACGTCTATCCCGGCAAAGACTTCGGCGACGACGAGCCGCAGTATCAGCAGGCGCTCAAGTATGACGATCTGGCGGCGATTCAGAAGCAGCCGTGGGTGAACTCCGCCACGCCTGCGGTCTCGCAAAACCTGCGTCTGCGCTACGGCAACATCGACGTGGCGGCCAGCGCCAACGGCGTGAGCGGCGACTACTTCAACGTCTACGGCATGACCTTCAGCGAAGGGGCCACTTTCAACGCCGAGCAGCTGGCGGGGAGGGCGCAGGTGGTGGTGCTGGACGCCAACTCGCGCAGGCAGCTTTTCCCCAATAAAGCGAACGTGGTGGGCGAAGTGATCCTCGTCGGCAACATGCCTGCCACGGTCATTGGCGTGGCGGAAGAGAAGCAGTCGATGTTCGGCAGCAGCAAGATCCTGCGCGTCTGGCTGCCGTATACCACCATCTCCGGGCGGATTATGGGTCAGTCGTGGCTTAACTCCATCACCGTGCGCGTGAAGGAGGGCTACGACAGCGCGCTGGCGGAACAGCAGCTGGAACGGCTGTTAACGTTGCGCCACGGGAAGAAGGATTTCTTCACCTGGAATATGGACGGCCTCTTGAAAACGGCGGAAAAGACCACACGTACTCTTCAGCTGTTCCTGACGCTGGTGGCGGTGATCTCGCTGGTCGTTGGCGGTATCGGGGTGATGAATATCATGCTGGTGTCGGTAACTGAACGCACCCGGGAGATTGGCATCCGCATGGCGGTCGGGGCCAGGGCCAGCGACGTGCTTCAGCAGTTTTTAATTGAAGCGGTGCTGGTATGCCTGGTGGGCGGCGCGATGGGCATTGCGCTCTCGATGATGATTGCCTTTGCGCTCCAGCTCTTTTTACCCGGCTGGGAGATTGGTTTCTCGCCGATGGCGATACTCACCGCGTTTTTGTGTTCCACCTTTACCGGGATTTTGTTTGGCTGGCTGCCTGCGCGCAACGCGGCGCGGCTGGATCCGGTGGACGCGCTGGCTCGGGAATAACCCGAAAATAAAAATGCCAGCCGATCGGGCTGGCATTTTGACTGCGTGATGTACACAATAAAACAGAGAGCTATGCAACCGTTTCTGCTTCAACGGGTACGATTAGGCTTGCATGATTGCCTTTTGGTCCCTGGTGTACATCGAACCGGACGGACTGCCCGGCTTTGAGCGTCCTGTAACCATCCATCTGAATGGTGGAATAGTGAGCGAAGATATCTTCGCCGCCGCCTTCGGGGCAGATGAAGCCAAACCCCTTGGCGTTGTTGAACCACTTAACAGTACCCATTTCCATGCTTCGACATCCTTCGTAAATCTTATAAATTAAGATGGAATGAACCGGTGGTGGAGTGGGGGCTGTTCAAAACCTCGCCATCTCACGCTTGTACAATTTAGATAAACGAAAGACGTCGTCAAGCGTTTGGCGCTGGAGTTGGGACAATAATCAACCAAAGTTTGAAGCAGTTAACGCTATTGCAACAGTTTGTGACAGACATCGCGGATGACAGTAATAGATGATTGTTATCTAACATCTGAGGTAGATTCAAAGTGGTTATGCAAAATGGGTAAGACCAACGACTGGCTGGATTTTGACCAGCTGGCGGAAGATAAAGTGCGCGACGCGCTAAAACCGCCATCTATGTATAAAGTTATGTTAATGAACGATGATTACACGCCGATGGAATTTGTTATTGACGTGCTACAAAAGTTCTTTTCTTATGATGTAGAACGTGCAACGCAACTGATGCTTACCGTTCATTATCGTGGCAAAGCTATCTGCGGCATTTTTACCGCCGAAGTGGCGGAAACCAAAGTGGCGATGGTGAACGACTATGCGAGGGAGAACGAGCATCCGTTGCTGTGTACGCTGGAAAAGGCCTGATAAGGCATAAAATTGGGGGAGGTGCCTATGCTCAATCAAGAACTGGAACTCAGTTTAAACATGGCTTTCGCCAGAGCGCGTGAGCACCGACATGAGTTTATGACCGTCGAGCATTTACTGCTCGCACTGCTTAGCAACCCATCTGCCCGCGAAGCGCTGGAAGCCTGCTCCGTGGACCTGGTGGCGCTACGTCAGGAACTCGAAGCCTTCATCGAACAAACCACACCGGTGCTGCCAGCCAGTGAAGAAGAGCGCGACACGCAGCCGACGCTCAGCTTCCAGCGTGTGCTGCAGCGCGCGGTATTCCACGTCCAGTCTTCCGGACGTAGCGAAGTGACTGGCGCAAACGTCTTAGTCGCCATCTTCAGCGAGCAGGAGTCACAGGCTGCCTACCTGCTGCGCAAACACGAAGTCAGCCGCCTCGACGTGGTTAACTTTATTTCTCACGGAACGCGCAAAGACGAGCCTAACCAGGCATCGGATTCCAGCAATCAGGTCAATAACAATGAAGAGCAAGCAGGCGGGGAGGATCGTATGGAAAACTTCACCACCAACCTTAATCAGCTTGCTCGCGTTGGCGGCATCGACCCGCTGATTGGCCGCGATAAAGAGCTGGAGCGTGCGATCCAGGTGCTGTGCCGTCGCCGCAAGAACAACCCGCTGCTGGTGGGCGAGTCAGGCGTGGGTAAAACGGCGATTGCCGAAGGGCTTGCCTGGCGCATTGTGCAGGGCGACGTGCCGGAAGTGATTGCCGACTGCACCATCTACTCGCTGGATATTGGCTCGCTGCTGGCGGGCACTAAATACCGCGGTGATTTTGAAAAACGCTTCAAGGCGCTGTTAAAACAGCTGGAGCAGGACACCAACAGCATCCTGTTTATTGATGAGATCCACACCATCATCGGCGCAGGTGCGGCTTCCGGTGGCCAGGTGGATGCGGCAAACCTGATCAAACCGCTGCTTTCAAGCGGCAAGATCCGCGTGATGGGCTCCACGACGTACCAGGAGTTCAGCAACATTTTTGAGAAAGATCGCGCGCTGGCGCGTCGTTTCCAGAAAATCGACGTCACTGAGCCGTCGGTTGACGAAACGGTGCAGATCATCAACGGCCTGAAAACCAAGTACGAAGCGCACCACGACGTGCGTTACAC
Organism: Enterobacter cloacae complex sp. P17RS; assembly: GCF_014895885.1. Taxonomy (NCBI): domain Bacteria; kingdom Pseudomonadati; phylum Pseudomonadota; class Gammaproteobacteria; order Enterobacterales; family Enterobacteriaceae; genus Enterobacter; species Enterobacter cloacae complex sp. P17RS. The sequence continues at coordinate 63,224 of NZ_JADBQK010000010.1, forward strand.
CGCGAAAGCGGTGCGTGCGGCGGTGGAGCTGGCGGTGAAATACATCAACGACCGTCACCTGCCGGATAAGGCGATTGACGTGATTGATGAGGCCGGGGCGCGTGCGCGCCTGATGCCTGCCAGCAAGCGTAAGAAAACCGTTAACGTGGCGGATATCGAGTCCGTGGTCGCCCGCATCGCGCGTATCCCTGAGAAAAGCGTCTCTCAGAGCGACCGCGATACGCTGCGCACCCTCGGCAATCGCCTGAAAATGCTGGTCTTTGGTCAGGATAAAGCCATTGAGGCCTTAACCGAAGCGATCAAGATGGCCCGTGCCGGACTGGGGCATGACCACAAGCCCGTTGGTTCCTTCCTGTTTGCCGGTCCGACCGGCGTGGGGAAAACCGAGGTGACGGTTCAGCTCTCCAAAGCGCTGGGCATTGAGCTGCTGCGCTTTGATATGTCCGAGTATATGGAGCGTCACACCGTCAGCCGTTTGATTGGTGCACCTCCGGGCTACGTGGGCTTTGACCAGGGCGGCCTGCTCACCGACGCGGTGATCAAGCATCCGCACGCGGTACTGCTGCTCGATGAAATCGAGAAAGCGCATCCGGACGTGTTCAACATCCTGTTGCAGGTGATGGACAACGGGACGCTGACCGATAACAACGGGCGCAAGGCGGACTTCCGCAACGTGGTGCTGGTGATGACCACTAACGCCGGGGTACGTGAAACCGAGCGCAAATCCATCGGCCTGATCCACCAGGATAACAGCACCGATGCGATGGAGGAGATCAAGAAGATCTTCACGCCGGAGTTCCGTAACCGTCTGGACAACATTATCTGGTTCGATCACCTGTCTACCGAGGTGATCCATCAGGTGGTGGACAAGTTCATCGTCGAGCTGCAGGTTCAGCTGGATCAGAAAGGCGTCTCGCTGGAAGTGAGCCAGGAGGCCCGCAACTGGCTGGCCGAGAAAGGCTACGACCGCGCGATGGGGGCCCGTCCGATGGCGCGCGTGATTCAGGACAACCTGAAGAAACCGCTGGCGAACGAGCTTCTGTTTGGCTCGCTGGTGGACGGCGGTCAGGTGACCGTGGCGCTGGATCAGGCGAAGAACGAGCTGACGTACGATTTCCAGAGTGCGGCGAAGCACAAGCCGGAAGCGGCTCACTGAGTTGTAAGGTAAAAGCAAAACGGCAACTTCGGTTGCCGTTTTTTTTGTTTTCTCCCTCTCCCTGTGGGAGAGGGCTGGGGTGAGGGCTTCAGGCCACAGAGGAATTTTGCGAGGCGCTTTCCAGTTTCTTTCGAAGTTAGTTGCTGGATAAATCCACAGTAATAAAATGGCGGCGCACCTGCAAAATCAGGTGCCGGGATTGGCGTCCTGATTACACACATATGGAAAGATGTTGCTCAACGCAACGTCACTGGTTTCGTTCACTCTTTTTTTAGCTGCGGTATAATCCGTATCTTCAAATATGGTGGGCTGAACCGGGGCTTCTTTTGAAGCGCCGATTTTCCATATGGTCGGTACGCCAAACCGGTTCAGTCTGCCACCTGAAGTTGGCGTTTCTGGTGGTAGTTTTCAGCTCTTAATATGGAAATTATGAATATGGAAAACCAGTCTATCTCCCAACTCTACACCGAACTCTCTCTCAACCCCGATCTCCCAACCCTTGCAGAGCGCTGCAAACTGCTCACCGAGATCTTGCTGGATTGCAAATCACTTCCGCAAACGCAGCCCGTTTGCCGTTGTCTCGGAGCCTACCTGAAAGAGGTGAAATCCGGCCTCACAGAATCCATGCGTGATTTTCATGTGGTGGAATTTGAGGAAGAAGCGGAACAACCGCGACAGAAAGAGTGGTTGCTTGAAGATACAGAAACGAAATGTGACTACTGCCGGGCGTTAAACCACGTGCTGCTGGTGTCGCATTTTGACCGTGATATGCTGCCGCACCTGACGGGATTACTTCATGACATGGCTCATTCTATGGCGGGGGATTTAATCGCTCCTGTAGAACCATGGATGACAATACATCTTCCGACGCAGCAACACTAACGCCATAAATAAAAAAGGCCGGGATTAACCCGACCTTTTAAATATTCATCTGCCATTACAGGCGAAAAAATTAGCGACTACGGAAGACAATGCGGCCTTTGCTCAGGTCGTACGGGGTCAGTTCAACAGTCACTTTGTCGCCCGTCAAAATGCGGATGTAGTTTTTGCGCATTTTACCGGAGATGTGCGCAGTTACCACGTGACCGTTTTCCAGCTCTACGCGAAACATGGTATTAGGCAACGTATCAAGTACGGTACCCTGCATTTCAATATTGTCTTCTTTGGCCATCTAATCCTCTGGGGTATCACTACCAAGTTTTGAACCGGCAAGATAATGCCGAAATTCATCAATTAAGTAAAGAATTGCGCGATTAAAACGCAGCAAAACAGTTTCGGCGCATTGCCCAAGCGTCACGGTACAACCGAACAGGAAGCGCATTCGTAAAGGGGAGACGACAGGATAAACGTCAGGACGTTATCTGAAGCGAGGGTCCCAAACGGCGGCGGGGCAACAGGCAGAAGCTACTCTGCGGCATAATTATAACACCCTCACAAAAAATATGCGGAAAACATTTAAGCATTGGGCATAAAGAGCGTTCTGGGGATCCAGAAGTCGCGCGGGAGCTTCTCCTGACGGCAGGCGTCAAGATGCTCAATATACTGTCGTCGCGGGATGTCAACTGCACCGAGAGAGGCCGTGTGCTCGTTGAGTACCTGACAATCGATCAGGCGTCCGCCGCGCTGGGCAAAGGCCTCGCAGAAGACCAGCAACGCGGTTTTCGAGGCGTTGACCGCACGGGAGAACATCGATTCGCCGCAAAACAGCGTCCCTTGCGCCACGCCGTACATGCCGCCAACCAGTTCCCCCTTTTCCCAGACCTCAATGGAGTGGGCGTAGCCAAGCTCATGGAGCTGGTGATAGGCGTTGACGATATCGCGGGTGATCCACGTCCCTTCATGGCGATCTTCGGCACAGCCTTCTATCACCTGCCCAAAGGCGTGATTCAGCGTGACGCGATACGGGGATTTAGCATGGAAACGCTTCATGCTGCGGCTCAGATGGAACTGCGCTGGCCACAGCACGGCGCGCGGGTCGGGAGACCACCATAAAATCGGGTCGCCGGGAGAAAACCACGGGAAGATGCCGCGCTGGTAGGCCATTAATAGCCGCGCAGGGCTAAGGTCACCGCCAAGGGCCAGCAGCCCGTTGGGCTCACGCAGCGCTCCCTCCGGCGAAGGAAACGCGATGTTATGACGAGAAAGCTGGACCAGGCGCATGACAGCAAAACTCCAGTACGCGAGTGAGGACGCTACAAATATAGTCTACAGACGCTGTTTGAACTGGTAGTAGCGACCCTGTTTCGCCAACAGCTCTGCGTGACTACCTTGCTCAATAATGTGTCCGTTGTCCATCACAATTATCCGATCAAAACTTGCCAGCCCGCGCAGGCGGTGCGTCACCATCAGGACGGTTTTTCCTGCCATAACGTTTGCCAGTAAATCAAGGATTTGACTCTCGGTTGTCGCATCAAGCCCTTCTGTAGGTTCGTCGAGCAGCATCAGAGGTGCATCATGCAGCAGCGCGCGCGCAATGGCCAGACGGCGCAGCTCTCCGCCGGAAAGCTGACGACCGCCTTCTCCCAGCCAGCTATTCAGTCCTTCGTCCTCAAGCAGCTTTTGCAGTCCGACCTGCTCCAGTACGGCGCGAAGATCATCGTCCGAAGACTCTGGCGCGGCCAGCAGCAGGTTATCGCGCAGGGTGGCGCTAAACAGATGCACGCGCTGTGGAACAACGCTCACGGTCTTGCGCAGGGCCTGCTCGCTGAAATCAGTCAGCAACGTGTTATTAAAACGAATCTGACCGTGCTGTGGATCCCAGGCGCGCGTCAGCAGCTGCAGCAGCGTCGACTTACCGCAGCCGGTACGGCCGAGGATCGCAATCCGCTGCCCTGCATTAACGGAAAGGTTGATATCCTCCAGCGCGTTCTGCGCCTGTTTGTCATAGGCGAAGGTCACGTTATCAAGCGTCAGCGCCACCTGCTCAGGCACGGTGGTTTGCCCGGCACTGAACGTGACTTCAGGCTCCTGTTCGGCAATCTGGGTGATGCGCAGGGCAGAGGCGATCACCTGTCCAAGATGCTGGAAAGCGCCCGTCACCGGGGCCAGAGCCTCAAATGCGGCCAGCGCGCAGAAAACAAAGAGGGCAATAAGAGGGCCTGGCTGGGTATTACCGCCAATGCCGCCTGATGCCAGCCATAGCATGGCGATCACCGCCACGCCGCCGATTAACACCATCAGCGCCTGCGAGAAGGCCGTCAGTTCCGACTGGCGGCGCTGGGCTTCATGCCAGTTCAGCTCCGTACTTTCCATTCGGGCACGGTAGCGCTTGCTGGCTCCAAAAATGGTCAGCTCCGCCTGGCCCTGAAGCCAGGAGGTCAGCTGCTGGCGGTAATCCCCGCGCAGCCGCGTCAGGTTTTCCCCGGTGGATTTCCCGGCGCGATAAAACAGCGGTGGCAGAATAATGAGCGTCAGCAGCATAATTCCACCCAGCGTCAGCGCAACGGGAACATCCAGAACGGACAGCCCCAGCGTAACTACCACAATCACCACAAACGCGCCCACTATCGGGGAGATCACCCGCAGGTAAAGGTGGTCCAGCGTGTCGACATCCGCAACGACACGGTTCAGTAATTCACCCTGGCGAAAACGCGCCAGCCCGGCAGGGGAGAGGGGAAGCAGTTTGCTGAAGGTGTAAATGCGCAGGTGCTGCAGGACACGGAACGTCGCGTCGTGGCTGACCAGCCGCTCGAAATAGCGTCCGGCAGTACGGGTAATGGCGGTACCCCGCACGCCTGCCGCCGGCAGCATATAGTTGAAGCTGTATAATCCGGCGAACCCGGCTACGGCGGAGGCCGACAGGAACCAGCCGGAAAGCGTGAGCAGGCCGATGCTGGCAAGCAGCGTGACAATTGCCAGCACGATCCCCAGCGTCAGCATCCACTTGTGGCGTTTATAGAGCGCAAGATAAGGCAGCAGAGCGCGCATCAGATGTCCTCCTGACGGTTCGCCAGCAGGGCGGCGAACGGCCCCTGCGCGGCAACAAGAGCGGCGTAATTGCCTTGCTCAACAATATGACCGTTTTCCATCACCCAGATCTCATCCCAGTCAGCAATGCCTTCCAGCTGATGGGTAACCATCAGGGTGGTTTGCTGCAGGGAAGCGGCGCTCAGGGCCGCCATGACGCGCTGCTCGCTGTGTGAATCCAGGCTGGCAGCAGGCTCATCCAGCAGCATCAGCTGGCACGGGTTCAGCAGCGCACGGGCGACGGCCACGCGCTGTGCCTGGCCGACAGACAGCCCGGCAGACTGATCGCCTACCACGGTATCGACACCCTGCGGGAGCAGCGGCAGAAATTCACTGACCCACGCGCGGTCGAGAACGGACTGCAGTTCATCTTCACGAGCATCCGGGCGTGCCAGGAGCACGTTTTCGCGCAGCGTGGAAGCAGGTAGCTGAGGGTTTTGTCCGACCCAACTGAGCTGCTTACGCCAGGCGTCGGGATCGAGATTACGCAGTTCAGTTTTGTTTATCCGCAGCGAACCGGTGTAGGCCATAAAACCGGATAACGCATTCAGCAGAGAACTCTTCCCTGAACCGCTGGTGCCGACCAGCACCACGCGTTTTCCGGCGGGCAGGCTAAAGTTCAGCGGGCCAGCCAGCACTTTTCCTTCCGGTGAGAGAATGCAGAAATCGCTCGCTTCGACGGTTACCGGCTCTTTAGCGTTCAGCGCCACGTCACCGCGCTCCGGGTGCGCCAGCGGCGTCTCCAGGAAGGTTTTCAGGCTGTCGGCCGCGCCAACGGCCTGCGCTTTGGCATGATAGAAGGTCCCCAGGTCGCGAAGCGGCTGGAAAAACTCCGGAGCCAGGATGAGCGCGAGGAAACCGGCAGAGAGGGTCACCGCCGTGCCGTAGTGGCCGAAATCCAGCGCGCCGAGATAGGAGAAACCGAAATAAACCGCCACGAGGGCAATCGACAGCGAGGTAAAGAATTCCAGCACGCCGGACGAGAGGAACGCCAGGCGTAACACTTCCATCGTGCGCTGGCGGAAGTCCTGTGATGCCAGGCGAATGTTCTCGGTTTCCGCTTCACCGCGACCAAAAATACGCAGGGTTTCCATCCCGCGCAGACGATCGAGGAAATGTCCGCTCAGCCGGCCCAGCGCCAGGAAGTTGCGGCGGTTGGCATCAGCCGCCCCCATGCCGACCATCGCCATAAACAGCGGGATCAGCGGGGCGGTCCCCAGCAGGATCAGCGCCGCCACCCAGTTAACCGGGAAGATGGCAATAACAATCAACAGCGGCACAAAAACCGCCAGCGCCATCTGCGGAAGATAGCGCGCGTAGTAATCGTGCATATCGTCGATCTGCTCAAGGATCAGCGTCGCCCAGCTTCCGGCCGGTTTACCCTGGATCCACGCGGGCCCGGCTTCCTGCAGGCGGTCGAGCACCTGACGACGGATCTCGTAGCGGATATGCTGTCCGGCGTGGAAACCGACACGTTCACGCAGCCACACCACCCAGGCGCGCAGGACAAAAACCAGGATTAGAACGATAAAGGGCAGCAGGAGCGCTTCACGGGGAATGTTCTCCATGATCATGTGATTAAGAATGCGGGCCAGCAGCCATGCCTGGGCAACAATCAACAGACCGCTAACGAACCCCAGAAGACGGGAGATCGTAAGCCAGCGGCGGGAAATAACGCTTTGCTGTTTCAGCCAGCGTGTTAACTCTTGTTGACGGGTTTTTTCCATTGCGTATTTTGCAGGTGACGTTATAAGAAATTAGACATCTGCATGTTACACGCGAGCAAAAATAAAGGCGACCTGTGGCCGCCTTTATTTACGTTTGTTACTGACTTGTAAAGATTATTTACCTTGTTCAGCCAGTCCATCGAGGTAGCGTTCAGCGTCCAGCGCGGCCATACAGCCGGTGCCCGCAGAGGTGATCGCCTGACGATAAATATGGTCCATCACGTCACCGGCAGCGAACACGCCCGGGATGCTGGTCTGGGTCGCGTTACCGTGAATGCCGGACTGCACTTTGATATAGCCGTTTTCCAGCTCCAGCTGGCCTTCGAAGATCGCGGTGTTCGGGCTGTGGCCGATCGCCACAAACAGGCCCGCCACTTCCAGCGTTTCGACGTTATCGGTGTTCTGGGTATCACGAATGCGCAGACCCGCAACGCCCATCTGATCGCCGGTGACTTCTTCCAGGGTACGGTTGGTGTGCAGCACGATGTTGCCGCTCGCCACTTTATCCATCAGGCGTTTAATGAGGATCTTCTCGGCGCGGAAGGTGTCACGACGGTGGATCAGATGCACCTCGGAGGCAATGTTCGCCAGGTACAGCGCTTCTTCCACCGCGGTGTTACCGCCGCCGATAACCGCGACTTTCTGGTTACGGTAGAAGAAACCGTCGCAGGTCGCACAGGCAGAGACGCCGCGGCCTTTGAACGCTTCTTCAGACGGCAGGCCGAGGTAGCGGGCAGAGGCGCCGGTGGCAATGATTAGCGCATCGCAGGTGTATTCACCGCTGTCACCTGTCAGGCGGAACGGACGGTTCTGCAAATCCACTTTATTAATGTGGTCGAACAGGATTTCGGTTTCGAATTTGGCGGCATGCTCGTGCATGCGTTCCATCAGCAGCGGCCCGGTCAGATCGTTCGGGTCGCCCGGCCAGTTTTCCACTTCCGTGGTGGTGGTCAACTGACCGCCTTTTTCCATGCCGGTGATCAGTACCGGCTGCAGGTTTGCGCGTGCAGCATAGACCGCCGCGGTATATCCCGCAGGTCCAGAACCAAGGATTAACAACTTACTGTGTTTGGTCGTGCCCATGAGATCCCCATTGTTGTTGGCAGGCAATGGGCTGGATTGTAGGGAATTTGTTGCCGTAAAAAAAGAGCACTGGGATTTTGCTTTCGATATATGTAATAGCTGCGCCCGATGAATCCAGTGCCGTTACGTCACGTTTTCTACTGAAAACCGCTCGTTTATAAAGCAGTAAAATGAGGATTAATACCCCCCCGTAATGAATATCCGGCATCTTGTACTAAAAAACGATGTTTTGCTTTGACAATCCCCTGCGCATTTGCGAAAACATTCAAGGAAGAAAAAAAACCGCGTTAACCGTATGCCGCATAGGCATGCACGTAAATGCCATTTTCACCGTGTCAGTGAAATCTACGCATGGCGTGGACAGACGCCATACGTGATGTCGGTGACAGCCTTCGGGCAGCGGTCTTCTTACCAACAGAACCCGAATCCGCATCGCGTCTAATACATAACCAGGCGATGTGATGACTAACGGGTACAGGCTCTGAACAGTGATGTGCACAGGGTCCAGGCAGGAGTAGGGAAGGAATACAGAGAGACAATAATAATGGTAGATAGCAAGAAGCGCCCTGGCAAAGATCTCGACCGTATCGATCGTAACATTCTTAATGAATTGCAAAAGGATGGGCGTATTTCCAACGTCGAGCTTTCAAAACGTGTGGGACTTTCCCCGACGCCGTGCCTTGAGCGTGTGCGCCGACTGGAAAGACAGGGTTTTATTCAGGGCTATACGGCTCTGCTGAACCCGCATTATCTGGATGCCTCACTTCTGGTATTTGTTGAGATTACTCTGAATCGTGGTGCGCCGGATGTGTTTGAGCAATTTAACGCCGCTGTACAAAAACTTGAAGAAATTCAAGAGTGTCATCTGGTGTCCGGTGATTTCGACTACCTGTTGAAAACCCGTGTGCCTGATATGTCCGCCTACCGTAAGCTGCTGGGGGAAACCCTGCTGCGTCTGCCAGGCGTGAACGACACCCGTACCTATGTGGTGATGGAAGAGGTCAAACAGAGCAATCGTCTGGTTATTAAGACGCGCTAACACGGAACAGGTGCAAAATCAGCGTAGTTTGATTACACTCCTGTTAATCCATACAGCAACAGTGCCGGGGAGCCCCGGCGCTGTTGTCCGTTTTAGCAAACAGGCAGGATATGCCTGATACCTGGAGAGCCTTTCTTGAGCCAGGAATACACTGAAGACAAAGAAGTCACACTATCGAAGCTAAGCAGCGGACGTCGTCTCCTCGAGGCTTTGCTGATCGTTATTGCCCTTTTTGCCGTCTGGCTGATGGCAGCCTTACTCAGTTTCAACCCCTCCGATCCCAGCTGGTCGCAAACCGCGTGGCATGAGCCTATCCATAATTTAGGCGGCGTACCCGGAGCCTGGCTTGCGGACACGCTCTTTTTCATTTTCGGTGTGATGGCCTACACCATTCCCGTCATAATCATTGGCGGATGCTGGTTTGCATGGCGTCATCGTCAGAACGATGATTACATCGACTATTTTGCAGTTTCCCTGCGCCTGATTGGCGCCCTGGCGCTGATCCTCACCTCCTGCGGGCTGGCGGCGATTAATGCCGATGATATCTGGTACTTCGCCTCCGGTGGGGTGATTGGCAGCCTGCTGAGCTCTGCGCTACAGCCGATGCTTCACAGCAGCGGCGGCACGCTGGCGCTGCTCTGCATCTGGGCGGCCGGGCTGACGCTGTTTACCGGCTGGTCATGGGTGAGCATTGCCGAAAAGATCGGCAGCTTTATTCTGACGATCCTGACCTTCGCGAGCAACCGTACCCGCCGCGACGACACGTGGGTCGATGAAGAAGAATATGAAGATGAGTACGAAGAGGAAGACGATGCGCCGGTGCAACGTCGTGAATCTCGTCGTGCCCGTATTCTGCGCGGTGCCCTGGCGCGTCGCCAGCGCGTTGCTGAAAAATTTGCCAACCCGCTTGGACGTAAAACCGACGCGGCGCTCTTCTCCGGTAAGCGTATGGATGAAGACGAGCAGGTTGAGTACCGCGCAGCGGGTAGTACAGTCGATCCTGATGATGTGCTTTTCTCCGGCAACCGTGCGATGCCGGGTGATTTCGATGAATACGATCCGCTGCTTAACGGCCATACTGTTACCGCGCCGGTTGCCGCGGCCGCAGCCGCAACGACAGCATCACAGGCGTATGCCGCGCCTGTCGAAGCCGTGATGCCATCCGCGCCGGTTCCGCCTCCGGAATCCGCTATTCAGCAGCCTCAGGTTGCCTGGCAGACCGCGCCGGGTGTCCACACGCCGGAGCCTGTTATCGCGCCGGGACCAGAGAGCTATATCCCCGTGCAGCAGGAGCAGTGGCATCAGCCTTATCAGCCGCCGCAACCTGAGTATGAACAGCAGCACTATGAGCAGCCTGTGGCCCAGCCTTATCAGGAGTACGTGCCTGAACCGGTTGAACCTGTGCAGCCTTATGTCGAGCCTCAGCCTGAACCTGAGGTGGTGGAAGAGGTGAAACCGTCTCGTCCGCCAATGTACTATTTTGAAGAAGTTGAAGAACGCCGTGCTCGTGAGCGCGAACAGCTGGCGGCATGGTATCAGCCTGTGCCTGAACCGGTGCAGGCACCTGTGCCAAAAGCCCCGTCGGTTTCGGTTCCACCGGTCGACCCGACGCCTGCTGTTGCCCCCGTAGCGGAAAGCGTGAAGCAGGCTACCGCGGCCGCAGCGGCGGCGGCACCTGTCTTTAGCCTGTCAACGGGCGGTGCGCCGCGTCCGCAGGTGAAAGAGGGAATTGGTCCGCAACTGCCTCGCCCTAACCGCGTCCGCGTTCCAACTCGTCGTGAGCTTGCCTCCTATGGTATCAAGCTGCCTTCCCAGCGGATGGCCGAAGAGAAAGCGCGTGGGACGGACTACGAAGATGATGCTGATGAAATGCAGCAGGACGAGCTGGCGCGCCAGTTCGCCGCGCAGCAGAATCAGCGCTACGGTGAAGACTATCAGCATGATGAACCGATGCTGGAAGACGAAGATGACGCGGCTGAAGCCGAATTAGCGCGTCAGTTTGCGGCAACCCAGCAGCAGCGTTACTCAGGTGAACAGCCAGCTGGTGCGAACCCGTTCTCATTATCGGATTTCGAGTTTTCGCCGATGAAAGATCTGGTGGATGATGGCCCGAGCGAGCCACTGTTCACCCCGAGCGTGATGCCTGAAGCAGAGCCTGTGCGCCAGCCGCCAGCGCCGCAGGCACAGACTTACGCGCAGCCGCAGCAACCTGTTCAGCAGCCGTATGCGCAACCGCAGCAGCCACAACAGCAGCCGCCGCAGTACCAGCAGCCAGCACCGCAGCCGCAGGAGAGCCTGATTCACCCACTGCTGATGCGTAACGGTGATAGCCGTCCGCTGCAGCGTCCGAGCACGCCGCTGCCTTCGCTGGATTTGTTGACGCCGCCACCGGCTGAAGTCGAGCCGGTTGATACGTTTGCCCTGGAGCAGATGGCCCGTCTGGTGGAAGCCCGTCTGGCAGACTTCCGCATCAAGGCGGACGTGGTGAACTACTCGCCGGGTCCGGTGATCACCCGTTTCGAGCTGAACCTGGCGCCGGGCGTCAAAGCCGCGCGTATTTCTAACCTCTCCCGCGACCTGGCGCGTTCTCTGTCGACCGTGGCGGTACGTGTGGTGGAAGTGATTCCGGGTAAACCGTACGTTGGCCTTGAGCTGCCGAACAAGAAACGTCAGACCGTTTACCTGCGTGAAGTGCTGGATAACACCAAGTTCCGCGATAACCCATCTCCGCTGACCGTGGTGTTGGGTAAAGATATCGCCGGCGACCCGGTAGTGGCAGACCTCGCTAAAATGCCTCACCTGCTCGTAGCGGGTACCACCGGTTCCGGTAAATCGGTCGGCGTGAACGCCATGATCCTTAGCATGCTCTACAAAGCGCAGCCTGAAGACGTGCGTTTCATCATGATCGACCCGAAAATGCTCGAACTGTCGGTCTACGAAGGCATTCCGCACCTGCTGACGGAAGTGGTCACCGACATGAAGGACGCCGCCAACGCCCTGCGCTGGAGCGTCAATGAAATGGAGCGTCGCTACAAGCTGATGTCTGCGCTGGGCGTGCGTAACCTGGCCGGTTATAACGAGAAGATCGCCGAGGCGGCGCGCATGGGTCGTCCGATTCCGGACCCATACTGGAAGCCGGGTGACAGCATGGATGCCCAGCATCCTGTGCTGGAGAAACTGCCTTATATCGTCGTGCTGGTGGATGAATTCGCCGACCTGATGATGACTGTCGGGAAGAAAGTGGAAGAGCTGATCGCGCGTCTGGCACAGAAAGCGCGTGCGGCAGGTATTCACCTGGTGCTGGCGACCCAGCGTCCGTCCGTGGACGTTATCACCGGTCTGATTAAGGCGAATATTCCGACCCGTATTGCGTTTACCGTTTCGAGCAAAATCGACTCCCGTACTATTCTTGACCAGGGCGGCGCTGAGTCGCTGCTGGGAATGGGTGATATGCTGTACTCCGGCCCGAACTCCACCTCTCCGGTGCGCGTACACGGCGCGTTTGTTCGCGACCAGGAAGTACACGCCGTGGTGCAGGACTGGAAGGCGCGCGGACGTCCGCAGTACGTTGACGGCATTACCTCCGACAGCGAAAGCGAAGGCGGCGGTGGTGGCTTTGACGGCGGCGAAGAGCTGGATCCGTTATTCGACCAGGCGGTTAATTTCGTTACTGAAAAACGCAAAGCGTCCATCTCTGGCGTGCAGCGTCAGTTCCGCATCGGCTATAACCGCGCGGCGCGCATCATCGAGCAGATGGAAGCGCAGGGCATTGTGAGCGAGCAGGGGCACAACGGTAACCGTGAGGTGCTGGCTCCGCCGCCGTTTGATTAACCTTCAGCGATTGCAAAGAAGGGTAAATCAGCAAAAATTAAGCATATTCTTCTGTCGCCTGCCTTCGGGCAGGTCCAGAATAGAAACGGAAACCCCATTTCGGGAAGACGTATTTTAAGGAATAACAATGAAAAAAATCGCCATCGCCTGTGCATTACTCACCAGTTTTGTAGCCAGCAGCGTCTGGGCTGATGCAGCCAGCGACCTTAAAAGCCGACTGGATAAAGTAAGCAGCTTCCACGCCAGCTTCACGCAAAAAGTGACGGACGGCAGCGGCAACGCGGTGCAGGAAGGACAGGGTGATTTGTGGGTGAAACGCCCCAATCTGTTTAACTGGCATATGACCCAGCCGGATGAGAGCATCCTGGTTTCTGACGGTAAAACCCTGTGGTTCTTCAACCCGTTTGTTGAGCAGGCCACTGCGACCTGGCTGAAAGACGCGACCAGCAATACGCCGTTTATGCTGATCGCCCGCAACCAGACCAGCGACTGGCAGCAGTACAACATTAAACAGAACGGTGATGAGTTTGTCCTGACGCCGAAAGGCAGCAACGGCAATCTGAAGCAGTTCACCATCAACGTAAGTACCAACGGTACCATTAATCAGTTCGGCGCGGTTGAGCAGGACGATCAGCGCAGCAGCTACCAGCTTAAGTCTCAGCAAAACGGCGCCGTTGACGCATCGAAATTCACCTTTACCCCGCCGCAGGGCGTAACGGTGGACGACCAACGCAATAAGTAAGAGGCGTGAGTGAGCAACCTGTCGCTCGATTTTTCAGATAATGCGTTTCAACCTCTGGCCGCCCGTATGCGGCCAGAAAATTTAGCGCAGTACATCGGTCAGCAGCATCTGCTGGCTGCGGGGAAACCCTTGCCGCGCGCTATTGAGGCGGGGCATCTGCACTCCATGATCCTCTGGGGGCCGCCCGGCACCGGAAAAACCACGCTCGCTGAAGTGATAGCCCGCTATGCCAACGCGGACGTTGAGCGTATCTCGGCGGTAACGTCTGGCGTGAAGGAGATCCGCGAGGCGATCGAGCGCGCGCGTCAGAACCGTAATGCCGGACGCCGCACCATTCTCTTTGTCGATGAAGTCCACCGCTTCAACAAGAGCCAGCAGGATGCTTTCCTGCCGCACATTGAGGACGGGACGATCTTCTTCATTGGTGCGACCACCGAAAACCCGTCGTTTGAACTCAACTCGGCGCTGCTGTCCCGCGCCCGCGTCTACCTGCTTAAATCCCTGACCACGGAAGATATCGAAAAGGTTCTGACCCAGGCAATGGACGACAAAGCGCGGGGTTACGGTGGGCAGGATATCGTTCTGCCTGACGACACGCGACGTGCGATTGCGGAGCTGGTCAACGGCGATGCGCGCCGCGCGCTGAACACGCTCGAAATGATGGCCGATATGGCAGAAGTGGACGATGCGGGCAAGCGCGTATTGAAGCCTGAACTGCTCACGGAAATTGCCGGAGAGCGCAGCGCGCGTTTCGATAATAAAGGCGACCGTTTCTACGACCTGATCTCGGCTCTGCATAAATCCGTACGCGGCAGTGCGCCGGATGCGGCGCTCTACTGGTACGCACGTATCATTACCGCAGGTGGCGATCCGCTATACGTTGCGCGCCGCTGTCTGGCGATTGCGTCAGAAGATGTTGGCAATGCCGACCCGCGCGCCATGCAGGTTGCGCTTTCAGCCTGGGACTGCTTCACCCGCGTAGGCCCGGCAGAAGGCGAACGCGCCATTGCGCAGGCAATTGTCTATCTGGCCTGCGCGCCTAAAAGCAATGCGGTCTATACCGCGTTCAAAGCGGCGATGTCGGATGCGCGCGAGCGCCCGGACTACGATGTGCCGGTTCATCTGCGCAATGCGCCAACCAAACTGATGAAAGAGATGGGTTACGGGCAGGAGTATCGCTACGCCCATGATGAGCCTAACGCCTACGCCGCCGGGGAGGAATATTTCCCGCAGGAGATGGCACAAACGCGCTATTATCATCCCACAAACAGAGGTCTTGAAGGCAAGATTGGTGAAAAGCTCACCTGGCTCGCCGGACAGGATCAAAATAGCCCTATAAAACGCTACCGTTAGTTCAATCGTTGCGGTAATGTTGGCAATTGTATCCTTGTGACCGCAGGCTGTGGTCACATTTTCTATTTTAATTCGATAAGCACAGGATAAGCATGCTCGATCCCAATCTGCTGCGTAATGAGCCAGACGCAGTCGCTGAAAAACTGGCACGCCGGGGCTTTAAGCTGGATGTAGATAAGCTGCGCGCTCTTGAAGAGCGTCGTAAAGTACTGCAGGTACAAACTGAAAATCTGCAGGCAGAGCGTAACTCTCGATCGAAATCCATTGGCCAGGCGAAAGCGCGCGGGGAAGATATTGAGCCATTACGCCTGGAAGTGAACAAGCTGGGTGAAGAGCTGGATCAGGCGAAAGCGGAGCTGGATGTTCTTCAGGCCGAAATTCGTGACATCGCTCTGGCTATCCCGAACATTCCTGACGACAGCGTGCCTGTCGGCAAAGACGAGAACGACAACGTTGAAGTGAAGCGCTGGGGTACGCCTCGCGAGTTTGACTTCGAAGTGCGCGATCACGTGACGCTGGGCGAAATGCACGCGGGCCTGGACTTTGCCGCTGCGGTTAAGCTGACCGGCTCTCGCTTCGTAGTAATGAAAGGTCAGATTGCCCATCTGCACCGCGCCCTGGCGCAATTCATGCTGGATCTGCACACCGAGCAGCACGGCTACAGCGAAACCTATGTTCCGTATCTGGTTAACCACGATACGCTGTACGGTACGGGCCAGCTGCCGAAATTTGCCGGCGATCTGTTCCATACCCGTCCGCTGGATGAAGAAGCAGACAGCAGCAACTATGCGCTGATCCCAACCGCGGAAGTGCCGCTGACCAACCTCGTGCGTGATGAGATCATTGACGAAGACGATCTGCCAATCAAGCTGACGGCACACTCTCCGTGCTTCCGTTCAGAAGCCGGTTCTTACGGTCGCGACACCCGTGGTCTGATCCGTATGCACCAGTTCGACAAAGTCGAGATGGTGCAGATTGTCCGTCCGGAAGAATCCATGGACGCGCTGGAAGAGATGACTGGCCATGCGGAAAAAGTGCTGGAGCTGCTGGGCCTGCCGTATCGCCGCATGGCGCTGTGCACCGGTGACATGGGCTTTGGTGCCTGCAAAACCTTCGACCTGGAAGTCTGGGTGCCTGCACAGAACACCTACCGTGAAATCTCCTCCTGCTCTAACGTCTGGGATTTCCAGGCACGCCGCATGCAGGCACGCTGCCGCAGCAAATCTGACAAGAAAACCCGTCTGGTGCATACCCTGAACGGTTCTGGTCTGGCTGTTGGCCGTACGCTGGTTGCCGTGCTGGAAAACTACCAGCAGGCAGATGGCCGCATTGAGATCCCTGAAGTGCTGCGTCCATACATGAAAGGCCAGCAGTACATCGGCTAATTCTTTGCCTCACAACAAAAAAGCGCCTTCGGGCGCTTTTTTTATGCCTCTGAATTGACACGACGCAATACCCCCTCCCTCTAAAGTAGTAATACTCCTCCGAATGAAAGTCAGCATAAGACGCTGATAACGAAGAAATTCGTTATTTACAAAACTATATAGCGGTTCGAGCCGCCTCTCTTTTCTTTGTGAGCAACCAAAGTGAGTCTCTATGAAAATCAAAGCGCCTGAAGCGTTAATGGCTGCCGAGGTCACTCGCCGTGGGTTGATGAAAACCACGGCAATAGGCGGCCTGGCTGTAGCCAGCAGCGCCTTCACGCTCCCTTTTACCCGGCTGGCGTCGGCGGCGGACGCACTATCCGCAGCCGCAGCTCCGGAAAAAGTGGTGTGGAGTGCGTGTACCGTAAACTGCGGTAGCCGTTGTCCGCTGCGTATGCATGTGGTGGATGGCGAAATTAAGTATGTCGAAACCGACAACACCGGGGACGATAACTACGAAGGGTTACACCAGGTTCGCGCCTGCCTGCGCGGTCGCTCCATGCGTCGCCGCGTCTACAACCCGGATCGTCTGAAATACCCAATGAAGCGTGTCGGTAAGCGTGGGGAAGGGAAGTTTGAGCGCATTAGCTGGGACGAAGCCTACGACATTATCGCCACCAACATGCAGCGCCTGATCAAAGAGTACGGCAACGAGTCCATCTATCTGAACTATGGCACCGGGACGCTGGGCGGCACGCTGACCCGCTCCTGGCCACCGGGTAAAACGCTGGTCGCGCGTCTGATGAACTGCTGCGGCGGTTATCTCAACCACTACGGCGACTACTCTTCCGCACAGATTGCCGCAGGTCTGAACTACACCTACGGCGGCTGGGCCGACGGCAACAGCCCGTCCGATATCGAAAACAGTAAGCTGGTCGTCCTGTTCGGTAACAACCCGGGCGAAACCCGCATGAGCGGCGGCGGGGTGACGTACTACCTCGAGCAGGCCCGCGCCAAATCTAATGCCCGCATGATCATTATCGATCCGCGCTATACCGACACCGGTGCCGGGCGCGAAGATGAGTGGATCCCCATTCGTCCCGGTACCGATGCGGCACTGGTTTCCGCGCTGGCGTGGGTGATGATTACTGAAAACCTCGTCGATCAGCCGTTCCTTGATAAATACTGCGTCGGTTATGACGAGAAAACGCTGCCAGCCAGTGCCCCTGCCAATGGTCACTACAAGGCATATATTCTCGGCCAGGGCAGCGACGGCGTAGCGAAAACGCCGGAGTGGGCCTCCACCATCACCGGTATTCCGGTCGAGCGCATTGTTCAGCTGGCGCGTGAGATTGGTTCAGCTAAACCGGCCTACATCAGCCAGGGCTGGGGACCGCAGCGTCATGCGAATGGTGAAATCGCCACCCGCGCTATCTCCATGCTTTCAATTCTGACCGGCAACGTCGGCGTTCATGGCGGTAACACCGGCGCACGCGAAGGTTCTTATGAAGTGCCGTTTGAGCGGATGCCGACGCTGGATAACCCGGTACAGACCAGTATCTCCATGTTTATGTGGACTGACGCAATCGAGCGCGGTCCGGAAATGACCGCGCTGCGTGACGGCGTTCGGGGTAAAGACAAGCTGGATGTGCCGATCAAGATGATCTGGAACTACGCCGGCAACTGCCTTATCAACCAGCACTCGGAAATCAACCGCACCCATGAAATTCTGCAGGACGACAAGAAGTGCGAGATGATTGTGGTGATCGACTGCCACATGACCTCCTCGGCAAAATATGCCGATATTCTGCTGCCGGACTGCACCGCGTCTGAGCAGATGGATTTCGCGCTGGACGCTTCCTGCGGCAACATGTCCTACGTGATCTTTACCGACCAGGCCATCAAGCCGCGCTTCGAGTGCAAAACCATCTATGAGATGACCTCCGAACTGGCGAAGCGATTGGGCGTCGAACAGCAGTTTACCGAAGGGCGTACTCAGGAAGGGTGGATGCGCCATCTGCACGAGCTCTCTCGTAAAGCAATTCCCGATCTGCCGGACTTCGACACCTTCCGCAAGCAGGGCATGTACAAGCAGCGTGACCCGGAAGGGCATCACGTGGCGTATAAAGCGTTCCGTGAAGATCCGCAGGCGAATCCGCTGACCACGCCGTCGGGCAAAATCGAAATCTACTCCGAAGCGCTGGCAAAAATCGCGTCTACCTGGGAGCTGCCGGAAGGAGATGTTATCGATCCGCTGCCGATCTACACGCCGGGGTTCGAAAACTATAACGATCCGCTGACGGCGAAATTCCCGCTGCAGCTGACCGGTTTCCACTACAAGGCGCGCGTGCACTCCACCTACGGCAACGTTGACGTACTGAAGGCCGCCTGCCGCCAGGAGATGTGGATCAACCCGATGGATGCCAAAGCACGTGGTATCCGTAACGGGGATCGCGTGCGTATCTTTAACGGTCGCGGCGAGGTACACATTGAAGCCAAAGTGACACCGCGCATGATGCCTGGCGTAGTGGCACTGGGGGAAGGGGCCTGGTACAGCCCGGATGCCAACCGCATCGACCAGGCAGGCAGTATTAACGTCCTGACCACGCAGCGTCCGTCGCCGCTGGCGAAAGGCAACCCGTCTCACACAAACCTTGTCCAGGTTGAAAAGGTTTAAGGAGTAACCGATGACAACCCAGTATGGATTTTTCATTGATTCCAGCCGTTGCACCGGGTGCAAAACCTGCGAGCTGGCCTGTAAAGATTATAAAGATCTCACCCCGGACGTGAGCTTCCGCCGAATTTACGAATACGCCGGGGGCGACTGGCAGGAAGATAACGGCGTCTGGCATCAGAACGTCTTTGCCTATTACCTGTCGATTGCCTGTAACCACTGTGAAGATCCGGCCTGCACTAAGGTGTGCCCAAGCGGGGCGATGCACAAGCGGGAGGACGGTTTTGTGGTGGTGGATGAAGATGTCTGCATCGGCTGTCGCTACTGCCATATGGCGTGCCCGTACGGCGCGCCGCAGTACAACGCCGCCAAAGGACATATGACCAAGTGCGACGGCTGCCACAGCCGCGTAGCGGAAGGCAAAAAGCCAATCTGCGTCGAGTCCTGCCCGCTGCGCGCGCTGGATTTTGGTCCGATAGAAGAGCTGCGTCAGAAACACGGTCAGCTTGCCGCTGTGGCACCGCTGCCGTCCGCGCACTTCACCAAGCCGAGTATTGTCATTAAACCTAACGCCAACAGCCGTCCGACGGGTGACACCACCGGCTACCTGGCAAATCCGAAGGAGGTGTGAGATGGGAAGTGGATGGCATGAATGGCCGCTGATGATCTTCACGGTCTTTGGGCAGTGCGTAGTGGGCGGCTTTATTGTTCTGGCGCTGGCGCTGTTAAAAGGGAACCTCAATGCCGAACAGCAGCATCGTTTAGTGTTGAGCATGTTTGGCCTGTGGGTGCTGATGGGGATTGGATTTATCGCCTCTACGCTGCACCTGGGCTCACCGATGCGCGCGTTCAACTCCCTGAACCGCGTGGGGGCGTCGTCGCTCAGTAACGAAATTGCCAGCGGGGCAATCTTCTTTGCCGTCGGCGGGCTAGGGTGGCTGCTGGCTGCGTTGAAGAAATTGCCTGCGGGCCTGCGCAGCCTGTGGCTGATCGTCACCATGGTACTGGGCGTGGTGTTCGTGTGGATGATGGTGCGCGTCTATAACACCATCGATACCGTTCCAACCTGGTACAGCGTCTGGACGCCGATGAGCTTCTTCCTGACGATGTTTATCGGCGGGCCGCTGCTGGGCTACCTGCTGCTGCGCGTGGCGGGGGTAAACGGTTGGGCAATGCGTCTGCTGCCAGCCGTTTCGCTGCTGGCGCTGGTGGTGAGCGCGATGGTCGCCCTGATGCAGGGGGCCGAGCTGGCAACCATTCACAGCTCTATCCAGCAGGCTTCTGCACTGGTGCCGGACTACGGTTCGCTGATGGCCTGGCGCGTGGTGTTGCTGGCAGCTGCGCTGGTGTGCTGGATCGCCCCTCAGCTTAAAGGTTATCAGCCTGCACTGCCGCTCCTGTCACTGGCTTTTGTGCTGGTGCTGGCAGGGGAGTTAATTGGTCGCGGTGTGTTTTACGGCCTGCATATGACGGTCGGTATGGCTATCGCCAGCTAATTTCATTTTTCGTTATAAAAAGCCGGGACATAGCGCCCGGCTTTTCTTTTTTTCATTCATGAAATTTTTCGACTGTCGTTTTGTTTTAATTTCGGTCATTGATAAATAAAAACAGACACATAATTAATATCTATAGCAGGCGCTGCATTAGCAGGATAAGTTTTTTAAATCGACAGGGAACATATTGTGCGAGCCGGTTAAATCTGTGGATTGACTTTGTTTTTGCCAGTGGCATGATGCGCACGAAATCTGAACTTCCTCACGGTTTTTAATCCATGACCACCTATACCCGGCCAGTGCTCCTGTTGCTCTGTGGCCTGCTTCTGTTGACCCTGGCGATCGCCGTGTTAAACACGCTCGTCCCGCTGTGGCTCGCCCATGAAAACTTACCGACCTGGCAGGTGGGTATGGTCAGCTCGTCCTTTTTCACCGGGAACCTGTTGGGCACATTATTAACCGGTAGCCTGATTAAGCGTTTTGGCTTTAATCGCAGCTATTATCTGGCCTCGCTGATTTTCGCTGCCGGGTGCGCCGGGCTGGGTCTGATGGTGGGCTTCTGGAGCTGGATGGCATGGCGCTTTATCGCCGGCGTCGGCTGCGCGATGATTTGGGTGGTGGTTGAAAGCGCGCTGATGTGTAGCGGTACCTCCCGCAACCGCGGACGTCTGCTGGCGGCCTATATGATGGTTTACTACGTCGGTACCGTTCTGGGTCAACTGATGGTCAGCAAACTGCCAACCGACCTGATGAGCGTGCTGCCGTGGGTAACCGGCATGGTGCTGGCCGCGATCCTGCCGCTGCTCTTTACGCGCATTGTGAACCAGAACAGCGAACATCAGGAAGCGACCCACGTCTGGCCGATGTTGAGACTTCGTCAGGCGCGTCTGGGCGTAAACGGCTGCATTATTTCGGGAATTGTACTGGGCTCGCTCTATGGCCTGATGCCGCTCTACCTGAATCATCAGGGCGTCAGCGATTCCGGAATTGGTTTCTGGATGGCGGTGATGGTCAGTGCGGGTATTGTGGGGCAATGGCCGATTGGCCGCCTGGCGGACCGTTTTGGTCGTCTGCTGGTGCTGCGCGTTCAGGTCTTCGTGGTGATCATGGGATGCCTTGCGATGCTCAGCAACGCCGCGATGGCACCTGCACTGTTTATTCTCGGGGCCGCAGGATTCACTCTTTACCCGGTCGCGATGGCGTGGGCCTGTGAGAAAGTAGAACATCACCAGCTCGTGGCAATGAACCAGGCGCTATTATTAAGCTATACCATCGGTAGCTTGCTGGGACCGACATTTACCGCGATGCTGATGCAGAATTATTCCGACAATTTGCTGTTTATCATGATTGCCAGCGTGTCGTTTATTTATCTCCTGATGCTGCTGCGCAAAGCGGGCGAGCATCCAACCCCTGTGGCGCACGCCTGATTAAATAAAAGCCTGTCGATGACAGGCTTTTTTGTCCCTGTCACATATAAGACTTTTACGCATTGTTTGTTTTTCCCGCCTGGCGATAATTCAAATGAGTTCTACCACAAAAGGCAACAATCATGTCTATACGTCGTTTTTCCACTACCGCACTTGCCGTAGTGTTGTCTTTAACGTTTGCAACGGCTCCGGTCATGGCTAATCCTGGAAACGGGAATGGCGGTGGTCATGGAAACAGTGGCGGACAAGGTAATGGCGGCAATCATGGTAACGGAAATTCTGGTAATTCCGGTAACCATGGTAATAAGCAAAATAGCGGAAAGGAAAACCCTGGAAAATCGGATAAGAGCTTCAAAAACAGCAAAGATGTCGGTAATGACGTCGACGCTCGCGTGAGCTTCGATCATGCCCGCCACCTGGCCCTGAATTATGGCTTAACGGGCTATGAGTCTCTGCCTCCGGGGATTGCGAAAAACCTCGCACGCGGTAAACCACTTCCTCCGGGCATTGCGAAGAAGACCGTACCAGCCTCTATGCTCGGCCAGCTTCCTTCCTACCCGGGCTATGAATGGCGCGTGGTCGGGGACGACCTGGTCTTAATTGCGCTGAGTACGGCAATTGTGACCTCCGTAATTAACGGCGTCTTTAAATAGAATATAAAAAGGCCCGGTGTTTACCGGGCCTTCTCTTTAATACATGACCTTGTGGCCATACTGCTCAAGAATACCTTTCACGCGTTCCATCGTCTCTTTTTTCGGCGGCTTCACGCCATCAAGCTTGTACTCTTCGCCCATCGCCACCCATTTATGTTTACCCAGTTCGTGATAGGGCAGAAGCTCAATTTTCTCGACATTGCCCATGTCGCGGGTAAATTCACCCAGGCGATGCGCGGAGTCATCGTCATCTGACCAGCCGGGAACAACAACGTAGCGGATCCAGGTTTTGATGCCTTTATCGGCGATGTATTTGGCAAACTCCAGCGTACGGTGGTTAGAAACACCAACCAGATTCTGGTGGATCTCATCGTTCATCTGTTTGAGATCGAGCATCACCAGATCGGTCACGTCGAGCAGTTCATCAATGACCGGATCGTAGCGGCGCACAAAGCCGTTGGTGTCGAGACAGGTATGAATGCCTTCTTTATGGCAGGCGCGGAACCAGTCGCGGACAAACTCAGCCTGAAGAATAGCTTCACCGCCGGACGCGGTCACGCCACCGCCGGATGCGTTCATAAAGTGGCGGTAGGTCACCACCTCTTTCATCAGATCTTCCACGGTGACTTCTTTACCGCCGTGCGTGTCCCAGGTGTCGCGGTTATGGCAGTACAGGCAGCGCATCAGGCAGCCCTGGAAAAAGGTAATAAAGCGGATCCCCGGGCCATCGACGGTGCCACAGGATTCAAAGGAGTGAATGCGACCAATAGTTGACATTGCGGTGATATCTCCGAATTTGGCCCATCCGGGGGCCTGTGTAGTTGCACAGCTCAAAGGCTATGTCGAGTCTGTTTTGGCTGTTATCCATAAAGTATAGATAGCGGACAAAAGAGACTGGTGAAGCGAGGGTGTTAAAAAGGCCCCACTTGCGTGGAGCCTTTATTGTACGCTTTTTAACGCGTGATTTCAGTCAATTCCACTTACATGGACTGAGTGAAAGTACGGGTAATAACGTCCTGCTGCTGTTCTTTCGTCAGGGAGTTAAAACGTACTGCGTAGCCAGATACGCGGATGGTCAGCTGAGGATATTTCTCAGGATGTTCCATCGCGTCGAGCAGCATTTCACGGTTCATTACGTTCACGTTCAGGTGCTGACCACCTTCGATGGACGCTTCGTGGTGGAAGTAACCATCCATCAGACCCGCGAGGTTAGTTTTACGCACTTCGTCGTCTTTACCCAGCGCGTTTGGCACGATAGAGAAGGTGTAAGAGATACCATCTTTCGCGTAAGCAAACGGCAGTTTAGCAACGGAGGTCAGAGAAGCTACAGCACCTTTCTGGTCACGACCGTGCATTGGGTTAGCACCTGGGCCAAATGGCGCGCCAGCACGACGACCGTCTGGGGTGTTACCGGTTTTCTTACCATACACAACGTTAGAGGTGATGGTCAGAACAGACTGAGTCGGGATAGCGTTACGGTAGGTAGTGAGTTTCTGAATTTTCTTCATGAAACGTTCTACCAGGTCAACCGCCATGTCATCAACACGAGCGTCGTTGTTACCAAACTGCGGGTATTCGCCTTCGATTTCGAAGTCTACGGCCAGGCCGTCTTCGTCACGAATTGGTTTAACTTTCGCGTATTTGATTGCAGACAGGGAGTCAGCCGCAACGGACAGACCTGCGATACCACACGCCATGGTGCGGATAACATCACGGTCGTGCAGCGCCATCAGAGAGGCTTCGTAGCTGTACTTGTCGTGCATGTAGTGGATAACGTTCAGCGCGGTCACGTACTGCTTAGCCAGCCAGTCCATGAAGTGGTCCATGCGCTCCATGACTTCGTCATAGTTCAGCACGTCGCCTTTGATTGGCTCAGACTTAGGACCAACCTGCATTTTCAGTTTTTCATCAACGCCGCCGTTGATAGCGTACAGCATGGTTTTCGCCAGGTTTGCACGCGCACCGAAGAACTGCATTTGTTTACCAACAACCATTGGGCTTACGCAGCAAGCGATAGCGTAGTCGTCGTTGTTGAAGTCCGGACGCATCAGGTCATCGTTCTCGTACTGCAGAGAAGAGGTGTCGATGGACACTTTAGCGGCGAATTTCTTGAAGTTCAGAGGCAGTTTTTCAGACCACAGAACGGTGATGTTCGGCTCCGGAGAAGGACCCATGGTGTACAGGGTGTTCAGGAAGCGGAAGCTGTTTTTGGTAACCAGCGTACGGCCGTCAACGCCCATACCACCGATTGATTCGGTTGCCCAGATTGGGTCACCAGAGAACAGTTCATCATATTCTGGGGTACGCAGGAAGCGAACCATACGCAGTTTCATGACCAGGTGGTCAATCATTTCCTGAGCGTCTTGCTCAGTGATTTTACCTGCTTTCAGGTCACGTTCGATGTACGCATCCAGGAAGGTGGATACGCGGCCGAAGGACATTGCTGCACCGTTCTGAGACTTAACAGCGGCCAGGTAGCCGAAGTAGGTCCACTGAATAGCTTCCTGAGCGTTGGTCGCAGGACCAGAGATATCACAGCCGTATTTAGCCGCCATCTCTTTGATCTGACCCAGCGCGCGGTGCTGTTCAGCAATTTCTTCACGCAGACGGATAGTCGCTTCCAGGTTTACGCCGTTTTCCAGGTCAGACTGCAGGGAAACGAACTGCGCGTATTTGTCTTTCATCAGGAAGTCGATACCGTACAGCGCAACGCGACGGTAGTCACCGATGATACGGCCACGGCCATAGGCATCTGGCAGACCAGTCAGAACGCCAGACTTACGGCAGTTCAGAATGTCTTTGGTATAAACATCGAATACGCCCTGGTTATGGGTTTTGCGGTATTCGGTGAAGATTTTTTTCAGCATTGGGTCCAGCTCGCGGTTATACGCTTTGCAGGAACCTTCAACCATTTTGATACCACCGAACGGGATGATTGCGCGTTTCAGTGGTGCTTCAGTCTGCAGACCAACAATTTTCTCAAGGGCTTTGTTGATGTAGCCAGCATCGTGAGAAGTGATGGTGGATGCAACGGAGGTGTCAAAATCAACTGGCGCGTGAGTGCGGTTTTCCAGTTTAACGCCTTCCATTACGCTGTCCCACAGCTTGGTGGTCGCGTCAGTTGCGCCAGCCAGGAAGGATTCGTCACCTTCATACGGGGTATAGTTTTTCTGGATGAAGTCACGGACGTTGACTTCATTCTGCCAGTCACCTTTCGCAAAACCTTCCCAGGCTGTGGCTAACTTTTCATTAAGCTCGGACATGTAACACCTACCTTCTTAAGTGGATTTTTTATTTACTGCCTGAGACAACCATTAATGATGGTCGCCGCCACGCAGGTAAATGACCCAGTATGTCAACCCAACTAACAGACCCCCACCGATAATGTTCCCGATAGTGACGGGGATCAGGTTATCAGTAATGAAATTCATAATAGTCAGGTGAGAGAAACTTTCCGGGGATGAACCAACTGCGGTCCAGAACTCCGGGCTTGCAAAGTTGCGGATAACAATCCCCATCGGGATCATGAACATATTCGCAATACTGTGCTCGAAGCCGCTGGCAACAAACATCGCAACCGGCAGAACCATAATCATGGCTTTATCCATCAGGCTACGGCCAGAGTAGCTCATCCAGACCGCCAGGCAGACCATCAGGTTTGCGAGGATGCCGAGAGCAACGGCTTCGATAAATGTGTGATGCATTTTGTGGTCAGCGGTTTGCAGGACATTAAGCCCCCAGCCACCGTTGGCGGTCATATACTCGCCAGAGAGCCACATCAACAGAACAAAGAGCAGACAGCCAATCAGGTTACCAACGTAGACGTTAAGCCAGTTGCGCGCCAGTTGACCCCAGGTAATTCTTCCGCTGGCTTTCGCCACAACAATCAGCACCGTTGAGGTGAAGAGGTCGGCGCCGCAAATGACGCAGAGAATCAGACCCAGTGAGAAGCAAATGCCGCCAATCAGTTTGGCCATGCCGAAAGGCATTCCGGCAGTACCGGTGGTGGCGGTGATGTAGAAGACGAAAGCGATAGAGATGAACACACCAGCGGTGATCGCCAGATAGAACGTCTTCATCGGGTGTTTCGTTGCTTTATAGACACCCGCTTCTTCGGCAACTTTTGCCATCGCGGCGGGGAGTAAAAGATCAAAAGGGTTGTCAGCTTTCACACTAACTCTCTCTTTATTAAGTCGGCGACGAGATACTAACAAAGCATTATAGAAGAGAAATTGATATAGATCATATCTCGCCTGGCTTATAGGCCCGCAGTATGTATGGTTTTACAACAAATGCGGAGTAAGTATTTGATTATCCGTATAAAAATAAATTTTAAAAGTTATGAAAAGAGTTGAATTTTTTCGTTCGGCCCCCTTCGAAACAGTTAATTAATATGGAGTATTTACCATAAAAAGTAACAATAAAGCCCAGGCAAATATTATTATATTTACCCGTGTTTAACTTTATTATTACAATCAACAATCATTGCCGAAGAGAATAAAAAACGGGGCAATGAAATTGCCCCGTAATATAGCCCAGACGATTGAATACGCCTACTGCCGTTAATGTTATATGCGTTTATTTTGACCAGTAAGCGGCTTTTGCTTTCTGCAGCTTTTCATAGGCCTTCAGCAGAGACTGATGCGCCGGGAAGGCTTTCAGATCGCTGTCAACCGCCTGCAGACCGTAGAACGGCTCTTCACCGCTCAGCGCCGCGCTGGCGGCTTCAACCGCTTCAGCACCGTACATACGTACAAAAGCGTTCAGGTACTGCAGTGGCTCGCGATCGTCTTCCTGCGCAAGCAGCAGCAGGGTTTGCAGGCAGCGGTAATAGTTGGTGCGCTCGGCGGAGAAGACCGACTGGTTAAACTCCATGGTCCATTCTGTCCAGGCCAGAGCCTGATCCAGATCGCCGCCCGCGAGGGCCAGCATCGCTTTCAGTTCACCGATGCGCAGCGTGTACCAGCCGTTGTCTTTCCCGGTCGCCAGACCCAGCAGCTCGCGCACGCGGGTAAAGTCATCGTGGCCTTCATCGTCCAGCTGGGCTATCAGGTTGAGATAATCTTCTTTTTCCCACTCGCTGCCCGGCAGGGAGAGTAGGGTTTCACGCAGGTGCGCGCCCATGCTGTTGTTTGCGAGCCACAGATCTTCCGCCGGGTAGATATCGGACATGCCAGGTACGATGATGCGGCACGCGTAAACGCCCAGGTGTTCGTAGTCGGCAATGTAGACTTCCTGATCTTCGGCGTCGAAGATTGCCATCAATGTAGCGAACTCTTCTTCGGTGGTACCGGCAAAGCTCCAGTCCACGAACGGATAGTCCGCGTCCTGCTTGAACATATCCCAGGAGATCAAACCGCTGGAGTCGATGAAGTGGGTTTCGAGGTTGGTGTGCTCGGCCACTTCTTCATCGTCAAACGTTGGCGGGGTGAATACGTCGAGATCTTTCAGGCTACGGCCCTGCAGCAGCTCGGTCACGGTACGCTCCAGCGCCACGCCGAAGTCAGGGTGCGCGCCGAAGGAGGCGAAGCAGGTTCCGTTAGTCGGGTTAAACAGCACGACGCAGATAACCGGATATTTACCGCCCAGCGAGCCGTCATAGGCAAAGATTGGGAAACCTTCCGCTTCCAGTTTGGCGATGGATTCCACCACGCCCGGGTAGCGCGCCAGCACGTCTGCCGGAATTTCAGGCAGGCTGATGGATTCGGCAATAATGCGGTTTTTGATATGACGCTCGAACACTTCAGACAGGCCCTGCACGCGCGCTTCATTGCGGGTGTTACCGGCGGACATACCGTTGGACACATACAGGTTGCCGACGATGTTCATCGGGATATAGACGGTCTGCTCGTCAGACTGACGGGTGAACGGCAGGGCGCAGATCCCACGTTCTTCATTCCCAGACTGCAGATCGATCAGCATGCTGGCGGTCAGTTCGTTTTCCGGATCGTAGAAGGCACGCAGACGGCCATCCAGAATGCCTTCCGGCAGTTCATCGTCTTCGGTCAGCGGGAACCATTTTTCGTTCGGATAGTGAACGAACGGGCCGTTGGCGATGGTTTCACCCAGCCAGAAGTCAGCGAAGAAATAGTTGGTGGACAGACGCTCAAAATACTCACCCAGCGCAGAGGCCAGTGCCGCTTTTTTCGTCGCACCTTTACCGTTGGTAAAGCAGAGCGCGCAGTCTTTGTCGCGAATGTGCACGGACCAGACGTGAGGCACCGGGTTCAGCCAGGAGGCTTCTTCGATGTTAAAGCCCAGGTCGGTCAGTTTCTGCTGGAAGCGAGCGATGGAATCTTCCAGAGCGGCGTCTTTGCCGGGGATAAACGTTTGAGTCATGGCGTTCACTTTTATCGTACGTAAAGCGCGCAATGATACGGGTTTTGCGTGACGGGTGCTATCTCCGGCGAAAATAAATGGCTGAGCTATGCTTAGTAGCAGTAACTGACTGTTAAGGCATAGAAAAATGAAAGCATTTGATCTCCAGCGGATGGCGTTTGATAAAGTTCCACCTGAATTTCTGGGCGAAGTGGCGCTGCGCAGCCTGTATACCTTCGTACTCGTCTTCCTGTTTCTCAAAATTACCGGCCGTCGTGGCGTTCGTCAGATGTCGCTGTTTGAAGTGCTGATCATCCTGACGCTGGGCTCGGCGGCGGGGGACGTCGCGTTTTATGACGACGTGCCGATGGTGCCGGTGTTTATCGTTTTTGTTTCCCTCGCCTTGCTTTACCGGCTGGTGATGTGGCTGATGTCAAAAAGTGAAAAGCTGGAAGATCTGCTTGAAGGGAAACCGGTCGTTATTGTCGAGGACGGTCAGCTGGCCTGGGAAAATGTGCAAAGCGCCAATATGACCGAGTTTGAGTTCTTCATGGAGCTGCGCCTGAATAGCGTTGAACAGCTCGGACAGGTGCGGCTTGCGATCATGGAAACCAATGGGCAAATCAGCGTCTATTACTATGCTGATGACGACGTCAAGCCCGGCCTGTGTATCCTGCCGGATATGTTAGTAGAACGGTTCAGGGTGATACCTGAAACCGGGGAGTATGCATGTATAAAATGTAGTCATGTTGTGGGGATGCATGCGGGCGATCATCAATTATGCCCTCGTTGTGCAAATCCGGAATGGACAAAGGTTAGCCGGGCTAAACGCCTCGTCTGACAGCGATTTTGTCGGTTTTGTGACGACGAGGCGGCAGATTGTTTTGTGTGACGAAGGGCACATTTCCCCGGTCATAAGTTTTAGACATTGCGGCGCGTGTCACTGAATGATAAAACCGATATCCACAGTTATAACTTATGGCTTTTAGCGTGGTGAGGGGAAATGGCTCAAGTTTTTAATTTCAGTTCAGGTCCGGCAATGTTACCGGCAGACGTACTCAAACAGGCTCAACAGGAGCTGTGTGACTGGAACGGTCTGGGTACGTCGGTGATGGAAATCAGCCACCGGGGTAAAGCGTTTATTCAGGTGGCGGAAGAGGCAGAAAAGGATTTTCGCGATCTGCTGAACATTCCCTCGAACTACAAAGTATTGTTCTGTCACGGCGGTGGACGCGGCCAGTTTGCTGGCGTACCCCTGAATATCTTGGGCGACAAAACGACGGCTGACTACGTTGACGCGGGTTACTGGGCGGCAAGCGCCGTAAAAGAAGCGCACAAATACTGCACGCCGAACGTTATTGACGCCAAAGTGACCGTTGACGGTCTGCGCGCCGTGAAGCCAATGCGCGAGTGGCAGCTTTCTGATAACGCCGCCTACCTTCACTACTGCCCGAACGAAACCATTGACGGGATTGCCATCGACGAGACGCCAGACTTCGGCAAAGACGTTGTGGTTGCCGCCGACTTCTCCTCCACCATTCTGTCTGCGCCACTAGACGTCAGCCGTTACGGCGTTATCTATGCGGGCGCGCAGAAAAATATCGGTCCTGCGGGCCTGACTATCGTCATCGTGCGTGAAGACTTGCTGGGTAAAGCCCATAAGTCCTGCCCGTCAATCCTGGATTACACCGTCCTGAATGACAACGACTCCATGTTCAACACCCCACCAACGTTTGCCTGGTACCTTTCCGGCCTGGTCTTCAAATGGCTGAAGCAAAACGGCGGCGTGGCGCAGATGGACAAGATCAATCAGCAGAAAGCCGAACTGCTGTACGGCACGATCGACAAGAGCGATTTCTACCGTAACGATGTGGCGAAAGCGAACCGTTCCCGCATGAACGTACCGTTCCAGCTGGCAGACAGCAGCCTGGACAGCGTGTTCCTGGAAGAGTCGTTCGCGGCGGGTCTGCACGCGCTGAAAGGCCATCGTGTGGTGGGCGGGATGCGTGCTTCCATTTATAACGCCATGCCGCTGGAAGGCGTTAAAGCCCTGACCGATTTCATGATCGACTTCGAACGTCGTCACGGTTAATTTGCTGTTTTCACCCCCGCAGCGTCCCTGCGGGGTTTTTATTATGTTGAGTTGAGAGTTTAGTTTTCATGGAATCCCTGACGTTACAACCTATCGCGCGGGTAGATGGCACCATCAATCTGCCTGGTTCAAAAAGTGTCTCGAACCGCGCTCTGCTGCTGGCAGCTCTGGCAAACGGCACCACCGTCCTCACCAACCTGCTGGACAGCGATGACGTGCGCCATATGCTCAATGCGCTGAAAGCGTTGGGCGTTCATTACACACTCTCTGACGATCGCACCCGCTGCGAAGTGACCGGCAACGGCGGCGCGCTGCAGGCGAGTGACGAGCTTGAGCTGTTTCTGGGTAACGCGGGTACCGCGATGCGTCCGCTGGCGGCAGCCCTGTGCCTCGGGAGCAATAACATCGTGCTGACCGGCGAGCCGCGCATGAAGGAGCGTCCGATCGGCCATCTGGTAGATGCCCTGCGTCAGGGCGGCGCGCAGATTGAGTATCTGGAGCAGGAAAATTACCCGCCACTGCGTCTGCGCGGGGGCTTTACCGGCGGTACCGTCGAGGTTGACGGCAGCGTCTCCAGCCAGTTCCTGACGGCGCTGCTGATGACCGCGCCGCTGGCCCCGCAGGATACGGTTATCACGATTAAAGGTGAGCTGGTTTCCAAACCGTATATTGATATTACGCTGCATCTGATGAAAACCTTCGGCGTTGAGGTTGAAAACCAGTCTTATCAGCGTTTCGTGGTTCGCGGCGCGCAGCAGTACCAGTCGCCGGGCAACTACCTGGTTGAAGGCGATGCTTCATCCGCGTCCTATTTCCTTGCCGCTGGCGCGATTAAAGGCGGTACGGTAAAAGTGACCGGCATTGGCCGCAACAGCGTGCAGGGCGATATTCGTTTTGCTGACGTGCTGGAAAAAATGGGCGCGGTTGTCACGTGGGGGGATGATTTCATCTCCTGTACCCACGGTGAGCTGAACGCCATCGACATGGACATGAACCATATCCCGGATGCGGCGATGACCATTGCCACGGCGGCGCTGTTTGCCAAAGGCACCACCACGCTGCGCAACATCTATAACTGGCGCGTAAAAGAGACGGACCGCCTGTTCGCGATGGCAACCGAGCTGCGTAAAGTCGGCGCTGAGGTAGAAGAGGGCGAAGATTACATTCGCGTTACCCCTCCGGCAAAACTGAACTTTGCTGAAATCGGGACCTATAACGATCACCGTATGGCGATGTGTTTCTCGCTGGTGGCGCTGTCCGATACCCCTGTGACCATTCTCGATCCGAAATGTACGGCGAAAACCTTCCCGGACTATTTCGAACAGCTGGCGCGCATTAGCACCCTGGCATGATGAAGTCTTGCCGCATCACCTGATGCGGCATTTCCTTACGCTTCCTGACGATCTTTCCCGCTCATTTCTTCTACACTCTGCTTCTATCATTCCGTAATTTGCACGCAAAGGTAACAGTTGCGCACGTTGGCGCGTATAATGCGCGGCGTTCATGTTAACGGTATGCCTTATTTAAGGAGAAAAAGATGACGGCAGTTGCCCCGGTAATCACCATTGATGGGCCGAGTGGCGCAGGGAAAGGTACTCTGTGCAAAGCGATGGCGGAAGCATTGCAATGGCATCTTTTAGATTCGGGAGCAATCTATCGCGTGCTGGCGCTGGCTGCGCTGCATCATCACGTGGATGTCGCCTCTGAAGAAGCGCTGGTACCGCTGGCTGCGCATCTGGATGTGCGTTTTGTTTCTACCGATGGCAACCTGGAAGTGATCCTGGAAGGGGAAGACGTGAGCGGCGAAATCCGTACGCAGGAAGTCGCTAATGCGGCCTCCCAGGTGGCGGCTTTCCCACGCGTTCGCGAGGCGCTGCTGCGTCGCCAGCGAGCGTTTCGTGAAGCCCCGGGTCTGATCGCTGATGGACGCGACATGGGAACCGTGGTCTTCCCTGATGCGCCAGTAAAAATCTTCCTTGACGCCTCTTCGGAAGAACGTGCTCAACGCCGTATGCTTCAGTTGCAGGAAAAGGGGTTTAGTGTTAACTTTGATCGCCTTTTATCCGAGATAAAAGAGCGCGATGACCGCGATCGTAACCGCGCCGTCGCACCGCTTGTTCCTGCAGAAGATGCATTAGTTCTGGATTCAACCAGTTTAACTATTGAGCAAGTGATTGAAAAAGCGCTACAATATGCGCGCCAAAAACTGGCACTCGCGTAATCGCGACCGATTTAGCAGTACCCCCGCTGCAATGGATTGACGGCGGGTATGTGAAACAACCCCATCCGGCACGGAGCCAGGTGGACGTTAATATTAACCTGAAGATTAAACATGACTGAATCTTTTGCTCAACTGTTTGAAGAATCCTTAAAAGAAATCGAAACCCGTCCGGGTTCCATCGTTCGCGGTGTTGTTGTTGCTATCGACAAAGACGTAGTACTGGTTGACGCCGGTCTGAAATCTGAGTCCGCCATTCCGGCTGAGCAGTTCAAAAACGCCCAGGGCGAGCTGGAAATCCAGGTTGGTGACGAAGTTGACGTTGCTCTGGACGCAGTAGAAGACGGCTTCGGCGAAACCCTGCTGTCTCGTGAGAAAGCTAAACGTCACGAAGCATGGATCACGCTGGAGAAAGCTTACGAAGAAGCTGAAACTGTGGTCGGTGTTATCAACGGCAAAGTTAAAGGTGGCTTCACTGTTGAGCTGAATGGTATTCGTGCGTTCCTGCCAGGTTCACTGGTAGACGTTCGTCCAGTCCGTGACACCCTGCACCTCGAAGGCAAAGAGCTTGAGTTCAAAGTAATCAAGCTGGACCAGAAGCGTAACAACGTTGTTGTTTCCCGTCGTGCCGTTATCGAATCCGAAAACAGCGCAGAACGCGATCAGCTGCTGGAAAACCTGCAGGAAGGCATGGAAGTCAAAGGTATCGTTAAGAACCTCACTGACTACGGCGCATTCGTTGACCTGGGCGGCGTTGATGGCCTGCTGCACATCACCGACATGGCGTGGAAACGCGTTAAGCACCCAAGCGAAATCGTGAACGTGGGCGACGAAATCACTGTTAAAGTGCTGAAGTTCGACCGCGAGCGTACTCGTGTATCCCTCGGCCTGAAACAGCTGGGCGAAGATCCATGGGTAGCTATCGCTAAGCGTTACCCAGAAGGTACTAAACTGACTGGTCGCGTAACCAACCTGACCGACTACGGCTGCTTCGTTGAAATCGAAGAAGGCGTTGAAGGCCTGGTGCACGTTTCCGAAATGGACTGGACCAACAAAAACATCCACCCATCCAAAG
The DNA here is from genome assembly GCF_014895885.1 of Enterobacter cloacae complex sp. P17RS. Taxonomy (NCBI): domain Bacteria; kingdom Pseudomonadati; phylum Pseudomonadota; class Gammaproteobacteria; order Enterobacterales; family Enterobacteriaceae; genus Enterobacter; species Enterobacter cloacae complex sp. P17RS. Next base: position 97,435 of record NZ_JADBQK010000010.1, read on the forward strand.
TTGTTAACGTTGGTGATGTAGTGGAAGTGATGGTTCTGGATATCGACGAAGAACGTCGTCGTATCTCCCTGGGCCTGAAGCAGTGCAAAAACAACCCATGGCAGCAGTTCGCGGAAACCCACAACAAGGGCGACCGTGTTGAAGGTAAAATCAAGTCTATCACTGACTTCGGTATCTTCATCGGCCTGGACGGCGGCATCGATGGCCTGGTTCACCTGTCTGACATCTCCTGGAACGTTGCAGGCGAAGAAGCAGTTCGTGAATACAAAAAAGGCGACGAAATCGCTGCAGTTGTTCTGCAGGTTGACGCAGAGCGTGAGCGTATCTCCCTGGGCGTTAAACAGCTCGCAGAAGATCCGTTCAACAACTGGGTTGCACTGAACAAGAAAGGCGCAATCGTAAACGGTAAAGTGACTGCAGTTGACGCTAAAGGCGCAACCGTAGAACTGGCTGACGGCGTTGAAGGTTACCTGCGCGCTTCTGAAGCTTCACGTGACCGCGTTGAAGATGCCACTCTGGTTCTGAACGTAGGCGACGACGTTGAAGCTAAGTTCACCGGTGTTGACCGTAAGAACCGTGCAATCAGCCTGTCTGTACGTGCTAAAGACGAAGCTGATGAGAAAGATGCAATCGCAACTGTTAACAAACAGGAAGATGCAAACTTCTCTAACAACGCAATGGCTGAAGCTTTCAAAGCAGCTAAAGGCGAGTAATATCAGGTTCTCAGCATCATTTGAGCTGTAACGTATTTACAGCGCGAAGGATGATGAGCAGACTTGACAGATTGCAGGATTCGTCCTGTAATCAATAACAAAGGGCGGCTACGGCCGCCCTTGTTTAATGAGCTGTTCAGCTAATTGGTTTGAAAGGAACCGGAGGAATCATGACCAAGTCAGAATTGATTGAAAGACTTGCCAGTCAGCAACCGCATATCCCTGCCAAGGCAGTGGAAGATGCCGTAAAAGAGATGCTGGAGCATATGGCCTCCACTCTTGCCCAGGGCGAGCGCATTGAAATCCGCGGTTTCGGTAGTTTTTCTCTGCACTATCGTGCTCCACGTACCGGGCGTAACCCGAAAACTGGTGATAAAGTCGAGCTGGAAGGGAAGTACGTTCCACACTTTAAGCCGGGTAAAGAACTGCGCGATCGCGCCAATATTTACGGCAACTGAGTTTAGCCAGCCGGTTAAACTGGGTTCGAAAGAAAGCACCTGCGGGTGCTTTTTTTGTCTCCGTCACTTTCATTCTGAAGGTGTCTCGCATTTTAAGTTGCGTTTTCTGCAACGCGCTAAAAACCTTGCAGCGCTTGCTGTAGATTGCATTTTTCATACCTGACACCCCGCTCGATCTGCCCGCATACTGCCACCCAGAAACAGGGAGGTAGCAATGGGAATTCCCGCTTTAGGTATCTGCGCCATTCTGGCGATAGCCCCGTTACTCTGGTTACCTGAACTGCCATCGCGTTATACCATCTGGATAATGATGGCTGGCGGGGTTGCACTAGCCGCACGCCAAAACGTACGGCTGAAGTATGTGGGGTTGACGCTGTTATTTTGCGTGTGGGGCATTCTGGCCGCGCAAGAGAGCGTCTGGCCGATGCAGCATTTAACCGCAGGTGCCGTGCAGGCCGAGGTGGAGATCGCCGCGACTGATGGTGCCACTGTGCATCAGGGAAAAATACTCACCGTTGATGGCCAGCGCTGGTGGGCGTCACCGGGCGTCACGCTTTATGGTCATTATCTGCCGCAGAAAGCGTGTGCCGGTCAGCGCTGGGCGATGACGCTCCGGCTCAGGCCTGTACACGGCGAACTGAACGACGGAGGGTATGACCCCCAGCGCAGCGCTATTGCCCGCCATCAAACGCTAAGTGGGCGTTTTACCCATGCAGAACTCATCGATGGACGCTGCAGCCTGCGAGCGCAATACCTGACATCGCTGCAAAACCGACTTTCAGTTTATCGCTGGGGCGCGGTTATCCTCGGGCTGGGCATGGGAGAACGTCTGGATGTCCCCAGGGAAATAAAAGACCTGATGCGTGAAACCGGCACGCTGCATCTGATGGCGATTTCGGGTCTGCATATCGCGCTGGCGGCCTCCATCGTCTGGTTTCTTGTGCGCGGGCTTCAGTTTTTATTACCTTGCCATCGGGTCAACTGGCAAATGCCTCTGCTGGCAGGGTTATTCTTTGCTGCTTTCTACGCCTGGCTGACCGGTTTGCAACCGCCCGCATTACGCACGGTCATCGCACTTGCTGTACTGGCGGCGCTGCGGATCGGTTCCCGGCAATGGTCTCCATGGCAGGTGTGGAGCTGCTGTGTCGCGGCGATCCTGATAAGCGATCCCTTAGCCATACTTTCGCAGAGTCTGCTTTTGTCTGCATTTGCCGTCGCCGCGCTGATTTTCTGGTTTCAGTGGTTGCCGCTTCCTCACTGGCAGTGGGCTCGCCGGATACGTCCGCTGCTGACCCTTGTATATCTGCAGGTCGGCATGCTGTTACTTCTCATGCCGCTACAGGTTCTGATTTTCCATGGCTTTAGCATTTCATCGTTGATCGCCAACTTCTTTGCCGTTCCGTTGGTGACGTTTGTCTGCGTACCGCTGATTTTACTCGGCATGCTGCTCCATCTGCTGCCGCTGGCGGGGCTGGAAAGCGGCATCTGGTATGCAGCCGATAAGACGCTTACCGGGTTGTTCTGGTTGCTGATGCGCCTGCCAGACGGCTGGCAGAGTGTGGACCAGCGCTGGCGGTACATGACGTTACTGCCGTGGCTTATCCTCATCGGCTGGCGTTTCCGTGCCTGGAAAACCGTTCCTGCCGTTTGTCTGGCGGGAAGTGTCTTGCTGGCTTCTCCCCTCTGGCGGACGGCGAAAAGCGACGCCTGGACGCTCCATATGCTGGACGTGGGGCAGGGACTGGCAATGGTTATTGAACGACAGGGAAAAGCCATTCTTTACGATACCGGGCTTGCCTGGCCGGGCGGGGATAGTGCACAGCGGTTAATTATTCCATGGCTGCGCTGGCATCATCTGCAGCCGGAAGGCGTTATTCTCAGCCATGAGCATCTCGACCATGCGGGAGGCCTTGTATCGCTGCAAAAAACATGGCCCGAAATATGGGTAAGAAGTCCGTTGCACCAGACCGGGCATCGTCCCTGCTTTCGCGGGCAAAGATGGCAATGGCAGGGGTTAACGTTCACCGTCCACTGGCCCACTGAAAATTATCCGGCTCAGGGTAACAATCACTCCTGCGTGGTAAAAATTGACGACGGCGAGCAAAGCGTTCTGCTGACGGGAGACATTGAAGCACAGGCAGAACAGGCTATGCTTAGCCATTACTGGCAGCATCTAACGTCCACCCTCATACAGGTACCTCATCACGGTAGCAATACCTCGTCTTCATTGCCGCTGGTACAGCGCCTGGAAGGGGAGATTGCGCTGGATTCAGCGGCCCGCTATAACGCATGGCGATTCCCGTCGGCTAAAGTAGTCCGGCGCTATCGAAAAGAGGGATATATCTGGCACGATACCCCCCATTCCGGGCAAATATCGGTGACATTTTCGCACCATCGCTGGCAAATCCGGCGCGTGCGGGATCAATTTTTACCCCGCTGGTATCATCAGTGGTTTGGCGCGCCCGTAGATAACGGGTAGAATATGCGGCTATTTCAACAAATGCTGGTTTTTTGAATGCATAACGACAAAGATCTCTCCACGTGGCAAACCTTCCGCCGACTCTGGCCGATGATTGCTCCCTTTAAAGCAGGCCTGATCGTGGCGGGTGTAGCGTTAATCCTCAACGCAGCCAGCGATACTTTTATGTTATCGCTCCTCAAACCGTTACTGGACGACGGTTTTGGTAAAACGGATCGCTCAGTGTTGCTATGGATGCCTCTGGTGGTTATCGGGCTGATGATCTTACGTGGTATCACCAGCTATATCTCCAGCTACTGCATTTCCTGGGTTTCCGGGAAAGTGGTTATGACCATGCGCCGTCGTCTGTTCAGCCACATGATGGGCATGCCGGTCTCATTCTTTGACAAGCAATCCACCGGGACGCTGCTGTCTCGTATTACCTACGATTCAGAGCAGGTTGCCTCCTCCTCTTCAAGCGCGCTGATTACCGTCGTGCGCGAAGGAGCGTCGATCATCGGTCTGTTTGCAATGATGTTCTATTACAGCTGGCAGCTGTCGCTGATCCTTATCGTGCTGGCACCGGTCGTGTCCATTGCTATCCGCGTCGTCTCAAAGCGCTTCCGCAATATCAGTAAGAATATGCAGAACACCATGGGGCAGGTGACGACCAGCGCAGAACAGATGCTGAAAGGGCACAAAGAAGTGTTGATCTTCGGCGGTCAGGAAGTTGAAACCAAACGCTTTGACAAAGTCAGCAACAAAATGCGTCTGCAGGGGATGAAGATGGTCTCGGCCTCTTCCATCTCTGACCCGATCATTCAGCTGATTGCCTCACTGGCGCTGGCGTTCGTTCTTTATGCGGCAAGCTTCCCGAGCGTAATGGAAACGCTGACGGCGGGTACTATCACCGTAGTCTTCTCCTCGATGATTGCCCTGATGCGCCCGCTGAAATCCCTGACGAACGTGAACGCCCAGTTCCAGCGCGGGATGGCCGCCTGCCAGACGCTGTTCAGCATTCTGGATTCTGAACAGGAAAAAGACGAAGGTACACGCGAGGTAGAGCGCGCGCGTGGCGACGTGGAGTTCCGCAACGTGACCTTCACCTATCCAGGCCGCGAAACGCCGGCTCTGCGCAATATCAACCTGACGATTCCGGCAGGTAAAACCGTTGCGCTGGTAGGCCGCTCCGGCTCCGGTAAATCCACCATTGCGAGCCTCATCACTCGTTTCTACGATATTAACGAAGGTGAGATCCTGCTGGATGGTCACGACCTGCGGGAGTACACCCTGCAGTCGCTGCGTAACCAGGTTGCGCTGGTTTCTCAGAACGTGCATCTCTTCAACGATACGGTTGCCAACAACATTGCTTATGCACGCACTGACGAGTACAGCCGCGAGCAGATTGAGAACGCCGCGCGTATGGCGTATGCAATGGACTTTATCAACAAGATGGATAACGGTCTGGACACGATAATCGGTGAAAACGGGGTACTGCTCTCCGGCGGTCAGCGCCAGCGTATCGCCATTGCGCGCGCGCTGCTGCGCGATAGCCCGATACTGATCCTGGACGAAGCAACATCTGCACTGGATACGGAATCTGAACGCGCGATTCAGTCGGCGCTGGATGAACTGCAAAAGAACCGTACGTCGCTGGTGATTGCGCACCGTCTGTCCACTATTGAGCAGGCAGATGAGATCGTCGTGGTTGAGGACGGCATCATTGTTGAACGCGGAAGCCATGCCGATCTGCTGGAACATCGTGGCGTTTACGCCCAGCTTCATAAGATGCAGTTCGGCGAATGATTGCACGCATCTGGTCCGGTGAATCCCCGCTGTGGCTGCTGCTTTTGCCGCTCTCCTGGCTGTACGGCCTGGTGAGCGGCATTATTCGCCTGTTTTACCGTCTGGGGATCAAGCGTGCCTGGCGCGCGCCGGTTCCGGTAGTCGTGGTGGGTAACCTCACGGCGGGCGGCAACGGCAAAACGCCAGTGGTGATCTGGCTGGTGGAGCAGTTGCAAAAACGCGGCATCCGCCCCGGCGTGGTGTCGCGTGGGTATGGTGGTAAAGCGGCGCACTACCCATTGCTGCTGTCGGCGGAAACCACGACCGCAGAAGCGGGTGATGAGCCAGTATTGATTTTCCAGCGTACCGGCGCGCCGGTTGCGGTCTCCCCGGTGCGCAGCGACGCCGTGCAGGCGCTGCTTGCCGCGCATGCAGTACAAATCATTATTACTGACGATGGCCTGCAGCATTACGCTCTGGCGCGTGATAAAGAGATTGTAGTTATCGACGGCGTGCGTCGTTTCGGCAACGGCTGGTGGCTGCCCGCTGGCCCCATGCGTGAACGCGCTTCGCGTCTGAAGTCCGTTGATGCGGTGATTGTTAACGGCGGTGAAGCCGAGGCGGGTGAAATTCCTATGCGTCTGTTACCGGGAATGGCGGTCAACCTGGTGACGGGTGAACGCCGGGCGGTTGCAGAACTGCCTTCGCTGGTGGCAATGGCGGGTATTGGTCATCCGCCGCGCTTCTTCGCGACGCTGGAACAGTGTGGCGCCCGGCTGGAAAAACGCGTTCCGCTGGCCGACCATCAGGCGCTGGTGTCAGAACAGGTTGAGGCGCTTACCGCGCCTGGCCAGACGCTCATTATGACCGAAAAAGATGCGGTGAAATGCCGTGCCTTTGCGAAAGAAAACTGGTGGTATCTGCCGGTTGACGCTGAACTCAGCGGCGAACAGCCGGAACAATTGCTTAAGGAACTGATTGCGTTGGTGCAGTAGAGGCTTACGCGGTTCTGGTGGCGCTTTGACTGACAGGAAAACGCATGTCTTTACCGCAACTCTCGCTTTCAGCCGCACGTCATTTACACCTTGCCGCGCAGGGGCTGCTCAAAAAGCCCCGTCGCCGCGCGCAGCCTGCCGATATCCTCTCTACCATCCAGCGCATGTCGCTGCTCCAAATCGACACCATTAACATTGTCGCCCGTAGCCCTTACCTGGTGCTGTTTAGCCGCCTGGGGAGTTATCCTCCGCAGTGGCTGGATGAGGCGCTCTCCAAAGGGGAGCTGATGGAGTACTGGGCCCACGAAGCCTGCTTCCTGCCCCGTAGCGATTTCGCCCTGGTACGTCACCGTATGCTTGCTCCGGAAAAGATGGGATGGAAATACCGGCAGGCGTGGATGGAGGAACATGAGGCCGAAATAGAGCAGCTTATCAGCCATATTCAGGAAAACGGCCCCGTTCGATCCGCCGATTTTGAACATCCGCGCAAAGGTGCAGGCGGATGGTGGGAGTGGAAGCCGCACAAGCGTCATCTTGAAGGGTTGTTCACGTCAGGCAAAGTCATGGTCATTGAACGGCGTAATTTTCAGCGCGTTTATGATCTGACGCATCGCGTGATGCCTCACTGGGACGACGAGCGGGATCTGCTTACTCAGGAGGCGGCCGAGGCCATCATGCTGGAGAACAGCGCCCGCAGCCTGGGCATTTTCCGTCCGCAATGGCTGGCAGACTATTACCGCCTCCGTCAGCCTGCGCTGAAGCCTCTGCTTGAGATGTGGCAGCGCGAACAGCGAGTTGTTCCCGTTATGGTGGAAACGCTGGGAGAAATGTGGCTGCATGCGGATCTTGTCCCTCTGCTGCCCGAGGCTCTGGAGGGGAAACTTCAGGCGACCCACAGCGCGGTATTGTCGCCGTTCGACCCGGTTGTCTGGGACAGAAAACGCGCCGAGCAGCTGTTTGACTTCAGCTACCGGCTGGAATGCTATACCCCGGCGCCAAAGCGGCAATACGGCTACTTTGTTTTACCGCTGCTGCACAAGGGACAACTGGTCGGGCGCATGGATGCCAAAATGCACCGCAAGACCGGCACGCTTGAAGTCATTGCCCTTTATCTGCAAGAAGGCATCAGGGTCACGGCGAGCCTGGAAAAAGGGTTATCGTCCGCCATTAGCGAGTTCGCGCGCTGGCAGGAGGCTCGCGACGTAACGCTTGGCCGGGTACCTGACGGGTTATTCACATCCTGTCGAAGTGGCTGGGAAACAGGCACGCCCTGAAAAGGGAATGTGTTAAGCTTTAGCGATTACCCATACGGAGGAACTATGGATCACCGTTTACTTGAAATTATTGCCTGCCCGGTATGCAACGGCAAACTTTACTACAGCCAGGACAAACAGGAGCTGATCTGCAAGCTGGACAGTCTGGCCTTCCCGCTGCGTGACGGCATTCCGGTACTGCTGGAAAATGAAGCCCGTTCCCTGGTGGCAGAAGAGAGCAAACCATGAGTTTTGTTGTCATTATTCCTGCACGTTATGCCTCAACGCGTCTGCCGGGTAAACCGCTGGTAGATATCAACGGCAAGCCGATGATTGTGCATGTCCTTGAGCGGGCGCGTGAGTCCGGTGCCGACCGCATTATCGTTGCAACCGATCATCCTGATGTCGCCCGTGCGGTTGAGGCCGCAGGCGGTGAGGTGTGCATGACCCGCGCCGATCACCAGTCCGGCACCGAGCGTCTGGCGGAAGTGGTTGAGAAATGTGGTTTCAGTGACGATACGGTCATCGTAAACGTGCAGGGCGACGAGCCGATGATCCCGGCCGTTATTATCCGTCAGGTGGCGGAAAACCTGGCGCAGCGTCAGGTCGGTATGGCGACGCTCGCGGTGCCTATTCACCATGCTGAAGAGGCATTCAATCCGAATGCGGTGAAGGTGGTGATGGATGCCGAAGGCTATGCGCTTTATTTCTCCCGCGCTACGATTCCGTGGGATCGCGATCGCTTTGCGCTCTCTAAAGAGACCATCGGTGATTCTTTCCTGCGTCATATTGGGATCTACGGCTATCGCGCCGGCTTTATTCGCCGCTATGTAGCCTGGGCGCCGAGCCCGCTGGAGCATATCGAAATGCTGGAGCAGCTTCGCGTGCTCTGGTATGGCGAAAAAATCCACGTTGCCGTTGCCCGCGAAGTACCGGGAACGGGCGTTGATACCCCAGAAGATCTTGAGCGCGTCCGCGCCGAGTTGCGCTAATCCCGCCTGCATCCCTCCTTTCGGAGGGATGTCCTCTCCCCGCAAATTCCCCTTTCTTTACCCTAATTGATCTCTTCCGGGTGACATCTTCACGCTGTGCGCTCATTATAAAAGCAGTAGTCTTAATGGGGGTAATCTCATATGGAACAGCTGCGTGCCGAACTTAGCCATCTGCTGGGTGAGAAGTTAAGCCGGGTCGAATGCGTGAGTGAAAAGGTCGATACCGCGCTCTGGTCGTTGTATGACGGCCAGGGCAACCCGATGCCGCTGATGGCACGAAGCTTCTCGTCGCCGGGCGTCGCCAGGCAGCTTGCCTGGAAAATGTCGATGCTGGCACGGGAGGGAACCGTCCGTATGCCGACCGTGTACGGCGTGATGACCCACGAGGAACATCCCGGCCCGGACGTACTGCTGATTGAGCGTTTACGCGGTGTGCCGGTAGAAGCGCCCGCGCGTACGCCGGAACGCTGGGAACAGCTGAAAGACCAGATTGTTGAGGCGCTGCTGGCCTGGCACCGACAGGATAGCCGCGGGCTTGTTGGTCCGGTTGACAGCACCCAGGAAAACCTGTGGCCGCTGTGGTATCGCCAGCGGGTGGAAGTGCTGTGGGGGACGCTTAACCAGTTCAACAATACCGGTTTGACCATGCAGGACAAACGTATTCTGTTTCGCACCCGCGAGTGCTTACCGGCGCTGTTCGACGGCTTTAACGACAACTGCGTGCTGATCCACGGCAATTTTACTCTGCGCAGTATGCTCAAAGACTCCCGCAGCGATCAGCTCCTGGCGATGCTAGGGCCGGGGATCATGCTCTGGGCACCGCGGGAATATGAGCTGTTCAGGCTCAGCGACAGCGGGGCGGCGGAAGGTTTACTGTGGCACTACCTTCAACGCGCGCCCGTTGCAGAGGCGTTTCTCTGGCGTCGCTGGCTTTATCTGCTCTGGGACGAAGTGGCGCAGCTGGTCAACACCGGACGTTTCAATCGCGCCAACTTCGATCTGGCGGCTAAATCACTCTTGCCCTGGCTCGCCTGACGAGCCTTTCAGCCACTGCCAGAGGCGTCCGAGCGTCTCGTAGCCAACGCGATCGCTATGCATCAACCACATCGGAGAGGGGATCACCCGTTCCCATGGGTTGAGCGGCGCGCTGATGGCCATCTGGTTTGCCGGTGCGGGAAGCGGGTGCAAACCTTGCTTCTCGAAGAAAATCATCGCTCTTGGCAGGTGCGAGGCGGAGGTCACCAGTAAGAACGGAACATCGCCAATCGCCTGCTTCACCGCGGCAGCCTCTTCCTCGGTATCCTTTGGGCTGTCCAGCGTGATGATAGAGGAACGCGGTACGCCGAGCGATTCCGCGATTCTGGCCCCCGCTTCAGCCGTACTCACCGGGTTGGTTTTGGCCGCTGCGCCGGTGAAGATCATTTTTGATCCCGGATTCGCCAGCCACAGGCGAATACCTTCGTTTAGCCGTGGCAGGCTGTTGTTGATCAGGTTCGAACTGGGGGCCCAGTCAGGGTCCCAGGTATACCCGCCGCCCAGCACAACGATGTAATCAACTTTCTGGTTTCCCTGCCACGTAGGGTACCTGTTTTCGATGGGGCGCAGCAGTCCATCCGCCACTGGCTGCAGGCTCAGCAGCAGCAGGACCAGCCAGCCGAACGTAATAAGCGTTTTGCCACTCTTCTGAAAGCGACTAAACCACACCAGCGCCAGCCCCAGCGCGATGATGATAAGCAGCAGCGGAAGGGGAAGCATCATCCCTCCAACATATTTCTTAAGGGTAAAAAGCATCCTTTTTGGTTCCTTTTTTGACCATACAGCAGATGATTACCGGTGATATTACACCAGAGAGGTTCATTCTCCGCGCGGGTGTGACAAAATAGCGGTTTTGCAGTTAGCGAGTGGAACTCTCCCAATGCGGGATCGCAATTTTGATGACATCGCGGAAAAGTTTTCGCGCAACATTTATGGCACCACGAAAGGGCAGCTCCGTCAGACGATCCTCTGGCAGGATCTGGACACTATTCTGGCGACGTTCGGTGGTCAAACATTGCGCGTGCTGGACGCCGGAGGCGGTGAAGGGCAGACGGCGATAAAAATGGCTGAACGCGGTCATCACGTCACGCTTTGCGATCTTTCTGCTGAAATGGTCGCCCGCGCGACGCGTGCGGCAGAAGAGAAAGGTGTGAGCGACAACATGCATTTTATACAATGCGCCGCTCAGGACATCGCGCAGCATTTGGAAACCCAGGTTGATCTGATATTGTTTCATGCGGTGCTGGAGTGGGTTGCCGATCCGCAAAGCGTGTTACAAACCCTGTGGTCAATGTTACGTCCGGGCGGTACGCTGTCGCTGATGTTCTACAATGCTAACGGCTTCCTGATGCACAACATGGTGGCAGGGAACTTCGACTATGTTCAGGTCGGGATGCCGAAAAAGAAAAAACGCACGCTTTCCCCGGACTATCCGCGCGATCCGCAGCAGGTTTACGGCTGGCTGGAAGAGATTGGCTGGCAGATCGTCGGGAAGACGGGCGTCAGGGTGTTTCATGATTATCTGCGTGAAAAACACAAACAGCGTGACTGTTTTGACACCTTAACAGAATTAGAAACGCGGTATTGCCGCCAGGAGCCGTTCGTCAGCCTTGGCCGCTATATTCACGTCACCGCGCACAAGCCGCAGATGCAAGGATAACCTATGAGTGAATTTTCCCAGACAGTCCCCGAACTGGTTGCCTGGGCCAGGAAAAACGATTTCTCCATCTCGCTGCCGGTAGACAGACTCTCTTTCCTGCTGGCGGTTGCCACGCTGAACGGCGAACGGCTGGATGGTGAAATGAGCGAGGGTGAACTGGTGGATGCGTTCCGCCACGTCAGTGATGCGTTTGAGCAAACCAGCGAAACCATTAGCGTGCGTGCCAATAACGCAATCAACGATATGGTGCGTCAACGTCTGCTGAACCGCTTTACCAGCGAGCAGGCGGAAGGAAACGCCATCTATCGCCTGACCCCGCTGGGCATCGGCATCACCGACTACTACATTCGCCAGCGCGAATTTTCCACGCTGCGTCTCTCCATGCAGCTCTCGATCGTGGCGGGTGAGCTTAAACGTGCCGCCGACGCGGCCGATGAAAACGGTGACGAATTCCACTGGCACCGCAACGTTTACGCGCCGCTGAAATACTCGGTGGCCGAGATTTTCGACAGTATTGATCTCACTCAGCGTCTGATGGACGAGCAGCAGCAGCAGGTGAAAGATGATATCGCGCAGCTGCTGAACAAAGACTGGCGTGCCGCCATCTCCAGCTGTGAACTTTTATTGTCAGAAACCTCCGGTACGCTGCGTGAGCTGCAGGATACGCTGGAGGCAGCAGGGGACAAGCTGCAGGCCAACCTGCTTCGCATCCAGGATGCGACCCTGGCGCACGACGATCTGCATTTTATCGACCGTCTGGTGTTTGATCTGCAGAGCAAACTTGACCGCATTATCAGCTGGGGCCAGCAGTCGATCGATCTGTGGATCGGCTATGACCGCCACGTGCATAAATTTATCCGTACCGCGATTGATATGGATAAAAACCGCGTCTTTGCTCAGCGTCTTCGTCAGTCGGTACAGACCTACTTTGATGCACCGTGGGCGCTGACCTATGCCAATGCCGATCGTCTGTTGGATATGCGCGACGAAGAGATGGCGCTGCGCGATGAAGAGGTCACCGGTGAACTGCCGCCGGATCTGGAGTACGAAGAATTCAACGAAATTCGTGAGCAACTTGCGGCGATGATCGAAGAACAGCTCGCCGTCTACAAAACCAGACAAGCGCCGCTGGATCTTGGGCTCGTGGTGCGCGACTATCTGGCGCAATATCCGCGCGCGCGCCACTTCGACGTTGCCCGCATTGTGGTAGACCAGGCGGTGCGCCTGGGTATTGCGCAAGCAGACTTCACCGGACTGCCGCCGAAGTGGCAGCCAATTAACGATTACGGAGCCAAGGTACAGGCGCATGTCATTGACAAATATTGAACAAGTGATGCCAGTTAAGCTGGCACAGGCGCTGGCGAATCCGTTATTTCCGGCGCTGGACAGCCAGCTGCGTGCCGGTCGTCACATTGGCCTGGACGAGCTGGATAATCACGCCTTTTTGATGGACTTCCAGGAGTACCTGGAAGAGTTTTACGCCCGCTATAACGTGGAGCTTATCCGCGCGCCGGAAGGCTTTTTCTATCTGCGCCCGCGTTCCACGACCCTGATCCCGCGCTCCGTGCTCTCCGAGCTGGACATGATGGTTGGCAAAATTCTTTGCTATCTCTACCTCAGCCCGGAACGCCTGGCAAATGAAGGCATCTTCACCCAGCAGGAGCTGTACGATGAACTGCTGACGCTGGCGGATGAGAGCAAGCTGCTTAAGCTGGTGAATAACCGTTCGACGGGGTCGGATCTAGACCGTCAGAAATTACAGGAAAAGGTTCGCTCTTCCCTGAACCGTCTGCGCCGTCTGGGGATGGTCTGGTTTATGGGCCACGACAGCAGCAAATTCCGCATCACGGAATCGGTCTTCCGCTTCGGCGCCGACGTGCGTGCGGGCGATGACGCGCGTGAAGCGCAGCTTCGCATGATCCGCGACGGTGAAGCGATGCCGGTGGAAAACCATTTGCAGCTCAATGATGAGCATGAAGAGAATCTGCCGGATAGCGGGGAGGAAGAGTAATGATTGAACGCGGTAAATTTCGCTCACTGACGCTGATTAACTGGAACGGCTTCTTTGCCCGAACCTTCGATCTGGATGAGCTGGTCACGACGCTCTCCGGTGGTAACGGGGCAGGTAAATCCACCACCATGGCGGCGTTTGTAACGGCGCTGATCCCCGACCTGACGCTGCTTCACTTCCGTAACACCACCGAAGCGGGCGCGACAAGCGGCTCCCGCGATAAAGGCCTGCACGGTAAGCTGAAAGCGGGCGTCTGTTATTCCGTGCTGGACGTCATCAACTCCCGTCACCAGCGCGTAGTGGTGGGCGTACGTCTGCAACAGGTTGCCGGCCGCGACCGTAAAGTGGATATCAAACCGTTCGCCATTCAGGGACTGCCAACCTCCGTACAGCCGACCGCGCTGCTGACGGAAACGCTGAATGAACGCCAGGCGCGCGTCCTGACGCTGCAGGAGCTGAAGGACAAGCTTGAAGCCATCGAAGGGGTGCAGTTTAAGCAGTTCAACTCCATTACCGACTACCACTCCCTGATGTTCGATCTGGGCGTGGTGGCGCGCCGTCTGCGCACCGCTTCAGACCGTAGTAAATACTACCGTCTGATCGAAGCGTCCCTGTACGGCGGTATCTCCAGCGCCATTACCCGTTCCCTGCGTGACTACCTGCTGCCGGAAAACAGCGGCGTGCGTAAGGCCTTCCAGGACATGGAGGCGGCACTGCGTGAAAACCGCATGACGCTGGAAGCGATTCGCGTTACCCAGTCTGACCGCGACCTGTTTAAACATCTGATCAGCGAAGCGACCAACTACGTGGCGGCGGACTACATGCGCCACGCCAACGAGCGCCGCGTCCATCTCGATCAGGCATTAGAATATCGCCGCGAGCTGTTTACCTCCCGTAAACAGCTGGTGGCCGAGCAGTACAAGCACGTCGAAATGGCGCGCGAGCTGGGTGAGCACAACGGTGCCGAGGGCGACCTGGAAGCCGACTACCAGGCCGCCAGCGATCACCTGAACCTGGTGCAGACCGCGCTGCGTCAGCAGGAAAAGATCGAGCGCTACGAAGCGGACCTCGATGAGCTGCAAATTCGTCTCGAAGAGCAGAATGAAGTGGTGGCCGAAGCCGCCGAGATGCAGGAAGAGAACGAAGCCCGCGCCGAAGCCGCCGAGCTGGAAGTGGACGAGCTGAAAAGCCAGCTTGCGGACTACCAGCAGGCGCTGGACGTGCAGCAGACGCGTGCGATTCAGTACAACCAGGCGCTGCAGGCGCTACAGCGTGCGAAAGAGCTGTGTCATCTGCCGGATCTGACGCCGGAAAGTGCCGACGAGTGGCTGGACACCTTCCAGGCCAAAGAGCAGGAAGCCACCGAGAAACTGCTCTCGCTTGAACAGAAAATGAGCGTCGCGCAAACGGCGCACAGCCAGTTTGAGCAGGCTTATCAGCTGGTAGTTGCCATTAACGGCCCGCTGGCGCGTAGCGAAGCCTGGGACGTTGCCCGTGAACTGCTGCGCGACGGCGTCAACCAGCGCCATCTGGCCGAGCAGGTGCAGCCGCTGCGTATGCGCCTGAACGAGCTGGAACAGCGCCTGCGCGAGCAGCAGGAAGCCGAACGTCTGCTGGCTGAGTTCTGCAAGCGTCAGGGTAAACATTACGATTTCGACGAGCTTGAGGCCCTGCATCAGGAGCTGGAAGCGCGTATTGCGGCCCTGTCCGATACCGTATCAAATGCCAGCGAACAGCGTATGACGCTGCGTCAGGAGCTGGAGCAGCTTCAGTCCCGTTCGAAGGCGCTCCTGCAGCGTGCGCCGGTCTGGCTGGCAGCGCAAAGCAGCCTGAACCAGCTCAGCGAACAATGTGGCGAGCAGTTCGAATCCAGCCAGCAGGTGACCGAATACCTGCAACAGCTGCTGGAGCGCGAGCGCGAAGCCATTGTTGAACGTGACGAAGTGGGTGCCCGCAAGCGTGACGTCGATGAAGAAATCGAGCGCTTAAGCCAGCCGGGCGGGTCAGAAGATCCGCGTCTGAACACGTTAGCCGAGCGTTTTGGCGGCGTACTGCTGTCTGAGATTTACGATGACGTTGGCCTGGACGATGCGCCGTACTTCTCCGCGCTGTACGGTCCATCCCGCAACGCAATTGTGGTGCCGGATCTGTCGCTGATTTCTGAGCAGCTCGCAGGGCTGGAAGATTGCCCGGAAGATCTCTACCTGATCGAAGGGGATCCGCAGTCGTTCGATGACAGCGTTTTCAGCGTTGACGAGCTGGAAAAAGCGGTGGTGGTGAAAATCGCCGATCGCCAGTGGCGTTACTCCCGCTTCCCGGAACTGCCGCTGTTTGGCCGCGCCGCGCGCGAAAGCCGCATCGAAAGCCTCCACGCCGAGCGTGAAACGCTGTCTGAACGCTTTGCTACTCTGTCGTTTGACGTACAGAAAACCCAGCGTCTGCACCAGGCGTTCAGCCGCTTTATCGGCAGCCATCTGGGCGTGGCGTTTGAAGCCGACCCGGAAGCGGAAATCCGCAAGCTCAACACCCGCCGTGGCGAGCTGGAGCGCGCGATTGCCAGTCATGAAAGTGACAACCAGCAGAGCCGCGTCCAGTTCGAACAGGCGAAAGAGGGCGTCGCTGCCCTTAACCGCATTCTGCCGCGCCTGAACCTGCTGGCTGATGACACGCTGGCCGACCGCGTGGATGAGATCCAGGAACGTCTGGATGAAGCCCAGGAAGCCGCGCGCTTCGTGCAGCAGCACGGCAACCAGCTGGCGAAGCTGGAGCCCGTCGTGTCTGTACTGCAGAGCGACCCGGAACAGTTCGAGCAGTTAAAAGAAGATTATGCCTGGTCGCAGCAGGTGCAGCGCGAAGCGCGTCAGCAGGCGTTTGCCCTGACGGAAGTGGTGCAGCGTCGTGCGCACTTCGGCTACTCCGATTCGGCTGAAATGCTGAGCGGTAACAGCGACCTGAATGAAAAACTGCGCCAGCGCCTTGAGCAGGCGGAAGCGGAACGTACCCGCGCTCGCGAAGCGATGCGCAGCCACTCCGCTCAGCTGAACCAGTACAACCAGGTACTGGCTTCGCTGAAAAGCTCCTTCGACACCAAGAAAGAGCTGTTAAACGACCTGCAGAAAGAGCTGCAGGACATTGGCGTTCGTGCCGACAGCGGGGCGGAAGAGCGCGCGCGCATTCGTCGTGATGAGCTGCATAGCCAGCTCAGCAATAACCGCGCGCGTCGTAATCAGCTGGAAAAAGCGCTCACCTTCTGCGAAGCGGAAATGGATAACCTGACCCGCCGCCTGCGCAAGCTGGAGCGCGACTATCATGAAATGCGCGAGCAGGTCGTGACGG
Organism: Enterobacter cloacae complex sp. P17RS; assembly: GCF_014895885.1. Taxonomy (NCBI): domain Bacteria; kingdom Pseudomonadati; phylum Pseudomonadota; class Gammaproteobacteria; order Enterobacterales; family Enterobacteriaceae; genus Enterobacter; species Enterobacter cloacae complex sp. P17RS. Next base: position 114,131 of record NZ_JADBQK010000010.1, read on the forward strand.
CGAAAGCGGGCTGGTGCGCCGTGATGCGGATGGTGAAAGACAACAACGTTGAACGTCGCCTGCACCGTCGCGAGCTGGCATACCTTTCTGCCGATGAGCTGCGTTCGATGTCGGATAAGGCGCTGGGTGCGCTGCGTCTGGCGGTGGCGGATAACGAACACCTGCGCGATGTGCTGCGCATGTCAGAGGATCCGAAACGTCCTGAACGTAAAATTCAGTTCTTCGTTGCGGTTTATCAGCACCTGCGCGAGCGTATTCGTCAGGACATTATCCGTACCGACGATCCGGTCGAAGCCATCGAACAGATGGAAATCGAGCTGGGCCGCCTGACGGAAGAGCTGACCTCCCGCGAGCAGAAGCTGGCGATCAGCTCCCGCAGCGTGGCGAATATCATTCGCAAAACCATTCAGCGCGAGCAGAACCGTATCCGCCAGCTGAACCAGGGGCTGCAGAGCGTCTCGTTTGGTCAGGTCAACAGCGTGCGTCTTAACGTCAACGTACGTGAAGCCCACGCGACGCTGCTGGAAGTGCTCTCTGAGCAGCACGAGCAGCATCAGGATCTGTTCAACAGCAACCGTCTGACCTTCTCCGAAGCGCTGGCGAAGCTGTATCAGCGCCTGAATCCGCAGATTGATATGGGCCAGCGTACGCCGCAAACCATCGGTGAAGAGCTGCTGGACTATCGTAACTACCTGGAAATGGAAGTTGAGGTAAACCGTGGTTCAGACGGCTGGCTGCGTGCGGAATCCGGAGCGCTGTCGACCGGTGAAGCGATTGGTACCGGGATGTCGATTCTGGTGATGGTGGTGCAGAGCTGGGAAGATGAAGCGCGCCGCCTGCGCGGGAAAGACATCTCCCCATGCCGACTGCTGTTCCTCGATGAAGCGGCGCGTCTTGATGCCCGCTCGATTGCCACGCTGTTTGAGCTTTGCGAACGTCTCGATATGCAGCTCATCATTGCGGCACCGGAAAACATCAGCCCTGAAAAAGGCACCACCTATAAGCTGGTGCGTAAAGTGTTCCAGAACAGCGAACACGTGCACGTTGTAGGGCTGCGTGGCTTTGCGCCGCAGCCGCCGGAATCATTGCCGGAAACCACGGCAGACGCTTCCTGAGGCGTTTTGTTACAAAGAGCGGCGCAGAAGCGCCGCTTTTTTTATTCTCTTAACTTGTGTTCAGGGCTACGTTATCTTTAAACTTCTTTACATAAGGTAAGGCAACAGAGTTGTCGTCTACCTATAATAAAATAAAGCCCCACCGTGATGGGCATGTCGTGAAAACAGGGGGCAAGGGATGTTGCTAAAGAAAGAATGTGGTCGTCAGCTGTCAGCGCTGAGTTTATGTCTGGCAGTGATGTTTGCTCCACTGTTAACCGCCCAGGCCGACGAGCCTGAAATTGTGCCGACTGACAGCACCGCAACGACAGGCGCGCAGCCGACGTCATTGTCTCAGCCGCTGGAACAGTCTACGGCAACGGCCATCATGGCCGGGATTAAGCCGCTGCCGGAAGGCATCGACGTTGAATCGCTCAGCCAGCAGCTCCAGACAGGCCTGCCTTCAGGCTACACGCCTGCCTATATCAATCAGCTCACGCTGCTTTATGCTGCCCGCGATATGAAACCCATGTGGGAAAATCGTGAAGCCGTGCGCGCCTTCCAGCAACAGCTGGCGGAAGTGGCGATTGCGGGATTCCAGCCGCAGTTTACGAAGTGGGTTGAACTGTTAACCGATCCTGCCGTCACTGGTCAGGCGCGGGACGTGGTCCTTTCCGATGCCATGATGGGCTACCTGCAGTTTGTGGCGGGTATTCCGGTCAATGGCAACCGCTGGCTGTACAGCGATAAACCCTATAAGCTGGCTACGCCAGCCCTGTCGGTGATTAACCAGTGGCAATTAGCGCTGGATAACGGCGACCTGCCGCGCTTCATTGCCAGCCTCGCGCCGGCGCATCCACAGTATGCCACGATGCACCAGTCGCTCCTCGCGCTGGTCGGGGACTCGCGTCCATGGCCGCAAATGCGGGGGACCGCAACGCTGCGTCCGGGTCAGTGGAGCAGCGATGTGCCAGCCCTGCGCGAGATCCTTAAACGCTCCGGTATTCTTGATGGCGGGCCGAACATTGCCCTGCCGGGCGACGATCCGCAAAGCGCGGTGGTCAGCCCGTCAGCGCCCGTAAAAGAGAACAAGACCACTACCCTGAGCAATAAGCCCAAGGCTTACGATCGCGAGCTGGTTGCCGCGGTTAAACAGTTCCAGGCCGCACAGGGGCTGGGAGCCGATGGCGTTATTGGACCCTCAACGCGTGACTGGCTTAACGTATCGCCTGCGCAGCGGGCCGGGGTGCTGGCGCTTAATATTCAGCGTTTGCGTTTGCTGCCGGGCACGCTGTCTACCGGCATTATGGTCAATATCCCGGCCTATTCACTGGTTTATTATCAGGATGGTAGCGAGAAGCTGGCCTCGCGCGTGATTGTCGGGCGTCCGGATCGCAAAACGCCGATGATGAGCAGCGCGTTAAATAACGTGGTAGTTAACCCGCCGTGGAACGTGCCGCCGACGCTGGCGCGTAAGGACATTCTGCCTAAGGTCTGGAACGATCCGGGTTATCTGGAACGTCACGGCTATACGGTCATGCGTGGCTGGAACAGTAAAGAGGCGATCGATCCTTACATGGTCGACTGGTCGACGATCACGGCCTCCAACCTACCGTTCCGCTTCCAGCAGGCTCCCGGAGCGCATAACTCGCTGGGGCGCTACAAATTCAACATGCCAAGTTCAGATGCTATCTATTTGCACGATACGCCGAACCACAATCTGTTCCAGAAAGATACCCGGGCACTGAGTTCAGGCTGCGTGCGCGTGAATAAAGCTTCGGAGTTGGCCAACATGCTCCTGCAGGATGCGGGCTGGAACGATACGCGTATTTCTGACGCCCTGAAGCAGGGTGATACGCGCTACGTGAATATTCGCCACAACATTCCGGTTAATCTTTATTATCTGACAGCGTTTGTGGGTGAAGACGGTCGCACTCAGTACCGTACAGATATTTACAATTATGATCTCACCGCGCGATCCGGCGCACAAATTTTGCCAAAAGCGGAACAATTAATCAGGTAAATGAAGTAGTTCGGGAAAAATGATTGTCGTAAGTTATGGTGAATCGGGGCCAATATCGCTGTAAGCCGCGTATTCACTGGGGTTGGGCGCCTTGACGTACCCTGTTTTGCCAGTTAAGGTGCCCTTCGTGCGCTAAGCATATTACGATTTCCTTGACCTGTAGACCTGATTATCATGGACAAATTTGACGCTAATCGCCGCAAGCTGCTGGCGTTAGGTGGTGTTGCGCTTGGCGCAGCGGCCATCTTACCGACGCCAGCATTTGCCACCCTCTCGACACCTCGTCCGCGCGTTTTAACGCTCAGCAATCTTCACACCGGTGAGTCGCTAAAAGCGGAGTTTTTCGATGGCAGAGGCTATATTCAGGATGAATTAGCAAGACTCAACCATTTTTTCCGTGATTTCCGCGCGAATAAAGTAAAAGCCATCGACCCAGGACTGTTTGATCAGCTTTTCCGCCTTCAGGGCCTGCTGGGCACCAGCAAGCCGGTGCAGCTTATTTCTGGTTATCGCTCAATTGATACCAACAATGAACTGCGCGCCCATAGCCGTGGGGTAGCGAAAAAAAGCTACCACACGAAGGGACAGGCAATGGATTTCCACATTGAAGGCGTTTCGTTAGCCAATATTCGCAAAGCCGCGTTATCTATGCGCGCGGGTGGTGTAGGATATTACCCACGTAGCAACTTTGTGCATATTGATACCGGGCCGGTTCGGCACTGGTAATAACGAAACACAGGAGCAGTATGAACTATCGTATTATTCCGGTTACCGCGTTCTCCCAGAATTGTTCATTAATCTGGTGCGAGCAAACCAAACTGGCCGCGCTTGTCGATCCCGGCGGTGACGCTGAGAAAATCAAGCAGGACGTTGCCGACAGCGGCGTGACGCTGATGCAGATTTTACTGACGCATGGTCACCTCGACCACGTAGGCGCAGCAGCTGAACTGGCTAAACACTACGGTGTGCCGATTATTGGCCCGGAAAAAGAAGATGAGTTCTGGCTGCAGGGGTTACCCGCCCAAAGCCGCATGTTTGGCCTTGATGAGTGTCTGCCATTGACGCCCGATCGCTGGCTGAACGAAGGAGAGCGCGTTAACGTAGGGAATGTGACTTTACAGGTGTTGCATTGTCCTGGGCATACGCCAGGCCATATCGTTTTCTTTGACGACCAGTCCCGTCTGCTGATTTCCGGCGATGTGATTTTCAAAGGTGGCGTAGGACGCAGCGATTTTCCGCGCGGCGATCACGGGCAGCTGATTCAGTCGATCAAACAGAAGTTATTGCCGCTGGGTGATGACGTAACGTTTATCCCTGGACACGGTCCGATGTCGACGCTGGGCTATGAACGGCTCCATAACCCGTTCCTTCAGGATGAAATGCCTGTCTGGTAACCAGCATAAAAAAAGCCTGCTTAACGCAGGCTTTTTTGTGGGCGCAAATTACAGGACGGCGACAATCGCTTCGCACAGTGGCGCCATGTTGTCAGGGGTCATGCCTGCAACGTTTACGCGGCCAGAGGCTACGGCGTATACGCCAAACTCTTCACGCAGACGCAGAACCTGCTCTTTGGTCAGGCCGCTGAACGAGAACATACCGTTCTGTTTGATGATGAAGCTGAAGTCGCGGTCAGCGCCTTTCTCAGCCAGGGTGTTCACAAACAGCAGGCGCATGCGCTGGATACGCTGACGCATATCGTTCAGCTCTTGTTCCCAAATCGCGCGCAGCGCATCGTTGCTCAGAATGGTCGCAACAACAGACGCACCGTGTGCCGGCGGGTTAGAGTAGTTAGCGCGGATAACGGACTTCATCTGGCTGAAAGCGCGATCGGCGGTCTCATCGTTAGCCGCAACCAGTGTACAGGCACCTACACGCTCATTGTACAGACCAAAGTTCTTGGAGTAGGAACTGGCAACGATCAGTTCCTGATGCATGGCTGCGAACGCGCGCAGGCCTTCGGCATCTTCTTCCAAACCGCGGGCGAAGCCCTGGTAAGCAAAGTCAAACAGCGGCAGCCAGCCTTTCTCAACGGACAGCTTCGCCAGGTGTTCCCACTGCTCAAGCGTTGGATCGATACCGGTTGGGTTGTGGCAGCAGCCGTGGAACAGCACCACGTCACCCGCCTGCGCTTCGCTCAGGCTTGAGAGCAGGCCGTCAAAGTCGAGAGCGTGGTTTGCCGCATCGTAGTAAGCATATTCGCGCACTTCCAGGCCCGCAGAGTTAAAGACGCTCTTGTGGTTCGGCCAGCTTGGATTGCTCACCCATACGCGCTTCACAGAGGTGTTTTTCGCAAGGAAATCCGCCGCCACGCGCAGCGCGCCGGTACCGCCAGGGGTCTGTGCTGTGCGGGCACGTTTGTCACTCACAATTGCGCTGCCTTTACCGAACAGCAGCTCCTGGGTGCAGCGACCAAATTCAGGGATACCATCAATACCGAGGTAGTTTTTGGTGGTTTCATTTTCCAGCAGATACTGCTCAGCTTTCTTAACGCTGGTCAGTACCGGAGTTTTGCCGGTTTCATCTTTATATACACCAATACCCAGGTTGATTTTGCCAGGGCGGTCGTCGGCACGAAACAGATCGGCCAGGCCCAGAATAGGGTCGGCAGGAGCGGCGGTAATGTTCTCAAACATGACGAAGTTCCATTGTGATTACAGAAGTGAAATCCGCTATCAGGTTAACGGTAGATTTACAAAATGCCAACCGTTTGCGACGAAAAGCGTGCGGCTTTTCAAAAGTCGCCATTATTTTCTGTCAGGCATAAAAAAACAGGGCCGAAGCCCTGTTCATTATGCATATAACAAAGTGGTGTTCTGATTAGAACTGGTAGGTTACACCCACAGCAGCCATATCGTCGTTGCCGTTCAGACCGCCAACAGCTTTCGCGTAGTCGGTGTCTTTATCCAGCAGGTTGATGTAGTAGTCAGCCCACACGTTGAAGTTTTTGTTGAAGTAGTAAGTGGTACCAACCTGGATGAATTTAGCCAGGTCTGCATCGCCACCGCTGAAGCCGCCGACGGCAGCCAGGTCTTTACCTTTGGTCTGCACGTAGGAGATTGCTGGACGCAGGCCGAAGTCGAACTGGTACTGAGCAACCACTTCGAAGTTCTGAGTTTTGTTAGCAAAACCTGCATCACCGCTAGAACCGGTACGGGTGGTGTTACGGGTTTCTGCATAGGTAGTTGCCAGGTAGAGGTTGTTAGCGTCGTATTTCAGACCCACGCCCCATGCTTCAGCTTTATCACCCTGGCCATCAGCTTTCTGGTTCAGAGTACGGTTAGCGTTGCTGTAAGATGCGATTGCACCGAAGCCTTCGCCGAAGTCGTAACCCAGAGAGTAACCTACGCCGTCGCCGTTAGAGGTTTTAACGTCAGCACGGTCATTTTTACCCTGGTACTGTACGCCCAGGCTCAGACCGTCAACCAGACCGAAGAAATCGCTGTTACGGTAGGTCAGCAGGCCGGTGCTGCGGCTGGTCATAAAGTTATCAACGTAGTTACCGCCCCAGGTCATACCGGAGAAGGACGGCGCCATATCGGTGTATGACTCAACGTCGTATACGATACCGTAGTTACGACCGTAGTCGATGCTGCCAGCGTCGCCCGCTTTCAGACCAGCAAAGGCCAGACGGTTTTTGTTAGACTGAGCGGTGTTCTCAGCCTGGTTAGCCATGAAGCGGTATTCCCACTGGCCGTAACCGGTCAGCTGGTCGTTGATCTGAGTTTCGCCTTTGAAACCGATCTGCGCGTAGGTAGCGTCGTTATTGTTAGTGTCATCGCCGGAGGTCACGAAATCGTGCTCGGCGTTAACTTTACCGTAGAAGTCCAGTTTGTTGCCGTTCTTGTTATAGATTTCTGCAGCGTTAGCTGCACCGGCTACCAGCAGGGCAGGGATTACCACTGCCAGAATATTGCGCTTCATCATTATTTATTACCCTCATTGGTTTTTTTATGACACTCGCCACTGCCGTCAATAAATTCTGTCAATAAATATTTCCGGAACTATTGATGAGAGTTTGGTGTCTTTATGTATCTGACAGGCATCTTTCCATTCACCGAAGCGTTTCGCTAGCCTGAAAGTGCTACAATTCTCAAGATTGAGTTACAGAAAGAAAATATGTGTAACTAAATGTGTATTTTTGGGAACTTTGTGAACCATCTCAAATTTCAGAACCCCCTGGCGAATTAAGCATCGGTTTGTTTCCTATATATATGAATTCCTTATGTTTAATTTGGATAAAGGCAATTCCTATAAACGAATGTTAAACGACTCGTTTTTTCTTATGACCCAATAAAGACTTCTGGATGGCTGAAAAATTGGTTGAAATTTGTGCTATTACTTCAGAATGTAATAATCGCAATAAGAATGAGGTTGATTTTTTGTGGCTGGATATTTCGCGGAAACAAAACGTAACAGGTAGCGGTTGTGACGGGGTAGTGGTTTAAAAACGCTGACTTTACGCTGACAAAAACTGACAGGGCAGAATAAAATAATGGCCAGCAAATGCTGGCCATTGTCTGTTGCGTTGCTTAGAAGCTGGCGTTGCGTGGTGTACGCGGGAACGGAATTACGTCACGCACGTTCTGAACGCCGGTAACGTAGGCGATCAGACGCTCGAAGCCCAGACCGAACCCAGCGTGCGGAACGGTGCCATAACGGCGCAGATCGCGATACCAGCTGTAGTCCGCAGGGTTGAGCCCCATCTCTGCCATGCGCGCGTCAAGCACGTCCAGACGTTCTTCACGCTGAGAACCACCAATGATTTCACCGATGCCCGGCGCCAGTACGTCCATCGCTGCCACGGTTTTCCCGTCTTCGTTAAGGCGCATATAGAAGGCCTTAATGTCTTTCGGGTAGTTTTTAACGACAACCGGCGCTTTGAAATGTTTCTCGGCGAGATAGCGTTCGTGCTCAGACGCCAGATCGACGCCCCAGTAAACCGGGTTCTCAAACTTCTCACCGCATTTCTCAAGGATCGCCACCGCATCGGTGTAGTCCACCTGCGCAAAGTCGGCAGAGACGAAACGCTCCAGACGCGCTACAGCATCGCTGTCTACGCGTTCGGCGAAGAACTTCATGTCGTCAGGACGCTCTTCCAGCACCGCTTTGAAGACGTACTTCAGCATCGCTTCTGCGAGACCTGCAACGTCATTCAGATCGGCAAACGCCACTTCCGGCTCCAGCATCCAGAACTCCGCCAGGTGGCGGCTGGTGTTGGAGTTTTCGGCGCGGAAGGTTGGGCCGAAGGTATAGATCTTAGACAGCGCACAGGCGTAGGTTTCGCCGTTGAGCTGGCCGGATACCGTCAGGAAGGCTTCTTTACCAAAGAAGTCTTTGTCGTAGTCGACTTTACCTTCCGGCGTGCGCGGCAGGTTTTCCATGTCCAGCGTCGAGACGCGGAACATTTCGCCTGCGCCTTCCGTATCGGACGCGGTGATCAGCGGGGTAGACACCCAGAAATAACCCTGCTCATCGAAGAAGCGATGCAGCGCCTGGGCCAGCGTATGGCGCACGCGAGCCACCGCACCAATCAGGTTGGTACGCGGACGCAGGTGCGCGACTTCACGCAGGTATTCAATGCTGTGACGTTTTGCCGCCATCGGGTAGGTGTCCGGATCTTCAACCCAGCCAGTCACTTCAATGGCAGAGGCCTGGATCTCGAAACTCTGGCCCTGGCCCGGGGATGCCACAACCACACCGGTGACGATAACGGAACAACCCGTCGTCAGGCGCAGAACGTCATCATTGTAATTGGGCAGAGAATTATTAATGACGGCCTGTACAGGATCAAAGCAGGAACCGTCATAGACGGCAAGGAAGGAGATGCCAGCTTTAGAATCTCGGCGAGTACGCACCCATCCGCGCACGGTGACCTCCTGGTCAACGGCGACACGGCCCTGGAGTACGTCGGCTACAGGCACAACGCTCATAATATTCTCTCTGTTAATAGTCGGAAAAAATAAACACTTGTCCACCCCAAGACGGGGGGATATCTATGTTACCTGCCAACCGCTATCAGACAAGTAAATTTCGCAGTCAAAAGAGAAGAATTGAGAAATAAATAAGGGAAGGGAGCCCTGAAGGCTCCCGTAAGCGCTTAACTGGCTTTTTTGATCTGGGGGAGATCGAACGCTTTACGCAATGCGCGAACAAACGCTTTGTCATGGCAGATGGTTTTACCCGGACTGTCGGAGAGCTTTGCCACCGGCTTGCCGTTACATTCCACCAGCTTTATCACGATATTCAGAGGTTTTACCTGAGGAATGTCGCAGGTCAACCGGGTACCGATCCCGAAGCCCAGATTAATTCTGGCATTGAAATGACGATACAGTTCGACGGCTTTTGCCAGGTCGAGATTATCGGAGAAGACCAGTACCTTGCTCATCGGGTCAATGCCGAGTTTTTGGTAATGAGCAATCGCCTTTTCGCCCCATTCAACCGGATCCCCTGAGTCGTGGCGTAACCCCTGGTAACGCTCAGCGAACTCGGGACCAAAGTCGCGCAGGAAGGCATCCATCGTAATACAGTCGGTCAGGGCGATCCCGAGTTGATTCGGGTACTCTTCAAGCCACGCAGCCAGCGCCGCACGCTGGCTGTTAGCCAGGTCCGGGCTAATTTGCTGATGCGCCTGGAACCACTCGTGCGCCTGAGTGCCCATTGGCGTCAGGTTGAGGCGACGCGCCAAATCGTAGTTGCTGGTACCCACGAACCACGGCTCCTGCTGCAGACGTTCAACGATAGCTTGCTGAACCTCGCGAGAGAAGCGGCGACGGGTGCCGAAATCCATCAGGCGGAAGCGGGACATATCCAGCCCTTCGGTCAGCGTTGAGAATGCCTCAAGTTTGTTCTCCAGCGAGGCGACCGCCTGTTCGACGCCCGTTTCAGGCGAACGGTAGCGGTGAGCCAGCTCGCTGATGACGGCCAGAAGCGGCACTTCCCACATGATCACTTCCCGCCACGGACCTTCAAGACGAATATCCAGCTTGCCGTTTTCGTTGGTCACGGTGACCTGTTCAGGCTTATAGCGGAAGTCGCGCAGCCAGTTCAGATAGTCTGCTTTAAAGAAAGGCAGGCCAGAAAGCCACTGATATTCGTCATCGGTGAGCGCCAGATGCTGCATCGCATCGACCTGTTCACGAATGGAGTCTGCGTAGATACCGAGCAAGTCGTCACCACGGCAGCGGAATTCCGCCGCGACGTGAACGTCATAGTAATGGTGGAAAACGGCTTGCTGCATATGCAGTTTATACGCGTCGGTATCCAGCAACGTATGCAGAACCGGAGAAGCGAATTGAGTCATAGGTGCGCTGTAGCATCCTCTCACGGGAGCGTTTAGTACAATAAACAACTCCGGAGTATACCTTGTTTAGTGATTTATTGAACCCCGATCACAACATAAGCACACTTTATGGTCGAGAGCATTTCGTGCCCCGTGTTATACAAATGTAGCGAAAAAGGTGTTTAAGCCTGAAAAGATGAACATTCTGCATAGCGCGTTTTACGCAACAGGAATATATTGAAACGTTACTCGACAAACGATGCATAAGGTTTTCTATGACACAACAGCCACAAGCCAAATACCGCCACGACTACCGTGCGCCGGAATACCTGATTAGCGATATCGACCTGACTTTTGACCTGGATGCCACAAAAACCGTTGTGACGGCCGTAAGCCAGGTGACGCGCCACAGCGCGACTGCCGTACCGCTGCGTCTGGATGGCGAAGACCTGACGCTGGTCTCCCTGCACATTAACGATGAAGCCTGGTCAGATTATAAAGAAGAAGGCAACCAGCTGGTCATCGACAACCTGCCGGAACGCTTTACGCTGCGCATCGTGAATGAAATCAGCCCTGCCGCCAACACGGCGCTGGAAGGGCTCTACCAGTCAGGCGTGGCCCTGTGTACCCAGTGTGAAGCCGAAGGTTTCCGCCACATTACCTGGTACCTGGACCGCCCGGACGTGCTGGCGCGCTTTACCACCAAAATCATTGCCGATAAAACCCTCTATCCGTTCCTGCTCTCCAACGGTAACCGCGTGGGTGAGGGCGAGCTGGAAAATGGCCGTCACTGGGTGCAGTGGCAGGATCCGTTCCCGAAACCGTGCTACCTGTTTGCGCTGGTGGCGGGTGATTTCGACGTGCTGCGCGATACCTTCAAAACCCGCTCTGGCCGCGAAGTGGCGCTGGAGCTGTTCGTTGACCGCGGCAACCTTGATCGCGCGCCGTGGGCGATGACTTCACTCATTAACTCCATGAAGTGGGATGAAGAGCGTTTCGGCCTCGAATACGATCTCGACATCTATATGATCGTTGCCGTCGACTTCTTCAACATGGGCGCGATGGAGAATAAAGGCCTTAACATCTTTAACTCCAAGTACGTGCTGGCGCGTACCGATACCGCCACCGATAAAGACTACCTCGATATCGAACGCGTTATCGGCCACGAGTATTTCCATAACTGGACCGGTAACCGCGTCACCTGCCGCGACTGGTTCCAGCTGAGCCTGAAAGAGGGGCTGACCGTCTTCCGCGATCAGGAGTTCAGCTCCGATCTGGGCTCGCGGGCGGTCAACCGCATCAACAACGTGCGCACCATGCGCGGCCTGCAGTTTGCGGAAGATGCCAGCCCAATGGCGCACCCGATCCGTCCGGATAAAGTCATTGAGATGAATAACTTTTACACCCTGACGGTGTACGAGAAGGGCGCTGAAATTATCCGCATGATCCACACCCTGCTGGGTGAAGAGAATTTCCAGAAAGGGATGCAGCTTTACTTCGAACGTCACGACGGCAGCGCGGCTACCTGCGACGACTTTGTGCAGGCGATGGAAGACGCGTCCAACGTTGATCTTTCTCACTTCCGCCGCTGGTACAGCCAGGCCGGGACCCCGATTGTCACCGTTAAGGACGACTACAACCCGGAAACCGAGCAGTACACTCTGACCATCAGCCAGCGCACGCCGCCAACCGCGGAGCAGGAAGAAAAATATCCGCTGCACATTCCGTTCAGCATTGAGCTGTACGACAACGAAGGCAACGTTATCCCGCTACAGAAGGGCGGCCACCCGGTGCACCACGTGCTGAACGTGACCCAGGCAGAGCAGACCTTTATCTTCGATAACGTCTACTTCCAGCCGGTGCCTGCGCTGCTGTGCGAGTTCTCCGCGCCGGTGAAGCTGGAGTACAAGTGGAGCGACCAGCAGCTGACGTTCCTGATGCGTCACGCCCGCAACGATTTCTCCCGCTGGGACGCGGCGCAGAGCCTGCTGGCAACCTACATCAAGCTTAACGTGAACCGCTACCAGCAGGGCCAGCCGCTGACGCTGCCGGTGCATGTGGCAGACGCGTTCCGCGCTATCCTGCTGGACGAGAAGATTGACCCGGCGCTGGCGGCTGAAATTCTGACGCTGCCGTCCGCGACTGAAATTGCGGAGCTGTTCGACATTATCGACCCGATTGCCATCGTGGCGGTGCGCGAAGCGCTGACCCGCACGCTGGCGACCGAACTGGCGGATGAATTCCTGGCGCTCTACAACGCTAACAAGCTTGACGCGTATCGCGTGGAGCATGCGGATATCGGCAAGCGTACCCTGCGCAATACCTGCCTGCGCTATCTTGCGTTTGGTGAGGCCGAACTGGCGAACACGCTGGTGAGCAAGCAGTATCACGAAGCGGATAACATGACTGATGCGCTCGCGGCCCTGGCGGCAAGCGTTGCCGCTGAACTGCCGTGCCGCGATGCGCTGATGCAGGAGTATGACGACAAGTGGCACCAGGATGGCCTGGTGATGGACAAGTGGTTTATTCTGCAGGCGACCAGCCCGGCGGCCGATGCGCTTAGTAAGGTTCGCAGCCTGCTGAAGCACCGTTCGTTCACCATGAGCAACCCGAACCGCGTTCGCTCGCTGATTGGCGCATTTGCCAGCAGTAACCCGGCCGCGTTCCACGCCGAAGACGGCAGCGGATACCAGTTTATGGTGGAAATGCTGACCGAGCTGAACAGCCGTAACCCGCAGGTTGCATCACGTCTGATTGAGCCGCTGATCCGCCTGAAACGTTATGATGCGCAGCGTCAGGCGAAGATGCGTGCCGCGCTTGAGCAGCTGAAAGGGCTGGAAAATCTGTCTGGCGATCTGTACGAGAAGATTGCTAAGGCGCTGGCCTGATGTAAAAAAGCCCGGTGGCGCTACGCTAACCGGGCCTACGTGGGGGCGCGGGGCATCGGTTTTCTCCCTCTCCCCTGGGGAGAGGGCCGGGGTGAGGGCATCAGGCATTGGCCTTTATCCGCTGAATCTCCGCTTCCCCACGTTTCATCACCCGATCCAGCACTTCGGCTTCCAGCTCCGCCAGTCTCGCCGAGCCCACGCGACGAGGGCGCGGGATGTCCACCGTCAGATCCAAACCGATTTTCCCGTTTTCTATAAGCAATACCCGGTCCGCCATCGCCACGGCTTCGCTCACGTCATGCGTCACCAGCAGTACCGTAAAGCCGTGCGCCTGCCAGAGGGATTCAATCAGATCCTGCATTTCTATCCGCGTCAGGGCATCAAGAGCGCCAAGCGGCTCATCAAGCAACAGCAGGCCCGGACGGTGAATCAACGCCCGCGCCAGCGCCACGCGCTGCTTCTGGCCGCCCGACAACGCCGCAGGCCATTCACCTGCACGGTTTTCCAGCCCGACGGCGGCCAGCGCCTGACGGGCTTCATCCCGCCAGTTGCCTTTGAGCCCTAGCCCGACGTTATCAATCACCGTTTTCCACGGCAGCAGGCGCGCATCCTGAAACATCATGCGCGTATCGTCCTGAATATTGGCCAGCGGCGTGGTTCCTGCCAGAATCTCTCCTCCGTTGGGGGCCTCCAGCCCGGCTAAAAGACGCAGGAGTGTGCTTTTTCCGCCGCCGCTGCGCCCGACTACAGCCACAAACTGGCCGGCGGGAATGTGCAGATCCAGCCCGTTAAGGATGGTGTTTTCGCCGTAGCGTTTGGTTACGCCGTTCAGCAGCAGCGGCGTGCCCTGATTGAGTCGTGCGGTATTCATGCTTTCGCCTCCTGAAGGGTATAGGCCGGGTTCCAGCGCAGCCAGCTGCGCTCCAGCCACTGTGCGCTGACGTCGGCGAGTTTGCCGAGCAGTGCATACAGAATGATGGCGACCACCACCACGTCCGTTTGCAGGAATTCGCGGGCGTTCATCGCCAGGTAGCCAATACCGGAGTTGGCTGAGATGGTTTCCGCCACAATCAGCGTCAGCCACATCAGGCCGAGCGCAAAGCGCACCCCGACCATAATGGAGGGCAGGGCGCCCGGCAGAATCACGTGAGCAAAGAGGGAAAAACCCGATAAGCCGTAGCTGCGCGCCATCTCCACCAGACCGCGATCGATATTGCGGATGCCGTGCCAGGTGTTGATGTATATCGGGAACAGCGTGCCCAGCGCCACGAGGAAGATTTTGGCGCTCTCATCGATCCCAAACCACAAAATGACCAGCGGGATCAGCGCCAGATGCGGCACGTTGCGCAGCATCTGGATGGAGGTATCCAGCAGCCTTTCCCCCCAGCGTGAAAGGCCGCTGATCAGACCCAGCACCAGACCGATGCTGCCGCCGATGGAAAACCCAATCACCGCGCGCCAGGAGCTGATCGCCAGATGTTGCCACAGCTCTCCGCTGACGCTCAGCGACCAGAACGCTTCGATAACGCCCTCCGGAGAGGGCAAAATGCGGCTCGACAGCCAGCCGGTAGACGATGCGAGCTGCCAGAGCGCCACGATGCCAACGGGCAAAAACCACGGGGCGGCGCGCAGCAGCCATTTTTGTGAGGTGGCAGACATGGTCACTCCTTAGCTCTGTGCGGCTTTGCGCGGAATAAACTCGTTTGCCACGGCTTCGCCCTGCAACTGGAGCCGCTGCGGCTGCGGAATTTCCGGAACGGCGACATCCAGATGCGGGAATAACAGCTCGCCCACCCTGTAGGCCTCTTCCAGGTGCGGATAGCCGGAGAGAATAAAGCTGTCGATGCCCAGGTCAGCGTATTCATTAATACGTGCAGCCACGGTTGGCCCGTCGCCGACCAGCGCCGTGCCCGCGCCGCCGCGTACCAGACCCACGCCCGCCCACAGGTTCGGGCTGATTTCCAGATTCTCGCGCTTGCCGTTGTGCAGAGAGGCCATGCGGTGCTGCCCGACGGAGTCGGTTTTGGCAAACGCAGCCTGCGCCTTCGCAATGGTCTCATCGTCCAGATGGGAGATCAGACGGTCTGCCGCCTGCCAGGCTTCTTCATTGGTTTCGCGCACAATCACGTGCAGGCGAATCCCGAAGCGCACCTTGCGGCCATGGGCGGCGGCTTTGGCGCGGACCTGGGCAATTTTCTCTTTCACCAGCTCGGGCGGCTCGCCCCAGGTCAGATAGAGATCGACCTGCTCGGCGGCCAGATCCTGGGCCACATCCGACGATCCGCCAAAATAGAGCGGAGGGCGCGGCTGCTGCACCGGCGGGAAGTAGAGCTTCGCGTCGCGAACGTGAATATGCTTACCTTCAAAGGTGACGGTTTCGCCTTCCAGCAGGTGTCGCCAGACGCGGGTAAATTCGGCGGAGGCTTCATAGCGCTCGGTATGGTCGAGGAACACGCCGTCACCCGCCAGCTCCTGCGGATCGCTGCCCGTCACCAGGTTAAACAGAGCGCGGCCGTTGGAGAGCCTGTCCAGCGTTGCTGCCTGACGCGCCGCCACGGTGGGTGAAACGACGCTCGGACGCAATGCAACCAGGAATTTAAGGCGCTGGGTGACCGGGATCATCGACGCGGCCACCAGCCAGGCATCCTCGCACGAGCGTCCGGTCGGGATCAGCACGCCGGTAAAACCGATTCGGTCCGCCGCCTGGGCAATCTGCTGAAGATAGCCATGGTCAACCGGGCGCGAGCCCTCTTCTGTACCAAGATAGTGTCCATCACCGTGGGTGGGTAAAAACCAGAAAAGATTCAGACTCATGATTTAGCTCCTTCTTTGCCAGCGGGCTGCCAGATGCGTTCGCGAATATCGACCTGTTTTGGTACCAGGCGGTTTTGATAGAAGAGGTCAGCAGTCTGTTGCTGAAGCGCGGCGACGTGCGCGTCGACAGGCGCAATGGTGGTGGGCGGACGGTGGCTGAGGTAGCTCGCGATCACCGGCTCAGGTAAGCCCATGGTTTTTGCCAGCAGGGCGATGCTCGCCTGACGCTGACTCTGGGTCAGGGCATCTGCCTGCGTAAAGGTATCCAGTACGCCCTGAATAAACGCGCCGTTTTTTTCGGCGTAAGGGCGTGAGGCGAGGTAGAACGAACCGGTTTGCTTCAGCGTGGTACCGTCTTTCAGCACCCGTACGCCACCCTGCAGTAATGCCGCGGAGTAGTAAGGATCCCAGATAGCCCAGGCATCAACATTCTTCTGCTGGAACGCGGCGCGCGCGTCAGCGGGCGTCAGGTAAACGGGCTGAATGTCGGTGAACTTGAGCCCGGCTTCCTGTAAGGCGCGCAGCAGCAGGTTGTGCGAGCTGGAACCCTTCTGGAAAGCGACCTTACGCCCTTTAAGGTCGGAGACGCTTTTAATGTCACTGTTTTCAGGTACCAGGATGACTTCGGCTTTCGGCTTAGCGGGTTCTACACCGACGTATACCAGGTCTGCCCCGGCAGCCTGAGCGAAAATAGGCGGGATGTCGCCCGTACTGCCAAGATCGATACTGCCGACGTTCAGGGCTTCAAGCATCTGCGGCCCTGCCGGGAACTCTACCCATGAGAATTTGGTGTCCGGGAAGCGTTTTTCCAGCAGCTGGTGGCTTTTTGCCAGCACCATACTGACGCTGCCTTTTTGGTAGCCAATCCGTAAACTGTCCGGTGCGGTTTCTGCGGCATGTGCCAGCGCGGTAAACGCCATCAGGCCAGCCAGTCCGAGGCGGGTTAAGGTTTTAAACATGTGCGACTCCCTGCGGCGGATTAAAAGAAGGAACCTGGATATCCCGGCGATGCAGCGCGTGCCAGAAAGTTTCCAGCGAGGCATCAAGGCGCGTTTGCAGATTCGGCGTGAAGTGCGGCTTATGCTGGTAGTCAATGACCTGCGAATCATCCGCGAAAACGCCGTGAAGGATCTCCTGCGCCTTCAGGGCGTTCAGCACCGGCTTCAGGGCGTAATCCACCGCCAGTAAATGGGCCACCGTGCCGCCCGTTGCCAGCGGCAGAACCACTTTGCCGTCCAGTGCGCGCTCGGGGAGAAGATCGAGCAGCGTTTTCAGCGCACCCGAAAAAGAGGCTTTATAAATCGGGGTCGCAACGATGAGGCCGTCCGCTTCCTTGAGCTGCTCAGTGAGGGTTTTCAGCGCGGGGCTGTCGAAGCGGGCATACAGCAAATCTTCAGGTTCGAAGTTATGCAGATTCCAGTGGCACACTTCCACGTCCAGGGCATTGAGCTTGTCGCGGGCATATTCCAGCAGGGCGCTGGAACGCGAAGGGAATCGTGGACTTCCGGCCAGGGTAATGACGCGCATACTTCCTCCTTATAACTAATTGTTTGCTTTTGTCTAACATTCATAACAATTTTCAGGAGTGTGACACCGCGCGGTTATTCCACTAAATGATTTATCCGCAATTAAACTGCGAAAAACTGCATAAGAAAGAGAGTGGGAGGTAAACGATTGCGTTTTACGCCGATTTTTTTGCCGCAGGTCAATTCCCTTTCGTGACGGGATCGCCCATAATCCCCTCCCGGTTTGCACACCGGGAATCCAGGAGAGTTCATGTACTACCCCTTCGTTCGTAAAGCCCTTTTCCAGCTCGACCCCGAGCGCGCTCATGAATTTACATTCCAGCAATTACGTCGTATTACAGGAACGCCTCTGGCGGCCCTGGTGCGTCAAAACGTGCCGGAAAAGCCTGTGCAGTGCATGGGGCTGACCTTTAAAAATCCGCTGGGTCTGGCGGCCGGTCTGGACAAAAATGGCGAGTGCATTGATGCCCTGGGCGCGATGGGCTTTGGCTCCATCGAAATTGGTACCGTCACGCCGCGCCCGCAGCCGGGAAATGACAAGCCGCGCCTGTTCCGCCTGGTCGAAGCCGAAGGGTTGATCAACCGCATGGGCTTTAATAACCTCGGCGTTGATCATCTGGTAGAGAACGTGAAGAAAGCCCATTTTGATGGGGTGTTAGGCATCAATATTGGCAAAAATAAAGATACGCCGGTTGAGCAGGGTAAAGATGACTACCTGATTTGTATGGAAAAAGTCTACGCCTATGCCGGGTATATCGCGGTGAATATTTCCTCACCCAATACCCCGGGGCTGCGCTCCTTACAATATGGCGAAGCGCTGGACGATCTTCTGAGTGCCATTAAAAATAAACAAAATGAACTCCAGGCGATCCACCATAAATATGTTCCGGTCGCGGTGAAGATCGCGCCGGATCTTTCTGTCGAAGAATTGATCCAGGTTGCCGACAGTTTGGTTCGCCATAATATTGACGGGGTGATTGCAACGAATACCACGCTCGATCGTTCGCTCGTTCAGGGAATGAAAAACTGTGACGAAGCGGGTGGGTTAAGTGGCCGTCCGGTACAATTAAAAAGCACCGAAATTATTCGCGCGCTGTCTGCGGAATTAAAAGGCCGTTTACCGATTATTGGCGTCGGCGGTATCGACTCGGTGATTGCTGCGCGCGAGAAGATGGCGGCCGGTGCGTCACTGGTGCAAATCTATTCCGGCTTTATTTTTAAAGGCCCGCCTTTGATTAAAGAAATCGTTACACATATCTAATCTTTTTTCTTAATCAGACAACCAGGGCTTTATTTCCAGCCCTGGTTGTTTTATATTCCGTCACTGTTGCTTATTTAGACATTATCGTCTTTTATTACTAGTGTTATAAACGAAGCGGCGAACAGGACATTTTTAGTACAGGACGTTTGGGGACGGGAGAGACACATGCGAATTAAACCTGACGATAACTGGCGCTGGTATTTTTGCGACGAGCATGACCGTATGATGCTCGATTTAGCCAATGGCATGTTGTTTCGTTCTCGTTTTGCCCGCCGAATGTTAACCCCGGACGCGTTTTCTCCATCGGGCTTTTGCGTTGACGATGCGGCGCTTTATTTCTCCTTTGAAGAAAAATGCCGCGACCTGATGCTCTCTAAAGAGCAGCGTGCCGAACTGGTATTAAATGCGCTGGTGGCTATCCGTTTCCTGAAACCGCAAATGCCGAAAAGCTGGCATTTCCTGCCTCACGGCATGGACTGGACGCCAGCAACGGGCGATGCGGCCAGCGTTAACCTGAGCGATACCGCCGAAGAGGTGAGCCTGTTAGTGGTTGAACCGGGCGAAAACGCCGCACTCTGTCTGCTGGCGCAGCCCGGCGTGACGATTGCCGGGCGTGTAATGCAGTTAGGTGATGCGATCAAAGTCATGAATGACAGGCTGAAGCCACAGCTGCGCGTCGATGCCTTCAGCCTCGAACAAGCGGTTTAAGCTTCCAGTTGTACCGACGTTTTCGGTACGCAGCTACAGCACAGGATTGTGCCGTCATTTCCAATTGCAGATTTTTTCAGCGCACTCACTTCTCCCTCCAGCAGCTTGATGCGGCAGCATCCGCAAATTCCCGCGCGGCAGGAATACGGTACGCGAATACCGGCTTGCTCCAGCTGCTCCAGTAAAACCTGCTGATTGTTGCCACGAATAACCTTGCCCTGCCAGTGAATATCCACCCCAGTGGCGACATTCGTCTCAACCTCGACCATTTCTTCTTCCTGGCCTGAGCCGTACACTCGCGCCGGCCCGCGGGCGAGAATTTCAACCTCATCGCCTACGCGGATTGCGCCGCTGGAGCGCGGGATCAGGTTCTGGCCGAAATCGACATCGCCGTTGTCCTGCGCGGTACGGAACGATTGCAGCGTTTTCAGCGGCTCGCCGGAAGGATGCTTCTGGCCTTTCTCAGGGCTTACCGTGGTGAAAATGCAGCGGCTGCAGGGTTTGACGACATCAAAGATGACGCTGCCGATGCGGATGACTTTCCAGGTATCTTCATCCCAGGCGTCCGCTCCGGTCACGACTAGATTCGGGCGGAACTGTTCCATCTGTACGCTGGCTTTACAGCGATTCTGTAAATCACGCAGAGACGCTTCGTTGGTGAGCAGGAACGGGAAGCCATCCGCGAAGGAGAGGGGAACGGCGTCGTGGCGCTTTACGCGACGCGTCAGTTCCGGCCCAACCCACCGCAGCTGCACGTCGCGGGAGAAGAAGCCGCTCAGCCAGCGGTTAATTTCATCCGGGGCGATGCGCGCGGTGAAATGGTTGCCCCATACTTCCGTTGGCGCGTCGACAGCCGCAAAATCCGCAAAGCGAATCACGGCGCTGGAACCGTCCGGCGCGGTAAGGTGCAAACCGTCGTGAAGCGGGGAAGGGGTAAAGCGAACCATCTGAGGGAACTGGCGTGCGGTGATAAACGTACCGTCAGGCTCGGTGACCATAAAAATACGATCGAAGGCGAACCCGCTCATGTCTGCCAGCGCGTGAGTGACGCCGATGCCGCGCATGGATTTCACCGGATGAATAAAAAGCCTGGATAACGTCGCCACTGCACACTCCCTCGAATGAAAATAAGCCTTCAACTTTATGACATACACGCCATATTAGCTATAATGCGCGACAATTTTCTAAGAGTAAAAGTGACGATATGAATTCTCTGTTTGCCAGTACGGCCCGTGGGCTGGAAGAGCTGTTAAAAACTGAACTGGAAGCCCTGGGCGCGCAAGAGTGCCAGGTGGTTCAGGGTGGTGTCCATTTTGAGGGCGACACGCGGCTTATTTACCAGAGCCTGATGTGGAGCCGTCTGGCGTCGCGCATCATGCTGCCGATGAAGGAATGCAAGGTCTATAGCGACCTGGATCTCTACACCGGCGTACAGATGATCGACTGGACAGAGATCTTCACGCCTAACGCCACCTTCGCGGTGCATTTCAACGGCGTGAACGACGAGATCCGCAACAGCCAGTACGGCGCCCTGCGCGTAAAAGACGCCATTGTGGACTGCTTCACGCGTAAAAATAAGGAACGTCCGAACGTCGATCGCGAAAACCCGGACCTGCGTATCAACGTCTGGCTGAACGGCGACACGGCGAGCATCTCCCTCGATCTGAGCGGCGCGGGTCTGCACCTGCGCGGCTACCGCGATCGCACCGGTATGGCGCCGATCAAAGAAACCCTGGCCGCCGCCATCGTGATGCGCTCCGGCTGGCAGCCGGGCACGCCGCTGCTTGACCCAATGTGTGGCTCCGGTACGCTGCTGATTGAGGCCGCAATGCTGGCAACCGACCGTGCGCCGGGGCTGCACCGCGGCCACTGGGGCTTCAAAGGCTGGGCGCAGCACGACGAAGCGCTCTGGAAAGAGGTTAAAGACGACGCGCAGACCCGCGCGCGTAAGGGGCTGGCGGAGTATACCTCTCACTTCTACGGTTCGGATAGCGACCCGCGCGTAATAGAACGCGCGCGCAGCAACGCCCGTCGCGCCGGTATCGGCGAGCTGGTCACCTTCGAGGTGAAAGACGTGGCGAACCTGACCAACCCGCTGCCGAAAGGCCCGTACGGGACCGTAATCAGCAACCCGCCATACGGCGAGCGTCTCGACAGCGAACCGGCGCTGATTGCCCTGCACAGCCTGCTGGGCCGCAATATGAAGGACTACTTCGGCGGCTGGAATCTGTCTCTGTTCAGCGCCTCGCCGGAGCTGCTGAGCTGCCTGCAGCTGCGTGCCGACCGCCAGTTTAAGGCGAAAAACGGCCCGCTGGACTGCGTGCAGAAAAACTACCATCTGGCAGAGAAAGCGGCGGACAGCAAGCCAACCGGCGTGGCAGAGGATTACGCCAACCGCCTGCGCAAAAACCTGAAGAAATTTGAAAAATGGGCGAAGCAGGAAGGGATCGAGTGCTATCGCCTGTACGACGCCGACCTGCCGGAGTACAACGTGGCGGTTGACCGCTATGCGGACTGGGTGGTGATTCAGGAATATGCTCCGCCGAAAACCATCGATGCGCAAAAAGCGCGCCAGCGCATGCTGGACGTCATTGCGGCCACCATTGCCGTGCTGGGGATTGCGCCCAACAAGCTGGTGCTGAAAACCCGCGAGCGTCAGAAGGGTAAAAACCAGTACCAGAAGATGGGCGAAAAGGGCGACTTTATCGAAGTGGGCGAATATAACGCTCGCCTGTGGGTGAACCTGACCGACTATCTTGATACCGGCCTGTTCCTCGACCACCGCATTGCCCGCCGCATGCTCGGCCAGATGAGCAAGGGCAAAGATTTCCTCAACCTGTTCTCCTACACCGGCAGCGCCAGCGTGCATGCCGGTCTCGGCGGCGCGCGCAGCACTACCACGGTGGATATGTCCCGCACTTATCTCGAGTGGGCCGAGCGTAACCTGCGTCTGAACGGCTTAACCGGACGTCAGCATCGCCTGATGCAGGCCGACGTGCTGGGCTGGCTGCGCGATACCGACGAGCAGTTCGACCTGATCTTTATCGATCCGCCGACCTTCTCTAACTCCAAGCGCATGGAGGATAGCTTTGACGTTCAACGCGATCACCTGCGCCTGATGACCGACCTGAAGCGCCTGCTGCGCAAAGGCGGCACCATTATGTTCTCGAACAACAAACGCGGCTTCCGTATGGATCATGACGGCCTGGCAGCCCTGGGACTGAAAGCACAAGAAATCAGTCAAAAAACGCTGTCTCAGGACTTCGCCCGTAACCGTCAAATTCATAACTGCTGGTTGATTACCGCGGTCTGAAAGGAAAAATAAATGTCATTAATTAGTATGCACGGCGCGTGGCTCTCTTTCAGCGACTCACCGCTTCTCGATAATGCAGAGCTGCATATCGAAGATAACGAGCGCGTCTGTCTGGTGGGCCGTAACGGCGCGGGTAAATCCACGCTGATGAAAATCCTCAACCGCGAGCAGGGGCTGGATGACGGCCGCATCGTATACGAGCAGGATCTGATCGTCTCCCGCCTCCAGCAGGATCCGCCGCGTCATGTCACCGGCAGCGTGTACGATTTCGTGGCGGAAGGCATCTCCGAGCAGGCGGAGTATCTGAAGCGCTATCACGAGATTTCGCATCTGGTGATGACCGACCCGAGCGACAAGAATCTCAACGAACTGGCGAAAGTGCAGGAGATGCTCGATCACCACGGTTTGTGGCAGCTGGAAAACCGCATTAACGAGGTGCTGGCGCAGCTCGGGCTGGAACCCGACATGGAGCTGTCGGCGCTCTCCGGCGGCTGGCTGCGTAAAGCGGCGCTGGGGCGCGCGCTGGTCAGCGGCCCTAAGGTACTGCTGCTGGACGAACCAACCAACCACCTGGATATCGAAGCGATTGACTGGCTGGAAGGGTTCCTGAAAACCTTCAGCGGCACCATCATCTTCATCTCGCACGACCGTTCGTTTATTCGCAATATGGCGACGCGCATTGTTGACCTCGACCGCGGCAAGCTGGTCACCTATCCCGGCGATTACGACACCTATCTGCTGGAGAAAGAAGAAAACCTGCGCGTGGAAGAGCTGCAGAATGCAGAGTTCGACCGCAAGCTGGCGCAGGAGGAGGTCTGGATCCGCCAGGGCATCAAAGCCCGCCGTACCCGCAACGAAGGCCGCGTGCGTGCCCTGAAGGCGATGCGTCGCGAGCGCAGCGAGCGCCGCGAAGTCATGGGCAGCGCCAAAATGCAGGTGGAAGAGGCGTCCCGTTCCGGCAAGATTGTCTTCGAAATGGAAAACGTTAACTACCAGGTTGACGGCAAGGTGCTGGTGAAAGATTTCTCCGCGCAGGTTCAGCGCGGGGACAAAATTGCGCTCATCGGCCCGAACGGCTGCGGCAAAACCACGCTGCTGAAGCTGATGCTGGGCCAGCTGCAGGCCGACAGCGGTCGCATTCACTGTGGCACTAAGCTGGAAGTGGCCTACTTCGACCAGCACCGCGCAGAGCTGGATCCGGACCGCACGGTGATGGACAACCTCGCCGAAGGTAAACAGGAAGTGATGGTAAACGGCAAGCCGCGTCACGTTCTGGGCTACCTGCAGGACTTCCTGTTCCACCCGAAACGCGCCATGACACCGGTGCGCGCGCTGTCCGGCGGGGAGCGTAACCGTCTTCTGCTGGCCCGTCTGTTCCTGAAGCCAAGTAATCTGTTGATCCTCGATGAACCGACGAACGATTTGGATGTCGAAACGCTGGAATTACTCGAAGAGCTGATCGATGGGTATCAGGGAACCGTGATGCTGGTTAGCCACGATCGTCAGTTCGTGGATAACACCGTGACCGAGTGCTGGATCTTCGAAGGAGAAGGGCGAATTGGCCAGTACGTGGGCGGTTATCACGACGCAAAAGGGCAGCAGTCGCAGTCTCTGGCGCAGAAACAGTCGAAGTCCAGAACAAGTTCTGAACCTGCTGTAACAAAAGCAGAAACTGTCAAGAAAACCTCGGCTAAACTAAGCTATAACCTGCAGCGCGAACTGGAGGGGCTACCTCAGCGTCTTGAAGAGCTGGAGGCCGCGCTTGAGGAGCTGCAAGCGCAGGTTGCTGATGCCTCATTCTTTACCCAATCGCATGACTATACTCAGAAAGTACTGGCTGAAATGTCCGCGGCTGAAAAAGCCCTGGAAGAAGCATTTGAGCGCTGGGAGTACCTTGAGTCTCTGAAAAACGGCGCATAACAGGGATTAAATATGTGTGACCAGCACCATGCCGACAGGCATATATTATGCTCGCAATGCGATATGCTCGTGGCGTTGCCAGAGCTTGGTCACGGACATAAAGCCCAGTGTCCACGCTGTGGCGCGACGTTGACAACCGAGTGGGACGCGCCGCGGCAGCGTCCCACCGCTTACGCGCTGGCAGCATTGTTCATGCTGCTGCTCTCCAATCTCTTCCCCTTCGTCTATATGAAGGTGGGCGGGATGACAAGCCAGGTGGATCTGCTTGAAATCCCGGGCGTGATGTTCTCGGAAGATTACGCCAGCCTCGGCACCTTTTTTCTGCTATTCGTCCAGATAGTCCCGGCGTTTTGCCTGGTCGTCATCCTGCTGCTGGTTAACCGCGTCAGGATGCCGTCACCGCTGAAAATCCGGCTCGCGCGCATCCTTTTTCAGCTCAAAAGCTGGGGGATGGCCGAGATCTTTCTCGCAGGGATACTGGTCAGTTTCGTGAAGCTGATGGCGTACGGCGACGTGGGGATAGGCAGCAGCTTTATTCCCTGGTGTCTGTACTGTGTCCTGCAGCTGCGTGCTTTCCAGTGCGTGGACAGGCGCTGGGCCTGGGACGATATCGCCCCGGCACCGACGCTCGCGCAGACGGTGAAGGTCGGCGTGCCGGGTATCCGCCAGGGGCTCCGTTCTTGTCCGTGCTGTACCGCCGTGCTGCCCGCCGATCTTGAGGTTTGTCCGCGCTGCGAAACGAAGGGCCATGTTCGCCGTAAAAATAGCCTGCAGTGGACGATGGCACTGCTGGTCACGTCCGTCATGCTGTATCTGCCCGCTAATATTCTGCCGATTATGATCACCGATTTGCTCGGCGATAAAATGCCCTCGACGATCCTCGCCGGGGTCATACTGCTGTGGAGCGAAGGATCCTATCCTGTCGCCGGCGTGATTTTCATCGCCAGTATCATGGTGCCCACTTTAAAAATGATAGCCATTGCCTGGCTCTGTTGGGATGCAAAAGGCCACGGAAAACGCGACAGCGAACGCATGCATCTGATTTACGAAGTGGTCGAATTTGTCGGTCGTTGGTCAATGATCGACGTGTTTGTGATTGCCGTTCTCTCTGCGCTGGTGCGGATGGGCGGTTTGATGAGTATTTATCCCGCGATGGGGGCTTTAATGTTTGCACTGGTGGTGATTATGACCATGTTTGCGGCCATGACCTTCGACCCTCGTTTATCGTGGGATCGTGAGCCTGAATCAAGCCATGAGGAAGAGTAAGAGCATGGAAAATAAGAGTGGAGAGGCGAAAGTGCAGAAGGTCAAAAACTGGTCGCCGGTGTGGATTTTCCCCATCGTGACCGCGCTGATCGGTGCATGGATCTTGTTTTATCACTACAGCCATCAGGGACCGGAAGTGACGCTGATTACCACCAATGCCGAAGGAATTGAGGGCGGTAAAACGACCATCAAAAGCCGCAGCGTGGATGTGGGCGTGGTGGAAAGCGCAACCCTGACCGACGATTTAACCCATGTGGAGATTAAGGCGCGTCTTAATGCCGGCATGGAAAAACTCCTGCACGGCGATTCTGTTTTCTGGGTGGTTAAACCGCAGGTGGGACGTGAAGGGATCAGCGGCTTAGGAACGCTGCTCTCAGGTGCCTACATCGAACTGCAGCCGGGTGCAAAAGGCAGCCAGCCGGCGCAGTACCAGCTTCTGGATTCACCGCCGCTAGCACCGCCTGATGCAAAAGGTATCCGCGTGATCCTCGACAGTAAAAAAGCGGGCCAGCTCACGGCGGGCGACCCGGTACTTTTCCGCGGCTATCGCGTGGGTTCGGTGGAGAAGAGCACCTTCGATCCTCAGAAAAGATCCATCAGCTATCAGCTGTTCATCAATGCGCCTAACGATCGTCTGGTTACCAGCAACGTCCGTTTCTGGAAAGACAGCGGCATCGCGGTGGATCTGACCTCGGCGGGCATGCGTGTAGAAATGGGCTCGCTGACAACACTGTTTGGCGGCGGCGTAAGTTTTGACGTACCCGAAGGTCTGGACCTGGGGCAGCCGGTTGCGGAGAACACCGCTTTCCGCCTGTTCGACGATCAAAAAAGCATTCAGGATGCACTCTATACCGATCACATCGACTACCTGATGTTCTTTAAGGATTCTGTTCGCGGCCTGCAGCCTGGGGCGCCCGTTGAGTTCCGCGGTATTCGTCTGGGGACGGTGGGACAAGTGCCTTACTTTGTTCCAGGCCTTAAGCAGATGCTTGATGATGATTACCGTATTCCGGTGCTGATCCGCATTGAGCCTGAGCGCCTGATCAACCAGATTGGTGAGAATCAGGATATCGGCGAGCACATCACCGACCTGATGAATCGCGGTCTGCGCGGCTCGTTGAAAACCGGTAACCTGGTGACCGGCGCACTGTATGTCGATATGGACTTCTATCCAAAAGCGCCGCCGATTACCGGTATGCGTGAATTTGGTGGTTACAAGATCATCCCAACGGTAAGCAGCGGTCTGGCCCAGATCCAGCAGCGTCTCATGGAAACGCTGGATAAAATTAACAATCTGCCTCTGAACCCAATGATTGAGGCGGCGACAGGTTCGTTACATCAAAGCCAGGCGACAATGCAGCGCCTGC
The DNA here is from genome assembly GCF_014895885.1 of Enterobacter cloacae complex sp. P17RS. NCBI lineage: Bacteria > Pseudomonadati > Pseudomonadota > Gammaproteobacteria > Enterobacterales > Enterobacteriaceae > Enterobacter > Enterobacter cloacae complex sp. P17RS. Next base: position 141,590 of record NZ_JADBQK010000010.1, read on the forward strand.
AGACCACGCTGGATAACATCAACAAGATTACTGCAAACCAGAGTATGCAGCAGCTGCCGCAGGATATGCAGAAAACGCTGCGCGAGCTGAACCGCAGTATGCAGGGCTTCCAGCCTGGCTCGGCGGCGTACAACAAGATGGTGGCAGATATGCAGCGTCTCGATCAGGTCTTGCGTGAACTGCAGCCGGTTCTGAAAACGCTCAACGAGAAGAGCAACGCGCTGGTGTTCGAAGCGAAAGATAAAAAGGATCCTGAGCCGAAGAGGGCGAAACAATGAAAAAATGGCTAGCGATTGCAGGAGCGATGGTACTCACGGCCTGTAGCTCCGGGAGCGAAACGAAAAGCTACTACCAGCTGCCTCTGGTGACGCAGGCGGTTACGCAAAGTTCCGCCTCGCAGGGCAACCGTCTGCTGTGGGTTGAGCAGGTCGCCGTGCCGGATTACCTGGCCGGCAACGGGGTGGTCTATCAGACCAGCGATGTACAGTACGTTATCGCCAACAACAACCTGTGGGCTAGCCCGCTGGACCAGCAGTTACGCAATACGCTGGTGGCGAATCTGGGCAGCCAGCTTCCGGGCTGGGTTGTTGCCTCCCAGCCTTTGGGAAGCGATCAGGACACGCTGAACGTCACGGTAACGGGCTTCCACGGCCGTTATGACGGTGCCGTTGTCATCAGCGGCGAGTGGCTGTTGAATCATCAGGGACAGCTGATTAAGCGTCCTTTCCATCTGGAGCTGAAGCAGCAGAAGGATGGCTATGATGAAATGGTGAAAGTGCTGGCTCAGGGTTGGGCGCAGGAGTCAGCCAGTATCGCCAGGGAAATTTCCCGACTGCCATAAGTAAAATTCATCGTCAAAAACCGCAATCGGCCTGGTGCTGATTGCGGTTTTTTTTTCGTTTTTGCGTCAGGTTGTTACTTGTGCCGGGTCACAATTTTTGTACAAATGATCTTCTGGCTAGCTCACAAATATGACACCCGTATGAATTTTGAACGTTGACGCTGGGACTAATTCGGGGTATTCGTTATCTGTGCCTGCGCATCTGGCGCGGACACTGTTTTCTTTCCACCAGACAAAAGAATGAGGGAAACGAGGCATGAAGAGACAGAAACGAGATCGCCTGGAACGGGCTCATCAACGTGGTTATCAGGCCGGCATCGCTGGACGTTCGAAAGAAATGTGTCCTTATCAGACGATAAATCAAAGGTCACAATGGCTTGGAGGCTGGCGAGAAGCCATCGGCGACAGGGCACTTATAGCCTGATAACGTCTCTTTAAAAAAAGAAACCTCCGCACTGCGGAGGTTTCGCCTTTCCGGGGTCGCTTAAAGCGATATCAGAACGCGGAAGTGTCCTGGAACAGACCCACTTTCAGGTCGTTCGCGGTATAGATCAGACGACCGTCTACCAGCACTTCGCCATCCGCCAGGCCCATAATCAGGCGACGGTTAACGATGCGCTTGAAGTGAATACGATAGGTGACTTTCTTCGCCGTAGGCAGAACCTGACCAGTGAATTTCACTTCGCCCACGCCCAGCGCGCGGCCTTTACCTTCACCACCCAGCCAGCCCAGATAGAAGCCAACCAGCTGCCACATGGCATCCAGGCCCAGGCAGCCAGGCATTACCGGATCGCCAATAAAGTGGCAACCGAAGAACCACAGGTCCGGGTTGATATCGAGTTCTGCTTCTACGTAACCCTTATCGAAGTTGCCGCCGGTTTCGGTCATTTTCACGACACGGTCCATCATCAGCATGTTCGGGGCCGGTAACTGTGGGCCTTTCGCGCCAAACAGTTCTCCGCGACCAGAGGCAAGAAGATCTTCTTTTGTATAGGATTCGCGTTTATCTACCATGTTCTCAGTAAGCCTTATTTTAGTGAAGGACGCAGGATAGCTAACACGTGTACGCTGAACAAGTCCGATCAGTTCGAACTGAACCAGCCCAGCCAGCGTAACGGCCATGGATAACGATGGCGAGCATCCTGCTGCGTCGCCTGAGCAATGCGCTCCTGGATAGTCTGCATCAAAGTTGTCTGACCTTCGCCATCCCAAACCAGGTTTGTCAGTAAGGGTAGTGCATCCTCAATCCCTTCGATGGCCCAGATGGCGAATTGTTCCTGTTCAACCGCGTCCAGAATATCCTGGCACAGGCTGAGATGGCGTACGTTAGGCGCCGGAATAATCACACCCTGTTTGCCGTTTAAACCGCGCTGCTGACAGACAGAGAAGAAGCCTTCAATTTTTTCGTTCAGACCGCCAACGGGCTGAGCACGACCAAATTGATCGACCGAACCGGTAATAGCAATGTTCTGGTTGATCGGCACGTCCGCCAGGGCGCTGATTAAGGCGCACAGCTCCGCCATTGAGGCACTATCGCCATCCACTTCGCTGTAGGACTGCTCAAACGTCAGCGAGGCGGAGAAGGGGATTTGCTGCTCAAGCTGCAGCTCAGACATCAAAAATGCCTGCATGATCATCATGCCTTTGGCGTGAATGTTGCCGCCCAGTTCGGCCTTGCGTTCAATATCGGTAAACTCGCCGTCGCCAATATGCACAACGCAGCTGATTCGCGAGGGTTCACCGAACGCGCGCGGATGGCCAGGAAACTCGATCACCGAGAGGGCGTTGATCTGCCCAACGCGTTCGCCTTCTGTCTCGACCAGAATTTGTTCCAGCAGAATTTCATCCTGCATGCGGTCAGCAAGATAGCCTTCGCGCCACTCTCGCTGCGCCAGCATCTGCGTGAGCTGTTCGCCAGTAAACGCACCGTTACCGCTGATCGTACCGACTTCACGCAGCTGCTTGCCGATCCAGAGCGGGCAGAGCGGCAAGGTTTCCTGGTCACCGGTATAGCGAACAGCTTCGCGGATTAAACCCGGCCACGCGTCGGCGGCAGGCGCTGGCAATGCAAAACGTTCCGCCACGGCCATCACCCACTGACACCACTGCGCCATGTCGTCCGCATCGGCAATCTGAATGTTGTCTTCGTATTCGCTGTAAACTGCCTGTTCGGCCAGTTCCGGCTCCATCTCCTGGAAGTCCGCCAGCGATTCGCGGTCACCCATCAGCACGACGGTCAGCGACAGCGGCATTGACGGCACGGAGACAGGAAGAGGACGAGACTCGTCGTAACCGACCCAGTCAAAGCGCTGTTGGGTCACAATGGTTTTCAGACGCATCCACAGCAGCGGCTGCGAGAGCAAAGTGCGCAGAGAGATGATGAGCACGCCGCCGTTTGCACGATGCACCAGCCCCGGCTGCAGGGAAAGCTCGCCGTTAAACTGGCGCAGACAGCCAAACAGCTGTTCAGCCTCGACCCAATTAGCGGTAATTACCTCGCCGTTAGCAGCAAAACGACCGTCGGCCTGGTCCGCCGGTCCGAAGGTAATATTATGCCCCGCGATACGATACTGGCCGCCAAATACCGCGGTGGTGTCTGGCCGCAGCTGGCGCGTGGCATCCCCAAGCAGCGACAGATATTCCGCTTCTTCCGGGGCTTTCAGCAGCATGAAGGGCGATGTCGCCCACGGGCTTAACGTCTGCTCCAGCGCATAATGTAAGCGTGGTTGCGTATCGCTAAGGATGAATTCGTGTTCTTTTGCGAGATCGGGCTGTGCAAACAGTTCCTGATAGCTCTCGGCATCCGGAACAAGGTCACGCCATGCTAGTTTCGTAATGGTCAAAGTTGATGTTTTTTAGTCAGATGTAAAAGCGTGGAGTATACCGTAAGCGGGGGGCTCTACCCAAGCAGGATTGGTGTTTCAGCAGGCGGATTGGCTGCAGTCACTCACAGGATATGATTTCTTTTCAGCAGATTGCTAAAAAACTGATATTCTGAACAGAGTTACGTGGTAACACTGAGATCGCAATGAAATATCAACAACTGGAAAATCTCGAAAGCGGCTGGAAATGGAAGTACCTGGTCAAAAAGCACCGTGAAGGGGAGCTGATCACCTGCTACATCGAAGCCAGCGCTGCGCAAGAAGCCGTGGATATTTTGCTGACCCTCGAAAATGAACCGGTACAGGTCAATGGCTGGATTGAGAAGCACATTAATCCTGCGTTGTTAAACCGGATGAAGCAAACTATCCGCGCGCGACGTAAACGGCATTTTAATGCTGAGCATCAGCATACCCGGAAAAAATCCATCGACCTGGAGTTCGTGGTCTGGCAGCGTCTGGCCGGGCTGGCACAACGGCGTGGTAAGACCCTGTCGGAAACCATCGTGCAGCTGATTGAGGATGCCGAACATAAAGAGAAGTACGCCAACCAGATGTCGTCGCTAAAAAACGACCTTCAGGCGTTGTTGGGCAAAAAATAGATTTTAGTTTTCTTCAGACAATAAAAAACCCCGCATGGCGGGGTTTTTTTATAAGACGATAACTTATGCCGCAGGCTGAGTTACAACGTCTTTAACGCCTTTAACTTCGATCTCTACGCGACGATCTGGTGCCAGGCAGTCGATCAGTGCAGCGCGAGCTTTAACGTTGTCACAGGTGTTGCCAGTAACTGGGTTAGATTCGCCCATACCACGTGGGGAGATCTTGTTAGCTGGGATACCTTTAGAGATCAGGTAATCAACAACAGACTGAGCACGTTTCTCAGACAGTTTCTGGTTGTAAGCGTCAGAACCGATGCGGTCGGTGAAGCCCAGAACCACTACAGAACCGTCTTTAGGATCCAGGTTGCTCAGCTGGGTGTACAGCTGATCCAGTGCCTGCTGACCTTCTGGTTTCAGGGTCGCTTTGTTGAAGTTGAACAGAACGTCAGACTTCAGAGTGAAGTGCTTGGTCTGTACTTCTGGAGCTGGAGCCGGCGCTGGAGCAACAACTGGTGCTGCATCTTCCTGCTGGCCGAAACGGTAGGAAACACCTACGCTCAGCATGCCGTTGTCTGGACGAACGCCAACGGTAGCACCGTCACCGATGTTGTTAACCCACTGGTATTCCAGACGGGTAGCGATGTCACGGGTCATAGCCCACTCAACGCCACCAGCGAATACTGGGGAAACGCCAGTGTCATGGTCGTCGCCAGCGATGTTGTTGCTGGAGTCTGCACGCCATACCATGCCGCCCAGACGGGTGTACACGTCCAGATCGTCAGTTACTGGGTAACCCAGTTTAGCGGTCAGCTGAACGCCCTGAGCTTTGAAAGCGCCATTGATGGTGTCGCCTTTGTATGGCATACGACCTAACCAGTCGTAACCCATTTCAAAGCCAACATACGGGTTAACCTGATAGCCACCGAACGCACCTGCACCAAGCTGGCTCTCGTGAGTAGGGCCATCGTTGTTCAGGCTGCTGTTGTACCAGCCAGTGTCATGGAACTGAGACCAGCCCAGTTTACCACCTGCATACCAGGTATTATCTTTCGGAGCGGCCTGCGCTACGGTAGCGAAGCCAGCCAGTGCCACTGCAATCGCGATAGCTGTCTTTTTCATTTTTTGCGCCTCGTTATCATCCAAAATTCGCCATGAAGGTCTCAAGAGAGAATCACGGTTAAATCCTTCACCGGGGGGCGTGGTCAAATATAAATCTACCGATATCTTCGGCTTAGGCCGAGCACCCCTGGCGATGTAAAGTCTACAACGTAGCTGAAAACTTACAAGTGTGAAGTCTGTCAGGCATATGAAAAAAAAAGTTCCGTATACCTATTATTTAACATTTTTAGAACGAATTTTGTGCAATAAAATTAAGGAGAACCGCACCAGACAAGCCTTGCCGCAATTTTGAGGCCGGGAACTAAAACCGCATCCTGCGGTCAAAAAAAATTCCAGGAAAAATCTTAATTTCACTCAATGATACAAATTTGAGTGAATTTTTAGCCCAGAAAGTTGTCCTCTGCGATAAGAATCTGGACGAACCGGGCGCATGATAAACCCGATCGCATTCCCTTCTTCAGCCGCTTCGGTCAGACGAAAATGTTCCTCTTCCGTCAATTCTTCCGGTAACCACCCGATCACCACGCTGTAATTTCCGGTGCGTAACGCGCGAATCATCGATTCGACGGTATCGCAGGGAGAAAGCTGGTTGATCTGCATAACCTTTGCCAGCGGCAGGCCTGCAGACTGCACCCATTGGCGGCTCAGTTTTTGCTGCGGCGTCAGCCAGAGCTGCCAGCGTGATTGCTGACCAAGCTGCTGTAATAACGGAAGCAGCAGGAGTTGGGTCAACAGAGGCTGGTCTTCACGGTAAACCACTTCACTAATAAGCCCCGTCGAAGCACCCCCAACGGTGTTCTGCGCGACAGTGCCCGCGGTAGAGGAGAGAGAAGTTGAGCGATTTGCATAGCCTGAAGTGTACATATTCATTCCAGCCCTGTAGTTACTGTATGGATATACAGTAACCCCTGTATGCATAAAGATCAACCTCATTTTCGGAAAGCGACTCGCAAAATTCATTCAATGTTGATGCCCTTCGAAAAATCATCTTGCTCAACGACGCTAAGTTGCCTATTTTCCTGCTAACGGATCCGCTAGTAAGAAATTTCGTTGTTACTTTATGATTTTGAAGGGAAATATCATGAAAAAGATATCTTATGAACGGATTTATAAATCCCAGGAATACCTGTCACCACTGGGTGAAATTCATCATCGCGCGCTTTTCGGCGGCTATACCCTGGCAGTGGATGATGCGGTTTTTGCCATGGTGTCAGAAGGTGAGCTCTACCTCCGCGCCTGTGAAGAAAGTGCGAAATACTGTGTGAAAAATGCCGCGTCTTTTTTGACCCTGATGAAGCGGGGCCGTCCGGTGCTTCTCAACTATTACCGGGTGGATGACGGGCTATGGCAGGACAGGGAGCGTCTGCTTCAGCTCTCCACTTTCGCACTTAATGCGGCAAGAAAAGAGCGTTACCAGCGGCATCAGCGCAATCGACTTAAGGACCTGCCAAACCTGACCTTTCAGCTGGAAGTGTTGCTCTTTGAAGCGGGCATCACCAACGAAGAAACGCTGCGGGCGCTTGGCGCAAGGGAGAGCTGGCTGAAGATGCGGGCGAAAAATAAAGCGCTGAGTATCAAAGTGCTATTCGCGCTGGAAGGGGCGATCGAGGGGCTGCATGAGGCGGCACTCCCGGCCGGCATTCGCCGGGAGTTGACGGAGTGGTTTAATGCGCTGCCTGAGCCACTGGAGAATCACTCCTCCAGGTAGCGATTTGCTGTTGCAGCCGGCAAATTTCTGGCAGCAGGGCGATGAGCAGGCCAATCTGCTGTAACACCAGAGGCGCTTTGCTGTCGTTTCCAGGCTCAAGATGCGCAATACGTTGGGTAAGTTCATCCAGCGCCTGTCTCACGCGCGGTTCATCGGCTGGCCGGTGATGCAGTGCATCATCGACATAACAGACCGCGTCATCCAGCAGGTTGAGGATGCCCGGGTTGGTGAGTTTTTCGCGGTGGGCGCCCAGCGTGGAAATATAGCTGGTGAAGGTATGGTTCAGGCAGAGCAGCCGGAAAGCCGTCTCACGAATCTCGGCCGTGGCGCGAGGCTCCGTTGACATGTTAGAGACCACCGAGGCCAGTTCCGCATCGCTGTTGTGCGCATCGCGGCGCGCTATCCGGTAAGCCAGGCGGTTATCGCGGCCCTGATGATACTGCTCAAGGATGGCATCCAGGTATCGGCAGTTGGCGTTCATAGCCCTGTCTAACACGCGCGGTAGATTACGGAAACGCCAGTCCGGCCAGATAAAGCTGACGGCGGCCCAGGCGATAGCGCAGCCAATCAGGGTATCGAGTACGCGGGGCAGGGCGACCTCGAACCCTTCACCCAGCAGGTTAAAGCAGAGCAGAACCAGCAGCGTGATGAACATTGTGGCATGGGCGTACTGCACGTTGCGAAACGCGAAGAACAGCACGCCGGTGATCACGATCAGGATCAGCTGTCCTTCAATGGACGGCACGAAATAAAGCACCGGAAGGCCGATCGCGACGCCGACCAGGGTGCCGATAATACGCAATGCCAGGCGGTGTCGGGTGGCGTTATAGTTCGGCTGACAGACAAACAGGCTGGTCAGCAGGATCCAGTAGCCGTGGTGCAAACCGGTTATCTGGATAAAAGCATACCCCACGCATAAGACCAGGGACATTCGCACCGCGTGACGAAACAGCGCCGACTCCGGCGTGAAGTTGCGGCTCAGCCTTAGCCACATATCGCTCACGCTGTGCACGCTGTCATCTGCAAGCTGGTTATCCACCTCGCTGCCCGGCAGTGCCATCGCCTGCTCGGACTCAATCGTCGCCAACTGAGCATCAATCGCCCGCAGGTTGTTGAGCAGAAAACCCAGCGCTTTGATCTGTTCCGGTGACGTTCCGCTGGCCTGCACGCGGTCGAGCGCCGCATCAAGATGGCTAAACACGCGTTCGAAGCGGGAGTCGTGCTGATAGGGCGTGCGCAAAAGAATGGATCGCGCGAGCTGCTGGCAGGCCTGTGACTGCATGGACAGCAGGCGCTGAAAGCGGAACATGACGTCGCTGTAGCGGAACTTCTCGCGCAGGGCGGCATACTGAACGTGCGAGGAGCTGGCGCGCTCATGAATGTCCTGAGCGGCAAAATAGTAGTGCAAGGTTCTGCGCGTGCCGCGCTGGCCGCGATCCCCGCGCAGACGGGTAAGCAGCGAGGCTTTCGTCTGGTTAAGGGTGGCGACCAGCTGGCCGTTTGCCAGCGCCAGATCGTAAAGCGGCGCCTGGCTTTCTTCCTCAATATCCGGGTCGAACAGCCGGGATTTCAGTTCCAGATAATGGGCTAGCTGCTCATAGCTGCGGGCAAGGTTATCCTGCAGGGGACGAACCGGGAAGATTAGGTGGCCGGTTAACGTCAGCAGGTTATACCAGATGGCGCCCAACAGCAGCAGCACAGGCTGCTGATACCACTGGTCGTACAGGGAAACGCCCAGCATGGTGTAGATGGCGATCAGCAGGGCCCCAAAGGCGATAGTGGCATAGCGCTGCCCCAGACCGCCCAGCAAAATAAACCCGCTGGTGGAGAGTGTAAGGCCAAGGGCAAACAGCCACGGCCAGGGGAAAAGTAACTCAACGGACGCGGAGGCGATAAAAAAACAGACGAGCGTAATGACCAGATTCCGCAAACGCCCGGCCAGGCGATCGTCCAGATCCGCCAGCGCTCCGGCCACCACCCCCAGCGTGAGGGGGATGGTGAGCTTGACATCATTCAGCCACCACGGCAGGGCAGCCGTGCCGCAAAGCGCGATAAATATCCTGACGTTGTAGAGCCAGGCGCTGTTCCAGGTATAACGGCGAAGCAGTGGACTTAGCATAAACGCGGCCAGTCCTTATTTACTGAAAACGACGACGTGCGTTCGCTTCACGCGCCGCCTGGGCCACTTCGACCGGAACCACCCTGCGCCCGACGGGCCAAAGGGCGATGGCGGCGATCTTAAAGTTCGCGAGCCCGACCGGAATACCAATTATTGAGATGCACTGCGCAATACCGGCAAAAATATGCATGATGCACAGCCACCAGCCGAAGAAAATCAACCACAGAATGTTCAGCAAAGTTCCCCCCGTATTCATCAGGGCGCTTTTGCTCTCCGGGTTCAGCTCGTTAACGTGGATAGCTTCGTTACCGTAGGGGATGAACGACAGTTTCGTGATTTCCCAGCAGGAACGGGTCAGGGGAAGCGTGAAAATCAGGACGATGCTCACCAGCGTGGCAAAAAGCCAGGAAAGGGTGGTGGCAAAACCGCCCAGCACAAAATTCAACACATTCAGAACGGTACGCATAAACCCTCACTTCCTTTCGATAAAATTAACGCCCAATGATTGTAACGTTTTTTTAGGCTGGAGCACCTTAAAACTGGCAGTTAAACTGTCAGGTAAATTATCTCTTCGTGGATTTGGCGGGACATGGAACTGAAAGCAACTTCTTTAGGCAAACGCCTGGCGCAACACCCCTATGACAGAGTTGTTCTGCTCAACGCCGGGGTTAAAGTCTCCGGAGAACGCCACGAATACCTTATTCCGTTTAATCAGCTTCTGGCTATTCACTGCAAGCGCGGGCTGGTGTGGGGCGAGCTGGAGTTCGTTCTGCCTGACGACAAAGTCGTGCGCCTTCACGGTACCGAGTGGGCGGAAACCCAGCGTTTCCACCATCACCTGAACGCGCTCTGGCAGCAGTGGAGCCACGACATGAGCGTGATTGCCGCTCAGGTGCTGCAGCAGGTGCTGGACGATATCGCGCAAAGCAACGCGCAGCAAACGTGGCTGACGCGCCAGCAGACCGCCGGTCTGCAGCAAAAGATTCGACAGGCACTTTCGGCGCTGCCGCTCTCCGTGACGCGTCTTGATGAGTTCGACAATTGTCGCGATGCCTGGCGTCAGTGCCAGGCCTGGCTGAACGATATGGATAAAAGCCGGCTGGCGCATAACCAGGCCTGGACGGACGCCATGCTCACCCAATACGCCGACTTTTTCAGTACGGTGGAGTCTTCACCGCTCAACCCTGCTCAGGCGCGCGCGGTGGTGAACGGCGAGCAGTCGCTGCTGGTGCTGGCGGGGGCCGGAAGCGGTAAAACGTCGGTGCTGGTGGCGCGTGCGGGCTGGCTTCTCACCACCGGGGAGGCCGTTGCCGATCAGATCCTGCTTCTGGCTTTTGGCCGTAAGGCGGCACAGGAGATGGACGAACGCATCCAGGAACGGCTGCACACCCGGGATATTACCGCCAGAACCTTCCATGCCCTCGCGCTGCATATCATTCAGCAGGGCAGTAAAAAAGTGCCTGCCATCAGTAAACTGGAAAACGACGCGCAGGCGCGACAGGCGTTGTTTATTAAAACGTGGCGTCAGCAGTGCAGTGAGAAAAAGGCGCAGGCGAAAGGGTGGCGTCAATGGCTGGAAGAGGAACTCAACTGGGAGGTACCGGAGGGCAGCTTCTGGCAGGATGAAAAACTGGCGCGTCGGCTCGGCTCGCGTCTTGACCGCTGGGTCAGCCTGATGCGGATGCACGGCGGCTCGCAGGCAGAGATGATTGAAAGCGCGCCGGAGGCGATCCGCGATCTGTTTTCAAAACGGGTCAAGCTGATGGCTCCGCTATTGAAAGCCTGGAAAACCGCGCTGAAAGAGGAAAATGCCGTTGATTTCTCCGGTCTTATCCATCAGGCGATCGTCATTCTGGAGAAGGGGCGCTTTGTCAGCCCGTGGAAGCATATTCTGGTGGATGAGTTCCAGGATATCTCACCCCAGCGTGCGGCACTGCTCTCGGCGCTGCGGGCGCAAAATAAACATACCTCGCTGTTCGCGGTGGGGGACGACTGGCAGGCCATCTACCGCTTCAGCGGGGCGCAGCTTTCACTGACGACCGCCTTCCACCACTATTTTGGCGAAGGCGACCGCAGCGATCTGGACACGACATACCGCTTCAATTCACGGATTGGTGAAATCGCCAACCGCTTTATACAGCAGAATCCGTATCAGCTGGCCAAGCCGCTAAACAGCCTGCGGGCAGGGGATAAAAAAGCGGTCACCCTGCTGGCGGATGACCAGCTGGAGCCGCTGCTGGACAAGCTCAGCGGCTATGCGAAACCCGATGAACGTATCCTGGTGCTGGCGCGTTATCATCACCTTAAGCCTGCTGCGCTGGAAAAAGCCGCTACCCGCTGGCCGAAACTGCAGCTTGAATTTATGACCATTCACGCCAGCAAAGGGCAGCAGGCCGATTATGTGATTGTGGTGGGGCTGAAGGAGGGCAGCGACGGATTCCCGGCTCCGGCCCGCGAGTCGGTTATGGAAGAGGCTCTGCTGCCGGTGCCGGAAGACTTCCCGGATGCCGAAGAACGACGTTTGCTGTACGTGGCCATCACCCGCGCGCGTCACCGCGTGTGGCTGCTGTTCAATAAAGAGGAGCCATCCGTGTTTGTCGATATATTGAAGAGTATTGACGTGCCGGTGGCGCGGAAGCCATAACGGCGTCAGGCAAGATTTCCAGGCCGGGTAGACGTAGCCGCCACCCGGCAAAAAAAGCTACTTCAGTCTCTCGGAAAGATAGCGCTGATAGTCCGGAATAAGGATCTCAACCGGCGAGTTAAACTGTGGTGATTCAATGATAAAATCCGCCGTTGACAGGTTCGTCGCCACCGGAATATTCCACACCGTTGCCAGACGCAGCAGCGCTTTGACATCCGGATCGTGTGGAACCGCATTCAGCGGATCCCAGAAGAAGATCAGCACATCAATTTTCCCTTCGGAAATCTGCGCCCCGACCTGCTGATCGCCGCCCATCGGGCCGCTCAGCATCGCATTCACCTCCAGACCCGTTTCGCGCTGGATCAGGTTACCGGTAGTGCCGGTCGCCGAGAGGGCATGCTTTTCCAGCAGCGGCTGATGGCGGCGAACCCAGTTAAGCAGCATTTGTTTACAGTGATCGTGCGCCACCAGCGCAATGTGTTTGCGTTCAGGCAGCGTGCGTGTTGTCAGTTCCATAATCATATCCATCAGGTTAACTGACTACACGATGACGGGAACCGTCTGACGCTGCAAGAGAAAGGCGTAAAAAATGTGGCTTAAGATGAAGGTTGTTGCTTTGCCCACTGTAAAAACCGGGCCCGCGTGTCGGGATCGGCCTGCTGGAACCAGAATTTAAGGCGCTGTTCCGTCAGGCTCTGGGACTGCGGCGGAATGACGTCCAGTTCCGAGACGCCGGATAGCAGCGTACTGTCGTCCGCCATCATGGTGGCAAACTGCGGAAGGGAGGCGCGTTTGCCGGCTTTGTTATAGACCTGCGTTGCGGCCTCGTAGTCCGGGCTTTTTGTGGCGCTGGTCAACGCCAGAATATCCAGCTTGACCGGGATCGGCATTGCATTCCCGTCCAGCAGCTCAACGCGCGGCGAGGCGTCGAAGGCCGCTGATTCCTTCTCCGTTTCAAGGCGAGGCAGGGTAATGTTCACCTGGCTGATTTGCCGGGTATTAAAGCTGACAATCAGCGGCGGAGAGATGTACATCCGTTGCTCATGGTTAGTCAGGCCGATCGCTTTTTCGACCCGGAACACCAGCTGATGTGGCCCGTTATCTAACTCAATGCTGTCAGCCCCGCGCAATAACGAGCTGGAAACCTTTTTCCCGTCCAGAACCAGAAGATCAATGTCGCCAGAAAGCCGAAGCGTGGTCGCAAAAACGCAAACCGGCATCGCTAACGCAATCAGAGCAGTGGCAAAACCGGTTTTCATAGAAGGCTCCCGTCAGAGATACTGTCGCCGCATTAATGTATCTAAATCTTTCGATAATCACGTTTACTAACATATAGACATATTTTGCCGTTTTGCCCTCATACATCTGTATGGGATGGATGGTTGAGATGTGCGCTTTGGCGTACACTTTTAAAAAAGCCAGGAGAAAAACCATGAAAGAGAACGATATTGCCGAGATTCTGACCTCCACGCGTACCATTGCGCTGGTGGGCGCGAGCGATAAACCCGACCGTCCCAGCTATCGGGTGATGAAATACCTTCTCGATCAGGGCTATCACGTCATCCCCGTCTCACCAAAAGTGGCGGGGAAAACCTTACTGGGCCAGCAGGGTTATGCCACGCTCGCTGACGTGCCGGAAAAAATTGATATGGTCGATGTCTTCCGTAATTCCGAGGCGGCGTGGGAAGTGGCGCAGGACGCGATTGCCGTCGGGGCGAAAACATTGTGGATGCAGCTGGGCGTGATTAACGAGCAGGCTGCCGTGCTGGCGCGGGATGCGGGATTGAAGGTGGTTATGGATCGCTGTCCGGCGATCGATATCCCCCGTCTGGGGCTGGCGAAGTAATAAAAAAAAGCCCGTTCATCGGGCTTTTTTTACACGCTTAGTTCCGCAGGCGCGGAGCCTGTAACTGTTTGCGGATAGTCTGAGCAAGTTCATCCATCGTGGGTTGTTCCGGATGCTCTTCCTGCAGCTCGCTACTTAGCTGCGCTTCGGCAAGGTAGGTATGTACGGGTTGTCCGTCGTCACCTTCCATCACCACATGGTACCAGGGTGCAGCGCGAAGCTCTGCGTTCACCGCCAGTTCGTCTGCTGACGGTTCATCAAGGGAATACTCCGGGTCGATATCCACGACCACACCCAAATACCCAAGCAAAGTGTGGCGGACCTGCTGGCCGATACCGAATTTGCTGGCAATCATAGTCACCTCCCGGGAAATACGACTTACACATTAAGTGCGGGCAATATTTCTCTTTTCAAGTTACATGACGCGACAGGCAAACCCTTTCAGATACAGTCCTTCCGGGTAGGTAGCAATCACGGGGTGATCGGCTGCCTGACGGAACTGCTCTATAAATTGTACATCACGACCAGCATCTATTGCGGCATCGGCGATGATTTTTTGGAATAAATCGGTGGTCATCAGCCCGGAGCAGGAGAAGGTGAGCAGCACCCCGCCCGGGTTCAGCAGCTGGATCGCCAGCATGTTGATATCCTTATACCCACGGCAGGCGCCCATCAGCTGGCTTTTGTTTTCCACAAACTTTGGCGGATCCATCACGATGACGTCGAACTTCTCGCCCTGATCGCGATATTTACGCAGCAGCTTGAAGACGTCGTCGCGTATAAATTCGGCTTTGCTCAAGTCCAGTTTGTTGAGCTCGACGTTCTGTTTTGCCACGTCCAGCGCTTCCTGCGAGGTATCCACGCTGACCACCTGGGCACAACCGCCCATCAGCGCCGAAACGGCAAAACCGCCGGTGTAGGAGAAGCAGTTCAGCACGCGTTTGTCGGCAACGTACTGACGCGTAGCCAGGCGGCTGTCGCGCTGGTCAAGGTAGTAACCCGTTTTGTGCCCGGCCTGAATATCCACCAGCAGCTTCATACCGTGCTCTTCAATCGGCAGCAGGGCAGGCGGCAGTTCACCCGTGACCGGGCCCTGCGTCAGCTCCATGCCCTCTTTTTTGCGCACCGCCACGTCGCTGCGGTCGTAAATAGCGCATTCCGGGAACAGGGTTTGCAGGGCGCTAATCAGCGCGGCACGCTGGTATTCCGCCCCGGCGCTGAGGAGCTGCAGCACCAGGAAGTTGCCGAAGCGATCGATGGTCACGCCCGGCAGGCCGTCGGACTCACCGGCAATCAGGCGATAGCTGTCCAGCCCGTCGCGCTTTGCCAGCCACTCGCGCCACTGCTGCGCCTGCTGCAGGCGGCGGACGAAGAAGTCAATGTCGATGGTTTCGTCTTTATCGAAGGTCCAGACGCGTGCGCGGATCTGAGACGCTGGCGAGTAAGCGCCGCGCGCTAACCATTTCCCCTGATGGTCAACAATATCAATGGTTTCACCGAGGCTGGCTTTGCCTTCCATACGGGCAACCGCGCCGGAAAAGACCCAGGGATGACGGCGCAGTAATGACTTCTCGCGCCCTTTGGCTAACACTAAACGTACACTCATAATTTGCTGTTCTGTCGATTTCAGGGAAATGGCGCGTAGAGTAGCACATTCAGCCAGGCGCAATCATCTGCGGATGTCGTTGAGCGTTTCGGCAGATCGTGGAGGAGGTGAGAATGGCCGTGGCGCTGTCACAGTTACAGTCGACTCGCTTACCGATCGGTGAAATCGCATTACAATGTGGGTATCTTTCCAGCTCTCGTTTCACCGCCCGTTTCCGGCAGCACTATGGCTGTTTACCGAAAACGCTACGTTAAGGAGAAGAAAAATGTCAAAAGTCTGCACCATTGCCTGGGTCCACGGCCTTGTTCAGGGCGTCGGGTTCCGCTACAGCACCCAGCGCGAAGCGATGACGCTTGGGCTAACGGGATACGCGCGAAATATGGACGACGGCAGCGTTGAGGTGGTCGCCTGCGGCGACGCGGAGCAGGTTGAAAAACTGATGGCGTGGCTGAAAGCAGGCGGGCCGCGCAGCGCCCGGGTTGATAAGGTCTTAACGGAACCGCATCAACCCGGCAGGGAATATGTGAACTTCGGTATTCGGTATTAAATACACTTCACCGGTTTAGGCAGGCCGGCAATTTTGGTGGCCTGTTTTGCCGGGCCCTTCGGGAACAGGCGATACAGATAGCGGCTGTTGCCTTTTTCTTCGCCAAATTTGTTGGCCATTGCTTTAACCAGCATGCGGATCGCCGGAGAGGTGTTGAACTCGAGATAAAACTCGCGCACAAAACGGACCACCTCCCAGTGTTCGGGGGAGAGGGCGATACCTTCGTTTTCGGCGATTTTCTCCGCCAGCGGCTCGCTCCATAGCGTGGTGTCTTTCAGATAGCCTTCGCTATCGGTCTCAATTTCCTGGCCTGCAAAAATGAACATAGTGCTCTGTCGGTAAAGTAAAAAACGCCCCTAGTCTAGCAAATAAGGGGCGGCGTGAGAAACCTCGACCTACAGAAGAAGCTGGAGCAGATTGTTGGCATTAAGCTTTTTCAGCGCGTTGCATTTATACGTCGACACCTGTTTTTCACTCATCTGCGTCATATGCGCGACATGCCGTACCGATTGTCCGTTCACCAGCCTGTCGAGCACGTTGAACTCCATGCCTGTCAGGCAACAATTCAGGGTGCGCACCCGGCGGGGCTCTCTGGCAAGCAGATACGCCGCATCCGCAACGGCAATCCGGTCATCAATGATATATAAGGTCAGCGTGGCAAACCGCTTTCGCAGATGGGTAGCCAGTGCCCAGCCTTTTTCATTGCACACCAGATAAACCGTTCCTTCCCAGCGCCTGGCTTCCAGCTCCAGAAGAATGTCGACCAGCGCCAGATGCGTCCCCGCGACGGAAAAGCGGCAGCGAACAACGAGGGTGTCGCGGGCCAGCAGCGAACGGCACCACTTTACCGTACCGCTCTCAACCTGCGTCTGAGCGTTACGGCGCAGAAGGGCGTAGCGCAACCCTTCAGCATAAAAACGATTGTTGTCGAGGATGGCGTAACTCACAATGGCCTCTTTATAAGGTACTGGGCGTATAGATAACGCGTAGGGTGCCGGTGTAATCCCCGGCATTTTTGCTGCTGGCAGCAAACGACGGCGTGGTCAGAATGATAGGTGCGGGGACGCACTGTACTGTTTCACGCCCGCCGGGCAGGATCACTTGCCGAAGATATTTAGGGTCATTCACCCCCTGCCAGACCACGGTAGTGCCGTTTGTCACCGTTTCCGTGGCGCCCGTGACAGGATGGGTCACCGAAACCCGGTAATCGAGACGGTCTCTCGGTTCCGTCTGGCTTCCGCCGCGCCTGCGGATGGAGAATGCCCCAGCTGCGCGATCTGCTGCTTCCAGCCCGTCGTCTTCAAAGCGCAGGAAGAGGCGACGACTGGTGCTGTTGTTACCATCGTAAAGACACATATCGAGCCCGGTTTCACCGCTGATCTCACTTCCTCCTGGTCTGCCAGGAAAGTTTGTCAGGTTTAGATTGACGACAGGGGTTGAATGCGGGAAGGCTGGCAGATAAATTTGCTGATTGCCTGTATCGACAACTTCAAGCTTAATTTCTGCAGACCATTTAGCGAGTGTGGCGTCACAAGCCAAATTAATCGGAAGTCCCCCACAATTCCCAGAATTCCATAATTTAACGTTCTGTATTAACGTTTGGGTCCAGATACCTGAGAGATTCAGCTTGCTCAATTCACTGCCGACAATGTAAAAATCAAAATAGGGCTCGCGGTCCCAGTCTGCTGGGCTGTACGACCCATCGGAAACGTAGCTCGCAAGGGTGATTGCGCTTTTGCGTAGAAACATATGTTTCTCGCCATATACCTTTAGTTCTACTTTTTTGTTTGTCACCAGATGGGTAAATTGCACGCTAATTGCATATGGCGGAGAGGGGTTATCTGTAACCCAGTATGGATATGTACGACAGCCTCCTTGCGGGTTCGTAGATGATAAGCAGGTGAGGGTATTCATTCCCCATTTATATGGATATGAAGGATCATAACCAGCTGACTCCTGTTTCCATATGTAAAAGCGGTTGGGTGGCGCTGTACGGTCAAAGCTCAGACTGACCGTGGTGTTTTTGTCTGCAGGGGGCGCTGCTGGCGATTTCACTGCCCAGAGGCAGGCAAGCAACGAAAGTAAAATGTGTTTGTTCATCATTTTCCTTTTAAATCGTTATCAGTATTCATTACCGTGGCGTCAACCGCCTTCCCGTGTCTGGTCAGCATTAACTGCGCCTGCTGTTGAACCGTTTCCGGCAGAGCGGAAAATGTTATTCCCCGGCAAGTTATGGTGCCGACATAGCGCACCACATCACGCATGCTCTTGACGTTAAGCGCGCATTGATAAAACTGCTGCTGGCTAACCATATAAAGTTGGTGGAGAAGGACATCGCTTTGTGCGCTAAAACCTCCTTGCCCCAGATCGTTCCAGCCATTGACATTCAGAGGTACGCCCCCCGTCAGAGGAGCATGGCGTTCATCTGTCAACCGCCCAACCCAGGTGTAGCTTGCTGAAGTGTGCACTTCTCGATGAAGCAATTTCCCGGGCACCATAAACACCGTTCTGCTCCCTGATCCCTGTGTGATTTCACTGCTGGCGCCGTGAGATAGATTCAGAGATTCGTTAATGGTCAGCGTCGTTTGTCGATAGCCCGGAACGGTGAACAACCCCTGGCTGTTAGCTGGGATATCCGCACTGCCGCCGTTATCCAGCGAGACGGCAACACGGGAAGTCTCGCTTTCTTCCGGTGTAGAGACGTTAATCGCAACGGCTGATGCTGGACGTCCATCACTCCAGCGGCCAAGCCACAACCCGGAGCGCGACAGCGCGAATGTTGAACTGTAATTTCCGCTTCCGCTCGGAGTGTGGCTGCGCGCGTTTCTATTCCAGAAGTCGCTAAACATCAGGCTGACATTGCCGAAACGCCCTCCCTGTCGGGTGTATGCCGATGTGTTAAGCGAATTACTGTTGAACCCGGATGCGCTGAGACCGTATTCATTCTCTCCACGTGCATCTACGTACCAGTTATGCGCTACGCTATAGCTGAGCTGGTTTTTTTCGTTTTGCTGCTCCTGCCAGGTAGCCCCCAGAGAGGTATAACTTGATGCCTCCCTTTGAGCGTTATTTGCCAGAGACAGGTTTAAGCTCAAGTAACCGCCTTTATCGCTGCCACTGCGTGAGTCGTCGTTGCGCTTAAACACATTGGCGCTGCCGTAAATATTCAGGCCGCGGATATTAAAACTGTTGCTCAGCCCCGCCTGCCATGCACGAGAGTGAGAACGTGTCATATAAACTTGCTCCCAGGGGAGACCCTTGTCGTAATGATCGTCATAATGAGCAAGCTCGCGGCGGTAGACGTAACGTCCTTCGCTGTGGTTATCGGAATAGCCCAGGCTGGCATACCACGATCCGAGAGGTACGGAAAACAGTGCCGACAGTGTACGGTAACAACCGTTAATAGCGTCGAATCCCTGGTTTCTGTTATCGCATCTATCTGCTGATAATGCGTTACGATAAAAACTCAGGGAAAAACCATCGTTATAGCTGACCTGTTGGATATCTCCTCGTTCTCCATTGCTGCCGTACAGATAACTAAAACGTGTGCTCAGTACCCCATCAATAGGCCCTGAATTAAAACCCTGGCTCCAGTCAACGGCATTTTCCAGAAAACGGCGCTCACGTGTTGCAGTGACGCCACTGGACAGCGCCAGTGTCGGTGTGAGAGGAAGGCGAATCCCTGCTTGTGCCACGGCAGAACGTGATTCATCTGGCCCATCATTATTAGTCTCACCACCCTGCATAAACCATTCGATGCGATCAAACGGGGTTATACCGGTACGAGTAAAGAGAACTTGTTCAGTGCGTGTTAGAAGGTTATTTTCATAGATTGCCAGAGTGACGGTGTAGCTGCCCTCCGGGAACGAACGGGTATCCAGTGTTTGCGCCCCGGCGTTCAGGTAAAAGCTGGCCAGCAACTGATCTCCCCGACGTGCGTCAATGCGCGCGTCATGGGACAAAAGAACGGTGAGTGGCGTGCCGTGCGAAAGCTGAACCGGATTGACCCATGCCCGGGTCGAACCCGCGCGTAGCCCACGTATTTTCCCCAAAGGAAGCTGACTGAGAGAAATATTTCCCCCGGTGTTGCTGAACAAATCGCGGGTGTCCATCTCCCCCAGTTGAATATAGTGTTCACGACTTACGTCCTGACGATACCAGGCATTGTTGACGGTGACATTCTGCTGTTGCTGATGGCGGGATCGTTGCCCAAGCCAGACCCAGTCGAGATTGAAATAACCGTCTTCTGTAACCGCCAGCGCCCCGCTACCTTGAACGGTGGCCGACTGATAGTCTCTGTCCGCAACAAAGTTAATATTTTGCTGATGAATAAGCGCGTTTTCGCTGCCGTGCGTCGGCTGATACCATTGACTTCCCGCTGTGCGCCTTGGCAAATACTGCTTATCAAAAAAAAGATTTATGCGTGCGTTATTTTCGTCATAGATAATTGCCGCACGGCGGGTATCGATATAATCACATCCTGGTGCTGAACCGTTGCTACTGCAGGCGAGGTTGCCGTTGCGAGGCAGCGGTGCAGTGAGCGTATTGCTTACGGAGGCAAGCAGCGCCGGATCGTCATTAAATTGACGTTTAACGGCGGCGATAAGCGCCTGCGGCCTGATAAAGGTGACAGTATCAAGATTAATATCTATTTCAAAAAGACCCAGCGATTCTCCATACAGGCTGACTTCCGTCCACAGACGCTGAGTTTTTGCCAGATCCTCAAACCCAGATGGGATTGCCATTTCTGCACAGGCAAGTTGAATCGATGCGGGTAATAGAGTAACAAAAAGGAGAGTACTTCTGTGAAAAGCCATAAGTGAGCCTCAACATCATCCTGACATCAGAGGGAAAGCTCCCTCTGATGTTATTTCCTTTGTGTAACAGTGAATTATGCTGTAGTTGCCTGTGTTAACATCAGGCTCACAACGCCGCTATACTGGCCGCTTTTTAAAATACCTTTCGTCGTTTGAGAAATAGTCAGTGGTAATACGGCTGAACCGTTTTCAGCAGTGCCCGGGAAAAGCTCCGTACCGGTAAACACCGTGTCAGTCGTATTGAGCGTTTTATCGCCAAGAATAACGGTCATCGGAATGTTCTGGTTACCATCGGTATTGGTCAGTTTGGCTGCGCTGACAAGACGAACCTTGACGTTGCTGGTGGCGGAGTTAGACCAGATTTTGGTATTTAAACGGTAACTTACCAACCCGCTGCCAGGCAGATACTGCATATCGATACTGGACGGAAGTGGTGTGTTGTCGGCCTGAGTCATATCCAGCTGCGAATCTACGCTGGCATTGATAGTAATATCTTTCTGAATGGCCATTGCGTTCAGAGATGCTGTCATCGAGGCAACGATCATCAGAGGTTTAATAAACTTATGCATTGATATCTCCATATTTACAAGTGAGCGCCATAGCGCTTTAAAAAAACACATTAGGACTACAGATGTCGTGTTATTCCACGACGGGTAACTCAGCTTCTTCAGTGGTTTTGTTTATCCAGTTGAAGTAGCGGAATTTGTACTTAATGCCCTGTAATTGCGAAAAGGTTTTTAATTTTCGTTCCGTCTCCGGATAAATTGTTGCCTCTTCTTTAAGCCACCGGCATTTGTATTTTTCATCACATATACCGATTTCTTTTAGCGGTACGCGCAGGGTGCCCTTATTTATTAAGGCGCCGTGAGTTTTATCCAGTGTCAATGAGATGTTGTTTTCCGTGGGCGCGATGTGCACCAACGCACCCCAGATAACATTAACCCCTATTTTCGCTAAGGCAGCAGATTGTCCTTGTTCTGTGAAGGCAATGCTGTCTGGCTGGTTTACCCCTTCGAAATAGATGCGCCAGGTACTCTCTTTTGAGGGGGGAACCAGAGACACCAGGCGAACCACACGCATGCCGCCCGCCGAAAGGGCAAACTTTTCAGGGGTGACGATAATGCCGCCTTCTTGCCATGGAGGAACATCGATCTCTTTTTCCAATGATGTTCCGGGATTAAGAATTTTCTTTTGCTTCACCCGAATGAACTGAATATCATCGCTCTTCGACGCCACTGTTATTTGCGCTGTTCCGGAGCTATCCACATTGAGTTCCATCGGGTATACACTCATATTAGCCACTGAAATTTCTGAGAAAAATGACAGTGAAAATACGACTGCGTAAAAAGCATAGGGCCTTTTCTTTACAAATTTTAATTTCAACATCTGTCTGCTCTGGTTACTGAGTGGTTTATTGCCAGTGGCCGTCTGCTTGTGAATCGCTTCAGGGCAGAGAAACTTTAACCAGAACAACATCTTGAGAAAATTTGTATTAGTTGACTCGATATATACAGTTTTTTATCCTGATTTTCTGGTCTAAAGGATGTATAGTTAATATTAAATGCCGCTATCGTGGATAATGGAAAAAAACGCACCTGCTCAAAAATTAATCAAATCAGGGCTGTTTTTATGTCTGTTGTACTTTCGAGTGGAACAAAGACAGGTGGCATAACCTGAGAACTAAATATGTTATTTATATGCAATAATTCGTTATTATTTAATCCAGAGACACACGCAATTAGCCTGGTCGGACAACCAGAGTCGGTATTAACCCTCTCGGCTCCCGCTGCCCGGCTTTTACAGGAGTTTATTCGTAATAAAGGATGCGATCTCAGCCGGGAAGAGTTAATCACACGTGTCTGGGAAGCGTATGGCTTTACCCCATCAGGCAATAATCTTAATAAGGCGGTGAGTGAGCTACGTAAGAGTTTTCAGGTTTTGGGTGAGCGTCAGGATATGATTGTTACCTTGCCACGTTTTGGTTTTCGTTTTGATGCGGAAGTTGTCAGTCACCCAAAGCTGCTTTTTTGCGTACCCGACCCGGTACCTGCATCGATTTCAGTATCGTTCAACAGTAAAATATCGAAAATATGGAGTCGGGTTCGACTCACAAGACGGACAGGTCTATTCGTGCTCACTGCTACATCAATAGGAATTGCGTTTTTATTGTATCGTTTGCATTACGTCATCGCGCCCGTAGAACTTAAAGCAATCAATGAAACAATCGGAAGCTGTAGATTCTGGTTTATCAACGAACAGGATCGGCCATTAAAAATGTCAAAAATATCAAGGTTGCTTGAGGAAAATAATGTCATGTGCCAACAGGAGGAATACGATATTTATTATTTTAGTGAACGACTTACACTTTCTGCTGCGGATGAGATTTTTATTGGGGCGTGTCCGGTAAATAAAAGCAGCCCGTGCAAAAGTATTCGTTATAAAAGTGGTCCCGAAGAATGAAAACAAAACTCCTGTTTGGACTCGGGGGGGCTATGATCGGAAGCTTGATGGTAGTGGCTTTCTCTCCTTCCCAAAACGATACGCAAGATGTCCTGGCTTGTACTACCGAATTTAATTTTACCCGAAATGAGGGAAAACCAAGCGAAGTGAAGGTAAATGCCATAGCTCAGTTCTATGTACGTGCGGATGGTACTGGCTTAACAACCTATAAAGGCGCTTCAAGGATAAAAGGGAAAGAGATGATTGTCGATCGCGACGTGAATTTTACGTGGGAGCGGCGAACGAATGACCATGTTATTATGTTGACCTATAAGAATACCTTGCGTCGACATAATGACAATACGCCCGATGCGTTGTGGGGAAGCTTTGCGCGTCCGGGGGCGCGTTACTATATCACTCTGTCCAAACTTTCCTCTTCCGTGTGGATGATTCAGGATCGGCTCTATCCCACCTACATTTGCCGTGAAGATTAAGCATAAAAAAAGGAGAATGCCTGAGGCATTCTCCTTTTTGTTTCAGCAGGTCTGCTTAATCGCGGCTGGCGAAGCCCAGGATGCTCAGCAGGCTGACGAAGATGTTGTACAGCGACACATACAGGCTCACGGTCGCGCGGATGTAGTTGGTCTCACCGCCGTGAATGATGTTGCTGGTTTCATACAGGATCGCGCCGGATGACAGCAGGATAAATACCGCGCTAATCGCCAGGTGCAGGGCAGGCAGCTGCAGGAAGATGTTTGCCACCATACCAATCAGCACCACCACGATACCCGCCATCAGCATACCGCCGAGGAAGGACATATCCTTGCGCGTGGTCAGCACGTAGGCCGAGCAGCAGAAGAACACCAGCGCGGTACCGCCCAGCGCCATGCCAATCACGTCACCCATACCGGCAGACAGATACGCGTTCAGGATCGGCCCCAGGATATACCCCAGGAAGCCGGTGAAGGCGAACGCGGAAAGAATACCGACCGGTTTATCAGCGGTTTTGTAGGTCAGGAACATCAGACCGTACATCCCCACCAGCGTCAGGATCAGGCCCGGAGATGGCAGCATCAGCACGGTGCTGGCGGTAGCGGTGATCGCTGAAAACGCCAGCGTCAGGCTGAGCATGAAATAGGTATTGCGCAGCACCTTGTGGGTGCTGAGTAGCGATG
Source organism: Enterobacter cloacae complex sp. P17RS (assembly GCF_014895885.1). Lineage (NCBI taxonomy): Bacteria > Pseudomonadati > Pseudomonadota > Gammaproteobacteria > Enterobacterales > Enterobacteriaceae > Enterobacter > Enterobacter cloacae complex sp. P17RS. Next base: position 165,932 of record NZ_JADBQK010000010.1, read on the forward strand.
TGCGGTCGCGTGAGGAAGTAATTATACGATCCATGAGTCACTCTCTTATGACAGATGTAATTAACGGAAAGAATAGGAAACGGCGCGCCAGTCTCAAAGTGGTTTTACCCATCTTTACTCAGCACGTTAGCGCTGAAGGTGGTCGTTTCTTCTGCAAAAGCATGTGTAACCAGTATGAACGGCGGTTTAAAAGTATTTACCAGATCAACCTCTTATAGGTTACTGAAAAATATTGCGTTATTGCCTTTCGGGCGCTAAGAGTTATCTCCGGATCGTCATAAAACAGACAATAAGGCGAAGGAAATGAAACCACAAACACGCACGCGCTTTACGCTCTCTTTACTCACCGCCGGGATCCTGTGCGCCAGCACGGCGACCTGGGCGGCTAACGTGCCAGCAGGAACAGCGCTGGCCGAAAAACAGGAACTGGTCAGAAACAATGGCAGCGAACCGGCCTCGCTCGACCCGCATAAAGTCGAAAGCGATGTCGAATTCAATATTATCAGCGATTTATTCGAAGGGCTGGTGAGCGTCTCCCCGTCAGGGGAAATCCAACCCCGGCTGGCTGAAAAATGGGAGAACAAGGACAACACCGTCTGGACGTTCCACTTACGTCCGGGCATTACCTGGAGCGACGGGACGGCCATTACCGCAGAGGATGTGGTCTGGAGCTGGCAGCGCCTGGTTGATCCAAAAACCGTTTCACCGTACGCCAGCTATCCCGGCAACATGCATATCGTCAACGCGGCCGATATCGCTCAGGGGAAAAAATCCCCCGACACGCTGGGCGTAAAAGCAATTAACGATACCACGCTGGAAGTGACGCTCACCCAGCCCAACGCGGCGTTCCTGGCGATGCTGGCGCACCCGTCGCTGGTGCCGGTGGATAAAGTGCTGATTGGCCGCTTCGGTGAAAAGTGGACCAAACCGGAGCATTTCGTCAGCAGCGGAGCGTATAAGCTGTCCCAGTGGGTGGTCAACGAACGCATTGTGGCGGAGCGTAACCCGCGCTACTGGGATAACGCGCATACCGTTATTAACAAAGTCACCTATCTGCCGATCACCTCCGAGGCCTCGGATGTGAACCGCTATAAAGCGGGCGAAATTGATATTGTGTATACGGTACCCATTAACCAGTTTGCTCAGCTGAAGAAAACGCTGGGCAGCCAGCTGGACGTCTCCCCGCAGCTGGCGACCTATTACTACGAATTCAACACCACCCGTCCGCCGTTCAACGATGCCCGCGTGCGCAAGGCGCTGAACATGGCGCTGGATAAAGACATCATCGCTGAGAAGGTGATGGGGCAGGGGCAGCGCCCGGCGTGGCTGATTAGCCAGCCGGACATCGGCGGGGTCAAGCTGCAGAATCCGGATTACGCCAGCTGGCCGCTGGACAAGCGTATTGCTGAGGCGAAAAAACTGCTCAACGAGGCCGGGTATAACGCAAGCCATCCTCTGAGCTTCAACCTGCTCTATAACACCTCTGAATCGCACCAGCGCATCGCGATTGCGGCCAGCTCTATGTGGAAGAAAAACCTCGGCGTAGACGCGAAGCTGCAAAATCAGGAGTGGAAAACTATGCTGGATACCATGCACACCCACAACTTTGACGCGGTGCGCTACGCCTGGATTGCCGACTACGACGACGCGGCGACCTTCCTGAACAACTTCCGTACCGGCGACAGTGAAAACACCAGCCAGTACAGCAACCCGGACTACGATCAAGCCTTGATCAACGCCGCAAAGGCCAAAACGCCGGCAGAGCGGGGTAAGTTCTACCAGCAGGCAGAGGATCTGCTTGGGCGTGATGTGCCTGCCATTCCGGTTTATCACTACGTCCGTACGCACCTGGTGAAACCGTGGGTGGGCGGCTTTACGCCGGATAAGCTGGGGTACTATTTCACAAAAGATATGTACATCAAAAAGCACTAAGCGAGAGGGCTGGATTTTATGCTGATAAAATCGCCGATGTGTTGTCAGTTCAACCGATTAAGCACATTTTGGCTAATTTTAAAGCGAACGATTGCAGCCACTCTTTACAGCATGCGGTGAGGTGTTTATAGTTCGCCTCACTCAGGAAGTGTGGCCGAGCGGTTGAAGGCACCGGTCTTGAAAACCGGCGACCCGAAAGGGTTCCAGAGTTCGAATCTCTGCGCTTCCGCCAGATATAAACCCCAGCTTACTCGTTAAGCTGGGGTTTTTCTTTTTGCGCGTATCTGTAAACCTGACGTCTATGAGCGGATAAAGGCCAGAATATCCGCGTTAATGGTATCCGCGTGGGTGGTATGCATCCCGTGCGGGAAGCCCGGATAGATTTTCAGCACGCTATTCGCCAGCAGCTGGTCCTGCAGAAGGGCGGCATTCTTATAAGGCACGACCTGATCGTCATCCCCCTGCATCACCAGAACGGGAACCGTGATGGTTTTTAAATCTTCCGTCTGGTCGGTTTCTGAAAACGCCTTAATCCCCTCGTAGTGGGCCTTGGCGCTGCCGATCATGCCCTGACGCCACCAGTTCTGAATGGTGCCCTGTGAAACCTCGGCCCCCGCCCGGTTAAACCCATAAAAAGGACCGCTGGCGACGTCGAGGTAAAACTGGGCGCGATTCGCGGCCAGCGCTTTACGAAAGCCGTCGAAAACCTCTACAGGTGTCCCGCCAGGGTTGTTTTCTGTTTTCACCATCAACGGTGGAACGGCGCTCACGAGTACCGCTTTGGCAACGCGCCCCTGCGGCTGGCCGTACTTCGCAACATAGCGGGCCACCTGGCCACCGCCGGTAGAGTGGCCGACGTGCACCGCATTGTGCAGATCCAGGCTTTCAACCACGGCCGACGCGTCAGCCGCATAATGATCCATATCGTGCCCTTCGCTGACCTGGTCCGAACGCCCGTGACCACGGCGGTCGATTGCGATAACGCGATAGCCTTCCGCAAGGAAGAAGAGCATCTGGTTATCCCAGTCATCGGCACTCAATGGCCAGCCGTGATGGAAAACAATGGGCTGAGCCTCTTTCGGACCCCAGTCTTTGTAGTAAATATTGACGCCGTCTTTCGTTGTTACGAATGCCATACCGCAGACTCCTCTGTTAAAGACGCAACGATCGCTGGCTGAGCGCAGAGCGAACCATTATTGTCTTCATGATGTTGGCTTGTTTTGTTTCCCGTACCGACAGTACCCCTAAAGTGTAGGAGAAATAGTAAAACCGGTGGGTTTCATTCGTGTGAATGGTATCCAGAAGGGGAAAGCGAATGATGGGCTCTGGAGTGAGTCCCAGAGCCATCAGAGGAGGAGGCGTTAACGGTTCTCTTCAATATAACGGGCGAGATCGGCCGGGGTTTTCAGCACCGTCGCCACGTCGGTAGGCGGTATCATACAGCCGTAAACGTCCTGCACCTCCAGCACCATGTCGACTGCCAGAATGGAGTCGAGAATGTCGGATTCAATCAGCTCATCGTGAAAGCCAACCTTGCGGGATAACACTTTTTCAAACAGGGCGAGAATATCGTGTTCCATCATTTTTCCTGGGATAATTAATGTGTGCGGGCGTAAGCGTCCAGCAGCTTGCGGTCAATTTTGCCGTTAGGATTTAGCGGCAAAGCGTCTTTTACGATAATTTGTGAAGGCACCATGTAGTGGGGCACCACGTTTGCCAGCGAGGTTTTGATTGCCTCCGGTGCCAGCTCCGTCACGCAGAACGCGGCGATGCGCAGCACGCTGCCGCAGGGTTTCATCAGCGGCATCACCACCGCTTCGCTGATGCCGGACATGGCCAGCAGGCGGTTTTCAATCTCGCCGATCTCGATGCGGTAGCCATTCAGCTTGACCTGGCTGTCGTTGCGGCCCTGGCAGTAGATGAGCCCGTCTTCATAACCCAGATCGCCGGTCCGGTAGCCGCGGAACGCATCATTTTCCCGACGCAGCAGTTTTGCCGCGTTCTCCTGCGGCAGGCCTAAATAGCCGCGCATGACGTTTTTGCCCCAGATAATCAGCTCGCCCTCGGCGGAAATTTCCATTCTGCTGTCCGGCATCATCACGCCCACCGGCAGCACCGCGCTGTCGCTGTTAAGGATCTCATCCGTGATCTCAACCACGGTTGTCGCAATGGTCGCTTCCGTTGGGCCATAGGAGTTGATGATTTTGGCCTGCGGGAAACGGCGGCGGAGCTGTTTTACCAGCGCTTTATTGAGCACTTCACCAATGAAGATAAAGACGCTGAGTGCAGGCAAATACTCGCTGTTAAAGTGCGGAGAAAGCAGTTGCTGGTAGGCAAAAGAGGGGGTGGAAACCCAGGCGGAGACCGCGTTGCTTTGCAGTCGCTCGAGCCAGTTCTCTTTCTGGATATCCTCTTTGGCATTCAGCACGATGTGGCCTCCCATCGCCAGGTTCGCCAGCAGAGGGATCAGGGAGAGGTCAAAGCTGAACACCGCGTGGTTCATCAGCACCGGTTTTTCCGGCAGCGAAAAGTCCTGGCTGACCCACTTCATGAAGTGCCATACGCTTTCACGTCCAATCTGCACGCCTTTCGGTTTTCCGGTGCTGCCTGAGGTAAACATGATATAGGCCAGATCCTGCTCCTCCAGCACCTTGCCCGCCTCGCCGGTGGCGATGAACTGCCGCGTCGCCACGTCGTAGTAGTAAGGGGCGCCGGTCAGGTTGCAGATCTCGCGAAGCCGCTCCTGCGGGTAGATGCAGTCCACCGGGATGTACGGAATGTTGTGCAGCAGGCAGCTATAGATCGCCACGGCGAACTCGGCCTGCTGATGGCCGTACAGCACGATCGGCGTACCGTCTGCGGGCTGGCAGCGTCGATAACGCTCTGCCCAGTCCGTCACGGCAGAGGAAAGCTGGAGCCAGCTTAAGGTTTCGTCGCTGCCGCTGATGGCCAGCTGCTGCGGGGAGGCGGGATCGCGCAGTGCCGCACGCAAGAAATCCTGCAGTTCCTGAAGATCGGAGTGATTTTTCATAGAGGTGACATTCCACTGAAGATGTAAAGGGATCCTGCGGCGCTTCCCAGCGTCAGAATTCGTCCCAAAAACGCAACGGCCGGATACTGCAATCCGCGGTGTAACGTTGGGCTGCGTTTGGCTGACCACAGCAGCATGTTGTGCGCGACGGAAATCGCGCCAAACAGCGCGCCGCTGATGACGTAATGGCGTTCCAGGCCATTCCACGCCCCCATGCAGAACAGGGTGCAAAAAATACCGATATTTTGCGCCAGCGTTTTGTTCTGGCGGAAAAAGTTAAACTTCATTAGGTTCATATAGACGGGCATAAAGACCACGTCGCGCAGCCATTCGGACAGGCTGATGTGGAAGCGGCGCCAGAAATCCTGCGGGTTCTTTGCAAGAAGCGGCATGTTGAAGTTTGCCGGAATATTCAGCCCAAACAGCCGGCCCGCGCCGATGGCCATATTGCTGTAGCCCGCAAAATCGAAGTACAGATAGGCGCTGTAGGCAATCGACATCACCACGCCCACGGTCAGGGTAAACGGCTTATGGCTCCAGGGCTGCACGACGAGCGAATCGATCAGCATGGCAAACAGGAACTTCTGAATGATGCCGGTAATAATTTGCTCTAGCGCCGTTAAAAACTGCTCGCGGTTCAGGACAAATGCCGGCTTATTCACATCGCTCATCCATGTCCGCCAGCGATACATCGGGCCGGCCAGAATAATAAAGGGCATAAAGAGATAGCAGAAATAGTGCAGGAAATTCTGGCCCTCTTTTTTACTGCGATACAGCAGTACATCCACAGCACGGAAGGTCATAAAAGAGAGACCGATTGTGCCGAGGTGATAATTAAAATGTAATTTCACCAGAACCAGGGGCAGCAGCGTTAAAACGACCGCCTGCCAGGTTTTTAATCTGCCTTTTTCTTTTAACGTGGCGACAAGATAAAACCAGCAAAAGACGGCCACGGGAACACTGTAATTGCCCTGAAAAATATAACCCCAGCCTAATGCTGTCACCACGGATAAGGAAACTAGCCAGGTCAGACGGTGGCGTAAAACACGATTAACCATCGCAAACACCAGCGCGGATGAAAATAAACAGACAAAAAACATTCCTGAGCTGTACATCATTTCGCCTCAGAATTTTTGATATTCAAAATGCAGCTGCATACTCATGCTGTCATCGACAGCGGTCCATGCAACGACGGTGATCGCCAGCAGTAAATAAAGGCAAAAAAGACGGATCGCGATTTTCATTATTTAAAACTCTGTGCAATAAAGCGAAGCATTGGCACCCAGGCCAGTTCGGTAGGGTGCAGACGATCCCAGTTCCAGCCGTTCTGATACGGCATGGCGTACATATCCAAATACGGGATCTGGTTCTCTTTCAGAATGGTTTGAATCTGCTTATCGAACGGGCGGAAGGTGTCGGTATTGTAAAGCGCCCAGGGGTTAACCGGGTCGACGATAGCAATCACCTGCACGTGATGCGCTTTCAAAAGCTGAACGGTTTTCCTGAACGCGGCGAACTGCCCCGGCACCACCGGCGTGTCATCCCACTGCTGCGGCTTACCGTCCTCGTCGTAAATCGTTTTGTCCATCCACAGCGTGGCCGCGCTCTGATGGCGCTTTTTATTCAACTCGCGGGCATTCGCCAGCGCTTTATCCCAGTCAGGTGAAAGACGGGCGGTTGGCTGCTGAGGCCAGGGCTGCGCCGTCTGTGGCCTGATGTTGAGCAGCGACAGCCAGTCGTTTTTAATCAGGGTGCAGAAGTTTGCAAACTGAAAACTCAGCTCGTCCCACATCAGCGCCGGATGCCAGCCATACACACGCATTTGCCCGAAGGTTAAATGGCTTATCTCTTTCGCATCAATATGCTTCAGGTAATTAACCAGGAACGGGCGCGCCTGCGGATCCTTCATCAGGGGATTAAAAATCGAGCCCGGAAAATTATCCGCATAGATAGCGGGCGGCAGGCCTTTTGAATAAAAGCCGTCAGGCGCCAGAAGCAGCACCACTTTGCTGTTTGCGTTAAGGCTATCTTTAAAACGCGAGAGAAGTAAAAATTGCGTTTCGTCATCGACAAACGCATCGCCATAGGCCACGACGGGCTGGTGCAATTGCTTATTAAAATAATTAAATACGGCGTAATGTTCCTCTTCTGAGGTGGCGACCTCAGACGCACCAAGGAAGAAAATAGCATTCCCTTCTAAAGCATGGGAAATAGTGGCTATTTTTTCCGCCTGTTCTTTTGTCGTCCCTGCCATAGACTTGATCAGCGGCTGGAATTTAAGCGGCGGATCAAAGCTTGTCACCAGCGGGTGAAAACTCAGGACTAAAATGGCCAAAACGGCCATCAGGATATGTAAGCAAAACGTATTTTTGATTTTCATCATCAACCAGTAAGGCGCTATGACAGTAATGCGTTAAAACCCGCATTACCCGGATTTATTACCATTACAAAACACATGGCCGTCTATTTTTTTGGGCATTCTATACCACGGTGATTTAAAAGGATGAGCGTTGCTGTGTAACGGTATGTACAAGGGGGGAAGGGGGGAGGGCAGGAAAGCGTCCGGGTGACTTTTTGCGCAGTCAAACGCCTGCAGGCAAAAATAGAAAAATTCCTGCTTTACAAGGCGCTAATAGATGTTTATAGTGCGCCTCACTTTGGAAGCGTGGCCGAGCGGTTGAAGGCACCGGTCTTGAAAACCGGCGACCCGAAAGGGTTCTAGAGTTCGAATCTCTACGCTTCCGCCAAATTCGAAAACCCTGCGATAGCAATATCGCAGGGTTTTTTCGTTTTACAGCGCAATTACCAGCTCCCCGGAGTGACTCCGCGAACAGCAGAGCGCCACCTGCTGGTCAGCCGCACTTTTTTCTGCCTCCGACTGCACGCTATCCCTGTGGTCCACCACGCCGTCAATCACCGGCGTCAGGCAGGCGCCGCAGATCCCCATTTCGCACGACAGCGGCACGTCCACGCCGTTTTCCTGTAATACCTGAGCGATGGTCTTATCCGCAGGCACCGGCCAGCGCTCGCCGGTAGAGGCAAGTTTGACCGTAAAGATCTCGCCTGCGACGCCGCTTGTGACAGGGGGTGCGGGCTGAAACGCCTCGCTGTGCATATGGGCGTCATCCCATCCCTTCGCCGCCGCCACATCGCGCGCTTTCTCCATAAACCCCGCAGGTCCGCACACCCACGCGTGCAGCCCCGCTTCAGGTGCGGGGAAATGCTCCGCCAGCGTGGTTCGTGGGGTGCTGGTATGAATAATGCAGTCACCGCACTGCGAGAGTTCGCGCGCAAACGCCGCGTTTTCCCGGTTTCTGACGTAATAGTGCAGCGTAAACGGCGTTCCGGTCGCTTTCAGCTGCAATGCCATCGCATACAGCGGCGTAATGCCAATCCCTGCTGCCAGCAGCAATACCCGCTCAGCCTGATGCAGCGGAAACAGATTGCGCGGGGCCGAGATTAAAAGCCTCTGGCCCGGACGCAGCGTTTCGTGAACGTAGCGCGACCCACCGCGCGAGGCGGCTTCTCGCCCCACGCAGATAAGATAGCTCTCGTCGCCACATGCCCCGGTCAGAGAGTACTGGCGGACCACGCCGCAGGGCAGGTGGACATCAATGTGCGCGCCGGGTTGCCACGCCGGTAGCGCGTCGCCGTTTTCGGCCACCAGCCTGACGGCGAGGCTTTTATGCCCCTCGCGCCACAGCCCGTCAACGATCACGTTCAGCATATTGGCCTCCGTCATACCAGGAAAAATTCGCCAAAGCCCATCTTCTTCAGTCCCCGACGGTAGGCAATCGAACTCTTATCTGCCGGAATATGGGCTTCCAGAGTGAGATCCAGCGGCAGACTTTCCGGGCGCTGGGTTTCGACCATCAGGCGATCCTCTTCAAAAATGCGCAGGTTAAAGGCATGCACGTCCTCCACCGGAATATGCAGATCAAAGTTGCGCGCGATGGGCGCGAACATGCGGGTCACCCGTGACGAGACGGGCGAGGCGGCGTTCATAATCACCAGCCGCGATTCACCCGGAAAATGAATCGTCAGGGTGGCGGTAAACGGCAGATGCATTTCAAAATGGCGCAGCCACTGGAATCCTTCTGGCGCCTGCACGGGTGAACTGGCGGGATAGTTGCTCACGGAACTCCAGTAATCGGCCACGAAACCGAAGGGCGTCTCCTGCGGCTGATAGCTAGGGACAAGCTGATTATTGGGATCGGCAAAGGTATCGGTATGGATCCACGCAAAGTGGGCAACATCCAGAAACCCTTCCACCTGGCGCCCGGCGAAGCCGTTCACCTCAAACGCCGGGCAGTTGATCTGCTGAAATCCGTCGTCGCTCCAGTGCGGCATGGTGGGCAGCGGCACGGGATTGTCCGGGTCAAACGCCAGGCAGGTCCAGATCAGGCCGAAGCGCTCTTCCACCGCGTAGTTAATCAGGTTCAGCTTCGCCGGAACGGGCTGGTCGGGGCTGGACGGAATGCGGTTGCAGCGGCCGTCTTCACCAAAGCGTAAGCCGTGGTAGGGGCAGATAATCCCGTGCTCGTCGTGAAAGCCGAGCGTCAGCGGCACGCCGCGGTGCGGACACACGTCCCGGGCAACCACGACCTGGTCGTTAATTCGGTAAATCACCAGCTGTTCATCCAGCAGGGTGGCCTTGACGGGGGCCGGGCCGACGTCGCAGGCGCGCGCAACCGGATGCCAGCATTTCGCCAGGCGCAGCCAGTCCTCTGGCTCAAACGTGCAGTGGGCGGGTGGTGTCGGTTCTCTTTTCATCGTTGTCCCTCTTGTTCAGCCTAACGGGCCGCCCTGAATGGTCTCGCACAGACCGTTGATAATGCGTTCCCCGGTCTCCTCTTTGAGTTCCTGATACCAGGCCTGCGTCAACGCCATATCTTTCCCGTGGGTGACGTCGCAGCGTTTACGCGCTTTCAGCACCAGGTCACGCACCCGGTCGCAGCGCAGGGCTTCGTACTGCCGCAGCGCCAGCGTAATGTTGTGGTTTTCACGCAGGCATTCGCCCAGTACCACGGCGTCCTCCATGGCCGCGCAACCGCCCTGGCCGATATCCGGCGTGGTGCTGTGCCCGGCATCGCCGAGCAGCGCGACGTTGCCGCGTACCAGGCTGTCGAACGGCTCGATGTCATGGATTTCAATGCGGTTGGTGGTATCGGGATCCAGCGCGGCGATAAGCTTCTGCACCGGCGGCGCCCAGCCGCGGAAGTAGCCCGTGAGATCGGCGCGCAGGGTGGTGCGATCCTCCGCCAGGCCCGCGGGCAGCGGCACGTCAAAAAAGAAGTAGAAACGACCGCCGGAGACGGGCATCAGCGACACGCGTTTGCCTTCGCCAACGAAGGTGGTCCACTGGTGCGCCGGGGCAATCTCTTCATCAATCTTCACCAGCCCGTTCCAGTTCACGTATCCGGCGTAGCGGCGCTCCGGGGTATAGCCCAGCACGTACGGACGAACCGCCGAGTGGCTGCCGTCGGCGGCAATCACAAAATCGCCTGTTGCCGTGGTGCCATCGGTAAAGGTGACGCTTACGCCCGCGTCGTCTTCGTGGACGTGTTCCACGCGCTTGCCGAACTGCACCTTGTCGCGCCCCCAGAAGTCCAGCATTTCGCGCTGGAGTTCAGCGCGCGAGACGGGGCAGGGGCGCCCGCCGGTACGCTCAACCAGCGGGGCAAGGCTGAAGCGGGTCAGGGTGTCGCCGCGCCGGTAATCTTTGTAGGCCATAAAACGCATCGGACCGCCGTAGGTTTCGATAATGTCGCCCATGCCGAGGTGCTGCATACACTTCACGCCGTTAGGCCAGATGGAGATGGCCGCCCCGACGGGCCGGATCTCTTTTACGGCTTCGAACACGGTACAGTCGATGCCCGCTTTCTTTAGCGCGACGGCAGCGCTCAGGCCACCAATACCCGCGCCAATGACGATTGCTTTCATGCTTCTCTCCTTTTGCAGGGTGTAAAAACATTCAGCAATTTGCGTACCAGGCTGCAGAGTGGCGAAAACGGCGTTGTAGGAGGTGAGTTTGCACTGCTAAGGTGCGCAAACACGGTGAATATGCCTTTTTATGAATCAATAATTTCCTGTCCAGCCATACAGAATCGACTGTTTCACATCGGCGACAAGAGTGGCGTGGTTTGTGCAACAACCCGGAGGAGGACAATAAAGGAGACACTATGATCGCACTGCACGACTTCAATCATCTTCCTGAGAAAGAGGCTCTCGCGCTGCTCACCCCCTGCGTGGCGCTCCCCGGCTGGGCTGAGGCGCTGGTTTATGGACGGCCTTACCCGAGCCGGAGTGAATTGACGATCGCGGCGCAGGCGCTGATGCAGCGCTGGGATGAGGCGTCGTTAGCGCAAGCCCTGAGCGCGCACCCGCGCATCGGGGAAAAGCCCGCGGGTGCACATGTGGAGGCGGCGCTGTCGCGTCAGGAGCAGGGAGCGGTGAATGACCGTGACGCGGCGCTCGCGCAGGCGCTGCGCGAGGGTAACGCCCGCTACGAGGCCCGCTTCGGCCGGGTATTTCTGATCCGCGCGAAGGGCCGCAGCGGCGAGGAGATATTACAGGCCCTGCGCGCGCGGCTGGAAAACAGCGACGCGCAGGAAGTTCAGGCGGCGCTGGAACAGCTGCGGGAAATTACGCTGCTGCGGCTGGAAGGAGTGATTAGCGAATGAGCACGCTCAGCACCCATATTCTCGATATTTCAACGGGCAAGCCCGCAGCGGGCGTGACGGTTCACCTTGAACGGGAGGGCGAAATCATGGCGACGGGCGTGACCAACGCTAATGGCCGCATCACCGAATTTGTCCCATTCCTGCCAAAAGGACACTATCGGCTGGTGGCGGAGATCGGCGGGTGGTTTCGCGCAACCGGCCGGGAGACGATCTACCCCTGCGCGCAAATTGATTTTGTGACGGAAGAAGCGGCAGACGAGCACTTCCATCTGCCGTTTGTGATTGCGCCAGGCGGGTGGTCAACCTACCGGGGCAGTTGACCACACCCGCTCGCCGTTGACCCAGGTCTCACTGATGTTGCGCTCGTCGCCCAGGGTCATCAGCACAAATAGCTGCTCGTAGATATCCTGACAGCGGCGATTGCGCAGGCGCTGCAGCGGCGTCACGTCAGGATCGATAACCACAAAATCCGCCTCTTTGCCGGGGGCGAAGTTGCCAATCTTATCGTCCAGCCTGAGGGCGTGCGCGCCGCCCAGCGTGGCGTGATAAAACGCCTCGCTGGCGCGCAGGCGGTAGCTCTGAAGCTGGCCGACCTTGTAGGCTTCTCCCAGGGTGCGCAGCATGCTGAAGGTGGTGCCCGCGCCGACGTCGGTGCCGATGCCCATCCGCACCTTGTGCTGCCAGCAGGCGGGCAGGCGAAACAGCCCGCTGCCGAGAAACAGGTTCGAGGTGGGGCAAAACGCCACCGCCGAACCGGTGTCGTGCAGGCACTGCCACTCGCTGTGGTGCAGATGAATCGCGTGGGCAAACACGCTGCGCTCGCCGGTCAGGCCGTAGTGGTGATATACGTCCAGATAGCGCTCGTGCTCCGGCCAGAGATCGTTCACCCAGGCCACTTCGTTTGGGTTTTCGCTGAGATGGGTCTGCAGCCAGGTATCCGGGAACTCCTCTCTGAGCAGGCTGACCGCGGCGAGCAGCTCGGGTGAGGACGTCGGGGCAAAACGCGGCGTAATGGCATACCCCAGCCGACCCCTGTGGTGCCAGCGCTGGATCAGCTCCCGCGTCTGCCGGTAGCTCTGCTTTGCATTTTCGCTCAGGTAGTCCGGCGCGTGCCGGTCCATCATCACCTTTCCGGCGATAAGGCGCATGTTGAGGCGCAGGGCTTCGGTAAACAGCGCTTCGACCGATTGCGGATGCAGCGTGCAAAACACCAGCGCGGTGGTGGTGCCGTTGCTCACCAGTTGGTGAATGAAAAATTCGGCGATCTCTTTCGCGTAGGCTTCATCGGCAAACTGGCTCTCCACCGGGAAGGTGTAGGTGGTCAGCCACTCCAGCAGCTGTTCGCCAAAGGCGCCGATCATCTCCGTTTGTGGATAATGAACGTGGGCGTCGGCAAAACCGGGCAGCAGCAGCCTGCCGCGCAGGTCCGTGTAGCCTTTGTGGGGGTCGAGATACTGCTCGCCCTCCTGCCACGCCATGTGCGCCAGAATTTTTCCGTTCTGGATAAACAGCAGCCCGTCCTCAAGGTAGCGGGCTTGTTGGGCAATCGCGTCTGCGCTGTCGCAGACCTGGGCGATATCGAAAAATGCACCGCGTATCGCAGTCTGGTATTCCATCGTGGGTCCTGCCTTAGTGTTTGCGTAGCGGGGTGAAAAAGCTCAGCAAGAACGATGCCAGAATGAACGGGCCGCAGATAAACTGCGGCCGGAGGGAGGGGTTACTCTTTTTGCGTCGCCACGCGGGAGCTGAACGAGGCCGCGCCTGCCGTCTCGCGCTCTTCCCGCGCCAGCCAGCGGTAGGTCACGCCGCCGAGGAAGACGCCGATAAACCAGCTGAAGTTTGCCACTTCATGCAGGGCCGGGATAAAGCCAATCACCAGACCTACGGCAACGGATGGGATCAGCGCGCCAATGGCCTTCGGGTTAAAGCCGTTGCGGTACCAGTATTTGCCCTTTGGCGTGTCGTCGAACAGATCGTCTACCGACACCTTGCCGCGCTTAATCAGGTAGAAATCGGCAATCAGAATGCCGAACAGCGGGCCGATAAACGCCCCGAGCACGTCCAGGGTGTAATGGATGAGCTCCGGCGAGTTGAACAGGTTCCATGGGGTGAGCAGGATCGAGCCGACGGCGGCAATCATCCCCCCGGTGCGGAAGCTGATCTTCTGCGGCGAGCAGTTAGAGAAATCAAACGCCGGTGAGACAAAGTTCGCGACGATGTTGATCCCGATGGTGGCGGTGATCATCGTCAGCAGGCCAATTGCCACGGCCAGATCGTTACCTACGCGACTGACGGTTTCGATCGGGTCGGTGATCATGCGGCCAAACAGCGACTGGGTGCCGGAGACAATCACCACAGTGACGATGGAGAACAGCAGGAAGTTAAACGGCAGCCCCCAGCGGTTGCCACGGCGGATCTCACCCATGCTTTTGCCGTAGCGGGAGAAGTCGCCAAAGTTGAGCAGCGGGCCGGAGAAGTAGGAGACCACCAGCGCGGTCGCGGTGATCATCTGCCAGGTCTGCTCGCCCGCGCTCAGGGATTTGCTGGCGAGGGTGAAAGAGATCCCGTCAAAACCGGTCTTGTATACAATCCAACCCGCAAGGGCCAGCATCACCACATAGACCGCCGGACCGGCGATATCAATAAAGCGCTTAATGGCGTTCATGCCGTGCCAGAAGACCATCGCCTGAAGAACCCACATGATGGCAAAGCAGATCCAGCCCAGCGGCGACAGGCCCAGGAAGGCACCGGTGGTAAGGCTCGCCAGAGAAGGCCAGAACTTCAGCACCACCAGCATCAGCGCGTTGGCGGCAAGCCAGGTCTGGATGCCGTACCACGCAAAGGCGATAAGCCCGCGGATCACCGCCGGAATATTGGCCCCGAAGACGCCAAACGCCTGACGGCTGATCACCGCATAGGGCACGCCCGCCATCTGGCTCGGTTTTGCTACCAGGTTGGCGCACAGCTGCACAATGCAGATCCCCACCAGCAGGCAGAGCAGTACCTGCCAGCTTGCCAGCCCGAGCGTAAAGAAGCTCGCGGCAACAACGTAACCCCCCATGCTGTGAACGTCGGACATCCAGAAAGAAAAGATGTTGTACCAGCTCCAGTTCTGGTCACGCGTCGGTGCCAGATCCTCATTGCAAAGACGTGGGCTGTAAACCGCACCGGAATCAGCGGCCGTACTCTGCTGTGCGTTTTGACTGTTTGGCATGAAACCTGCTCCTGTGAATGAAAACCCGTTGAGTGGGAGTGCAAACGGTGTTGCAGGATCCAGGCCAAAATAATAAATCTTGTATGCAATATTTTATTTTTATGTATACGATTCGATAACGGAAAGTAAAATTCGGAGTGGTGAATGAACAACATAAACGCCCTGCAGACCGCGCCAGACCTGCATGACAAAGACGAAACCATCTTCCAGGCGCTGATGACCGCGATTGTGGAACATCAGCTGCTGCCGGGGAGCAAATTGCCGGAAGAGGCGCTGGCCGAGGTGTTTGGCGTGAGCCGCACGGGCATCCGCAAGGTGCTTCAACGACTCGCCGCTGTGCAAATGGTCACCCTGACGCCCAAACGTGGTGCACAGGTCGCCAGCCCGACGGTGGAAGAGGCGCGGTACATCTTCCGCACCCGCGCGCTGCTGGAGGTCGCTAACCTGCCGGACGTGCTGGCGCACTGTCAGCCGCCGCACCTTGCCGCGCTGGAGGCCATTATTCGTAAGGAGCAGCAGGCGCACGAGGCGTACGACGGCCCGGCGGCAATCCGACATTCCGCCAGTTTCCACATACAACTGCAGGCCATCTCCGGCAACCAGGTGCTGACGGAGATGGTGACAAGCCTGAGCCAGCGCTCCTCGCTGGTGATTGCCACCTGGGGCGCGCCGTGGCGTCAGGGCTGCCGCTGCAACGACCACGAACAGCTTGTAGATCTGCTGCGCCAGAAGGCGCTGCAGCCGCTAAGCGATGCCCTCATGCACCATTTTGAACACATCGTTGCCAGCCTCTGCTTCGAGCGGGCGGGCGAGTGCCTGCCTGATTTTGCCCGGCTGTTTGCCGGCCACAAGGAGTCGTAATGTCTGTCTGTATACAAGTGATCAACCCCAACACCAGCCTCGCGATGACGGAAACCATCGGCGCGGCGGCCCGTGCGGTGGCGGCGCCGGGAACGGAGATCCTCGCGGTCTGTCCGGGCGCGGGCGTGCCGTCTATAGAAGGCCACTTTGATGAGGCCATCGCCGCCGTCGGTGTCCTGGAACAGATCAAAAAAGGCAGGGAGCAGGGCGTGGACGGTCACGTGATTGCCTGCTTTGGCGATCCGGGACTGCTGGCGGCGCGCGAGCTGGCGCAGGGGCCGGTTATCGGCATTGCCGAAGCCGCTATGCATATGGCGACGCTGGTGGCGACGCGCTTTTCGGTGGTCACCACGCTGCCGCGCACGCTGATTATTGCTCGCCATCTGTTGCACCAGTATGGCTTTCAGGACCACTGCGCAGCGCTGCACGCCATCGACCTTCCGGTGCTGGCGCTGGAGGACGGCAGCGGTCTGGCGCAGGAGAAGGTGCGCGCGCGCTGTATACAGGCGCTGAAAGAGGATGGCTGCGGCGCCATCGTGCTCGGCTGCGGCGGCATGGCGACGCTGGCGCAGGAGCTGACCCGCGAGCTGCGCGTGCCGGTGATCGACGGCGTCAGCGCGGCGGTGAAGATGGTGGAATCGCTGGTGGCGCTGGGGCTCTCGACCAGCAAGCATGGGGATCTGGCCTTCCCGGAGAGCAAACCGTTAAGCGGGCAGTTTCAGGCATTGAATCCATTTTAACTTTTGGGGGTGGTATGGGGCTTTTCGAACAGGATTATCCGCGGGATCTGCGCGGCTACGCGGGCAACCCGCCGCACGCGCGGTGGCCGAATCAGGCGCGCATCGCGGTGCAGTTTGTGCTCAATTATGAAGAAGGGGCGGAAAACCACGTTCTGCACGGCGATGCCGGGTCCGAGCAGTTCCTGTCGGACATCATCGGCGCGGCCAGCTATCCGGACAAACATATGTCGATGGACTCCCTTTACGAATACGGCAGTCGCGCCGGGTTCTGGCGGATCCACAGTGAATTTCAAAAACGCGGCCTGCCGCTGACGGTCTTTGGCGTGGCGATGGCGCTGGCGCGTCACCCGGAGATTGTTGAGGCGATCAAGGCCGCGGATTACGACGTGGTCAGCCACGGCTGGCGCTGGATCCACTATCAGAATATGGACATCAGCCAGGAGCGCGAACATCTGCACAAGGCGGTGCACGTTCTGACCGACCTGTTCGGCAAGCCGCCGACGGGCTGGTACACCGGGCGCGACAGCCCCAACACCCGCCAGCTGGTGGTGGAGCACGGTGGTTTTGACTACGACAGCGACTACTACGGCGATGATTTGCCCTTCTGGACGGAAGTGACCTGCGGCGACGGCACCCAAAAGCCGCACCTGATTGTGCCCTATACGCTGGATGCGAACGACATGCGCTTTGCGACCGCGCAGGGTTTTAACACCGCCGAGCAGTTTTATACGTACCTGAAGGACAGCTTTGACGTGCTGTACGAGGAGGGGGAGAGCGCGCCAAAGATGATGTCCATCGGCATGCACTGCCGCCTGCTGGGAAGGCCGGGACGTTTTCGCGCGCTGCAACGGTTTCTGGATTACGTGCAGCAGCACGATCGGGTGTGGGTCTGTACCCGCCAGCAGATTGCTGACCACTGGCGGGAAGTGCATCCGTTTCAGAAGTAATTGTGCGATGTTTTGCCGGGTGGCGGCTGCGCCTTACCCGGCCTACGGCTACGACATCAAACTCACCTGCGCCGCCACGATCCGCCACCCGCAGGCAAACCTTACCCACGTCTGCTGCTGGCGGCCAATCCGCTCCGTACCTTCACGGGTAAACTCGGTGCTGCACACGGCATAATCCTCCCCGAAGGTGGTAATCACGGTGTGGCGCAGCGTCCGCTGAAGCCCAGCAGACGGGCGCGCCGCCCTAAAGGCGCGGATTTCATCGATCCCGTACAGGTTTTCACCCGCCCCCAGACGCACCGTGTTTTTGTCGTGCCAGAACAGCTCGTCCAGCACGGCAATGTTGTTACTCACCAGCGCGTCTTCATAGCGATAAAACGCGGCGGTCACCTCGGCAACCACCCACGGCAGGTTAATGTCATCGTGATTGATCATGCTGCAACCTCCGCCGGGCGGGCATCGGTGATGCCGCTCTCTTCCAGCACGTGCGCGACGCGCAGGCAGGCCTGCTCGTTAAACGGCGCGGCAATCAGCTGCAGGCCAATCGGCGCGCCATGTGCGGTGCGCAGCGGAACGGTGGTCACGGGCAGGCCCAAAAATGAAATCGGCTGGGTCAGCATCCCCATGCTGGCGCGGATGGGGAGCGGCTGACCGTTAATCTCCATGGTTTGCTCGCCGATCCGCGTGGCGCTGCGCGGCGTCGCGGGGGCGATCAGCACGTCGGCCTGGGCAAACAGTGCGTGAAACGCCTGCCGCGCCTGCGCGCGGAACCGCTGGGCCTGAATATACCAGGCGGAGGGGATCATCGCGCCTGCCAGCAGTCGCTCCCGGGAGTGCGGCTCAAAGCGCTCGGGCTCGCGGCGAAGCGCGGGCAGGTACTGATTTCCCCCTTCGGCGGCGCTGATGATAAACGCCGCGGAGCGCGCCAGCTCGGCGTCCGGAAACTGCAGCTCATCCTGCACGTCGAGCGCCTTCGCCACCCGCGCCACGGCGTCTCTGGCCTGTGCGTCGCACCAGGTGGTGAAGTAGCCGCCGAGCACCGCGCAGCGCAGGCCGTCAAGCCCGCGGTCTAGCAGGGGGCGCGTCTGCTCGCGCGAGCTCTCTGCCTGAAAACGGTCGCTGCTGTCCCGGCCCTGCAGCGCGTCGTACACGGACGCCAGGTCGCACACGCGGCGGGCGAAGGGGCCTATATGATCCAGGCTCGCGACAAACGGATGGCTGCCGGATCGTGACAGGCGGCCAAAGGTGGGCTTGAGGCCATAGATGCCGCACAGGGAGGCTGGAACGCGAATCGACCCGTTGGTGTCGGTGCCGAGCGAAAAGTGCACCAGCCCGGCGGCTACGGCGGCGGCTGAACCGCCAGAGGACCCGCCCGCAATGCGCGTCAGGTCGTGCGGGTTACGCGTCGCGCCGTAGTGGCTGTTCTCGGTGGTAAAGCCGTAGGCGTAGGCGTCCATATTCACCATGCCGGACAGCAGCCCGCCCGCGCTGCGCAGCTGGCGCACCGCGAAGCTGTCAGCGGCCGCAGCGGGACGCTGGCTGAACAGCTCGGCGCCCGCGAGGGTGGTGTGTCCGGCAACGTCGAACAGGTTTTTCACCGCGTAGGGCACGCCCGCCAGCGGCGGCAGGGGGCGCTTCTCGCGGCGCAGGGTGTCGATGTTCTCGGCCTCGGCGAGCATGCGTGCTTCCGTCACGGTGGTCCAGGCATTGATCTGCGGATTAACTCGCTCAATCGCCTCCAGCGTCTGGCGGGCAATCTCATGGGCGCTCAGCTCGCCCGCGCTCAGCGCCTGTTGAATGTCGCTGATACTCATCTCGTGTAGCGTCATGCTTTATACACTCCTGCGATCTCCAGACGGTCGTCGAGCGGCCGCGCCATCAGCGGGGCGGCCATGCTGGCAATGCGGCTGAACTGCAACTGCAGTTCGGCGCGGCGGGCATCGTCCAGCGTCACGCCGAGCACGGACTCCATTTGCGCAAGATACGCCTGCCAGTCGGGTTGTTGTGTCGTCATTGTTTTCTCCTCAGTATCCGGCGGCCGCGCCGTTGCTGCGCGGGTCAAACGCCCCTTCAAACAGCCCGTTGGGGTGGCGGACAATCGCGCCCGCGTGGCCCATAGCTTCGCTAAAGTCCGGGAAGCGTTCGACCTCATGCCCCCGCGCCCGCAGTTCAGCGATCGTCTCAGCGCTAAAGCGTCCTTCCAGCTTTAACGTGTCCGAGGTTTGCCCCCAGGTACGCCCCAGCAGCCAGCGCGGGCGGGTGATGCTCTCCTGCAGCGGGACGCCCTGAACCACGTAGCGGGTAAAGAGCGCGGCCTGGGTTTGCGGCTGTCCGTCACCGCCCATCGATCCGTAGACCATTACGCGCCCGTCCTTAAGACGCGCCGCCGCCGGGTTCAGGGTATGGAAAGGCTGTTTGCCCGGCGCGAGGGCCAGAAGATGAGCGGGGTCGAGGCTGAATGACGCCCCCCGGTTCTGCCAGACGAGGCCGGTATCGGGCAACACCACGCCGCTGCCGAACTCGTGATAAATACTCTGGATAAACGACACGGCAAGCCCGCTGTTATCCATCACCCCCATCCACACCGTATCGCCGGGCCCTTTTCCGGTTCCCCACGGCGCGGCGTGGCCGTCGTCAACCCTGTCGGCAAGCGCCTGCAGGGCTGAGGGATCCAGCAGTTTCTGAATCTCGGTTTTCAGCTCACGCGGGTCGGTAATGTGGGCATCGCGCAGGCCAAAGGCCAGCTTGGTGGCTTCAACGATGCGGTGAATGGTGTCCGCGTCGTCGGCCTCCGCCATATTCAGGCGGTCGGTGATGCCGAGTATCGCCAGCGAGACCAGCCCCTGCGTCGGCGGGGCGTGGTTAAAGATCTCCCCCTGCTGATGCTGCAGCTTCAGCGGCGCGGTGCGCCGGGCAACGTGCGCGTTAAGATCGGCCAGCGTCACGGGCATGCCCAGCGTCTCCATACCGTGCGCCAGCACGTTCGCCAGCGGGCCGCGATAAAAGCTGTCCAGACCGTCCTCTACGAGGCGCGTCAGGGTTGAGGCCATGGCGGGCTGATAAAAACGGCTCCCGACCTGCGGCGGCTTACCGTTCACCAGCCACGTTTCCGCGAAGCCGGGGATGGCCTTAAGCTCGTCGAATTTACTGGCCGTGGCATGGGCCTGTGAGGCCGTGACCGGGGTGCCGTTCTGCGCATAGTCAATGGCGTCGGCCAGCAGGCGGGCCAGCGGCAGCGACTTGCCGGTCATCTCACGGGAGACCTTCAGCGCCTCGTCCCAGCCGCTCACCGTGCCGGCGACGGTCAGCGCCGCCTGCGGTCCGCGATGAGGAATGTGCGTGTGCCCGTCGTAGGCGGCAAGCGTCGCGCGCGATCCCGCCGCGCCGCTGGCGTCAATGGCGATGGGGTCGCCTTCTGGCGGCACGATAAGCCAGAAGCCATCGCCGCCCAGCCCGTTCATGTGGGGGTAAACCACGGCGATGGTGGCCGCCGCCGCGACCATCGCTTCAATCGCGCTGCCGCCTTCGCGCAACACCGCCAGCGCGCTCTGGCTGGCAAGATGGTGGGGCGCAACGGCCATGCCGTGCGTGGAGACGTTGCTTTGCATGAGAAGTCCTCGTAACACTGAAAGTCACAAGGCGCTGCAAAAGCTGTTCCAGTTCTGAAAGAAAAGTTTCAGTAAACTGGCACGTATAATGAATACGTATAAAGAAAGGTATAATGTGATGAAACAAAAGTTACAGAGGCGCTATGGAACAACTGGATGAACGTCTGAAAGCACAATACCCGTCGCTGTCGCCGCAGGAGCAACGGGTGGCAGACTTTATATTCGACCATTTTGACGACCTGATCAGCTACAACAGCGCCGAGCTGGCGCAGCTGAGCGGGGTGTCGAAAGCCACGGTCAGCCGCCTGTTTAAGCGTCTGGGCTATGAGAAATATAAGGATATGCGCGACGAGCTGCGCACCCTGCGCCAGAGCGGGATGCCGCTCACCGATAACCGCGACGCAGTGCAGGGCAACACGCTGCTGGCGCGCCACTACAAGCAGGAGATGGCGAACCTGACCCAGTGGGTTAATGCCCTTGATGCGCAGCAGTTTGCCGACGCCATGACCTGCATGGTCAAGGCGCGGCGCATTGTGATTATCGGCATGCGTAACGCCTATCCGGCGGCGCTGCACCTGCGCCAGCAGCTGCTGCAGGCGCGCGGTCAGGTGCTGGTCCTGCCGCAGCCGGGGCAGAGCCTGAGCGAGGAACTGGTGGACCTAACGCCGGACGATCTTGTGGTGATGATGGCCTTCCGCCGCCGCCCGCGCATCATTCGTCCGCTGATGCAGCAGCTTCAGAGTAGTGGTATTCCGGTGCTGCTGATGTGCGAGCCGCAGGCCCACAGCCTATTTCCGCTGGCGAGCTGGCAGCTCTGCGCCCCGCTGGACAGCGTCTCCGCCTATGACAGCTATTCCTCGGTCAACAGCCTGATCAACCTGCTGGCGAACGCCTTCCTGCATGACATTCTCGATAAAGGCCGCCCGCGCATTCACGAGATTGCCTCCCTCTACCAGCAGCTGGACGAACTCGAACAACGATAATGGGGCATCAGGCTGGTGCTTTGCATTGAAATGGTGCAATTGAACGGGGCGAAAATAGAGAGTATTTTCGCCCCGTCCGCGTTTTATAAGGCTTTAAGAGAAAATTCCCCGCTTCGCCTTATCTGGCACATTAGTTGCAAAATCACATTCAAAGAATCTTTTGTTTCATGTTAACGTTACGGGGAAGCACCATGAAAAAACTGTTTATTGCACTGGCCGGGGCCGCATGTCTCTTCACTCAGCTGCCCGCAAAGGCCGACCAGCTTCAGGATATCGAGAAGCGCGGCACCATTCGCATTGCCGTTCCGCAGGATTTCCCGCCGTTTGGCTCGGTAGGGACCGATCTGCAGCCGCAGGGCTACGACATAGACATGGCGCGCTATCTGGCGAAACAGATGAAGCTCAAGCTGCAGCTGGTGCCGGTGACCAGCGCCAACCGCGTGCCGTACCTGCAAACCGATAAGGTGGATCTGGTCATTTCCAGCCTCGGTAAAAACCCGGAGCGCGAGAAGGTGATCGACTTCAGCCGCGCCTACGCGCCGTTCTTCCTCGGCGTGTTTGGCCCGAAAGGGGCCGAGCTGAAGGACGCCGCCGCGCTGAGCGGAAAAACCATCGGCGTGACGCGCGGGGCGGTGGAGGATATGGTGCTGACCGGCCTGGCACCGAAAGACGCCAACGTGAAACGCTACGAAGACAACAACACCACGCTTTCGGCCTACCTCTCCGGTCAGGTGCAGTACGTGGCGACCGGCAACCTCGTGGTGGCGGCCATTTCGCGCCAGAACGCGGATAAAGCCCCGGTGCCGAGCTTTATGCTGAAAGACTCACCGTGCTTTATCGGCCTGAAGAAAAACGAACCGGCCCTGAAGGCAAAAGTGGACGCGCTGATCGAGCAGGGCATCCAGGACGGCACGCTGAACGGCCTGTCCGAGCAATGGCTGAAGGCCCCGCTGCCGGCAAACCTTGGCGCCTGAGCCGATGACGGAGCAACTTGATTTTTCAGCCCTCTGGCCGCACTGGCCGGAGCTGCTGGCCGGGCTGTGGGTCACCATTCAGCTGACGGTAATGGCAACCGTCGGCGGGCTGGCAATCGGGATTTTCGGCGCGGCGATCCGCAGCGGACGCACCACCTGGTACAGCCGGATCTGGGGCGGCTACGTGGAGATCATCCGCAACACGCCGTTTGTGGTGCAGCTGTTTTTCATCGTCTTCGGCCTGCCGAATCTTGGCCTGAAGATGACGGCGGGGGAGGCGGCGCTATTGGCAATGGTGGTGAACCTGGGCGCGTACAGCACCGAAATTATCCGCGCGGGCATTCAGGTCACGCCGAAAGGACAGTGGGAGGCCGGGCGCGTGCTGGGGCTAACCCGTCTGCAGACGTTTATTCGCGTGGTGCTGCCGCCCGCGCTGCAGCGCATTTATCCGGCGCTGGTGAGCCAGTGCATCATCGTGATGCTCGGTTCGTCGGTGGTGTCGCAGGTCTCGTATGAAGAGCTGACCTTCGCCGCTAACCTCATCCAGTCCAGAACGTTTTTGAGCTTTGAGGTCTATCTGGTGACAACCGGGATTTACTTAGCGCTGTCGATTACCCTGCGCCAGCTGATGATGGCGGCAGGACGCAAATGGCTGGGGGTGCAGGCATGATGACCACCTTTACCGACTGGGACATTATTCGCAACCTGCTGCTGGCCGGACGCTGGACGGTACTGCTGTCGCTGGTGGCGTTTGTCGGCGGGGCGGTGGTAACGCTGCCGCTCCTGCTGCTGCGCCTGACGGGCGGACGCACGGTGAAGCGCATTATCCGCGGCTATATCGAGCTGTTTCAGGGCACCCCGCTGCTGATGCAGCTGTTCCTGGCCTTCTTCGGCGTGGCGCTGTTCGGCATCGACGTTTCGCCGTGGACCGCCGCCTCGCTGGCGTTAACCTTTTACACTAGCGCATTTCTGCTCGATATCTGGTACGGCAGCATTCGCGCCCTGCCGAAGGGGCAGTGGGAAGCCTCGCGCTGCCTGGGCCTGACCTTCGGCCAGACCCTGTTTCGCGTGGTCGCTCCGCAGGCGCTGCGCATCGGCATCGCCCCGACGGTGGGCTTTGCGGTGCAGGTGATCAAAGGTACCGCGCTGGCGTCGATTATCGGCTTCATCGAGCTGACCAAGGCCGGCACCATGCTGACCAACGTGACCTATCAGCCGTTTAAGGTCTTTGCGCTGGTGGCGCTGGGCTACTTTATTCTGTGTTATCCGCTGTCGCGCTACAGCCGCTATCTGGAGACCAAATTCAATGCCTCTCATCACCATTAATCAGGTGCAGAAGTACTACGGCGATAACCACGTGCTCAAGGGCGTCGATCTGGATATCGATATGGGCCAGGTGATCTCCATTATCGGGCGCAGCGGATCGGGCAAAAGCACGCTGCTGCGCTGCATCAACGGCCTGGAAGGGTATCAGGACGGAAGCATCAAGCTGGGCGGCATGACCATTACCGACCGGGATTCTCAGGCGCGTGAAATCAGCCGCTCGGTCGGGATGGTGTTCCAGAGCTTTAACCTGTTCCCGCACATGACGGCGCTGGAGAACGTGATGCTCGCCCCGCGTCGGGTGCTGAAGAAAAGCGCCGCCGAATGCCGCGAACTGGCCCAGCGCATGCTAGAGAAAGTGGGGCTTGGCGATCGTCTGGATTACTACCCGTCGAGCCTCTCCGGCGGCCAGCAGCAGCGCGTGGCGATTGCCCGCGCGCTGGCGATGTCGCCTAAAGTTTTACTCTGCGACGAGATCACCTCCGCGCTCGACCCGGAGCTGGTGGGCGAAGTGCTCAAGGTGCTGGAGCAGCTGGCGGCCGAGGGGATGACCCTGATTCTCGTGACCCATGAAATGAATTTTGCCCGCGAAGTGGGCGACCGCGTGGTGTTTATGCACCAGGGGAAAGTCTGGGAGCAGGGCGACAGCAAAACGCTGTTCGCCAACCCGCAGACCACGGAACTGAAGCAGTTCATCTCCTCCGTGCGCGGCCTCAACTGATAAGGACTTAACAATGGATATCGCACGCTTTCCGCAAATCAACCCGCCCCAGCGCCTGCTGATGGGGCCGGGGCCGATCAACGCCGACCCGCGCGTGCTGCGCGCTATGTCGAGCCAGCTGATCGGCCAGTACGATCCGGCCATGACCCACTACATGAACGAGGTGATGGCGCTCTATCGCGGCGTGTTTCGCACCGAGAACCGCTGGACGATGCTGGTGGACGGCACCTCCCGGGCGGGGATTGAAGCCATTCTGGTCTCCGCCATCCGCCCCGGAGATAAAGTGCTGGTGCCGGTCTTTGGCCGCTTTGGACACCTGCTGTGCGAAATTGCCCGCCGCTGCCGCGCGGAGGTGCACACCATCGAGGTGCCGTGGGGCGAGGTGTTTACCCCGGACCAGGTCGAAGATGCGATTAAGCGTATTCGTCCGCGCCTGCTGCTGACCGTGCAGGGCGACACCTCCACCACCATGCTGCAGCCGCTCGCGGAGCTCGGCGCCATCTGCCGCCGCTACGACGTGCTGTTTTACACCGATGCCACCGCATCGCTCGGCGGCAACGCGCTGGAGACCGACGCATGGGGGCTGGACGCCGTCTCGGCCGGGATGCAGAAGTGCCTCGGCGGCCCGTCGGGTACGTCGCCGATCACCCTGAGCGCGCGCATGGAGGAGGCGATCCGCCGCCGCAAATGCGTTGAGGAGGGCATTCGCACCGACGCCCACCGCGACGGCGACGAGGAGATGATCTACTCCAACTACTTCGATCTCGGCATGGTGATGGACTACTGGGGGCCGGAGCGCCTCAACCACCACACCGAAGCGACCACCGCGCTGTTTGGCGCCCGCGAGTGCGCGCGTCTGATCCTGCAGGAAGGGCTGGATAACGGCATCGCCCGCCACAGGCTGCACGGCGATGCGCTGCTGAAGGGCATTCAGGCGATGGGGCTGGAGACCTTTGGCGATCTGAAGCACAAGATGAACAACGTGCTGGGCGTGGTCATCCCGCAGGGCATCAACGGCGACCAGGTGCGTAAGCTGATGCTGGAGGATTTCGGGATTGAAATCGGCACCTCGTTTGGCCCGCTGCACGGCAAGGTGTGGCGCATTGGCACCATGGGCTATAACGCGCGCAAGGACTGCGTGATGACCACCCTGAGCGCGCTGGAGTCGGTGCTGAACTACCTGAAATTCACCACCACGCAGGGTGCGGCGATGCAGGCCGCGTGGGACCACTATCGCCGCGAGACGCCGCAATGAGCCCGGCGGCAGAACGGGTGATGGCCCGCGCCGACGCGCTGGCCACCATCAGCGAAACCCCGGATGCGCTGACCCGGGTCTATCTCTCCACGCAGCATCTGCATGCCAACCAGCTGGTGGGGCAGTGGATGAGCCAGGCGGGAATGACCGTCTGGCAGGACAGCGTGGGCAACATCTGCGGACGCTATGAGGGGGCGCAGGAAGGGGCGCAGGCGGTGCTGCTTGGATCGCATCTGGATACCGTGCGCAACGCGGGACGCTACGACGGCATGCTCGGGGTGCTCACGGCCATTGAAGTGGTGGACAGCCTGCATCAGCAGGGAATGCATCTGGCGCAGGCCATCGAGATTGTCGGCTTTTGCGATGAAGAGGGCACCCGCTTCGGCATTACGCTGTTAGGCAGCCGGGGGCTGACGGGCACCTGGCCGCAGGGCTGGCTGGAAAAAACTGACGCCAGCGGCATCAGCGTGGCGCAGGCGATGACCCAGGCGGGGCTCGATCCTGCCCGCGTGTCGCATGCCGCAAGGCGTCAGGAAGATTTCAGCGCCTATCTCGAGCTGCATATTGAGCAGGGGCCGTGCCTTGAGCAGGAGGCGCTCGCACTTGGCGTGGTGGAAGCCATTAACGGCGCCCGTCGCCTGAACTGTCGCTTCACCGGCGAGGCCGGACATGCGGGAACCGTGCCGATGCTCCACCGCAGAGACGCGCTGGCCGCCGCCGCCGAGTGGATGGTTATCATTGAAAACGCTACCCGACAGCAGGGCGGCAACCTGGTGGCGACGGTCGGGGAATTGCGCTGTCTGCCGGGAGCGGTGAACGTGATCCCCGGTGAGGTTCAGCTCTCGCTCGATATTCGCGGCCCGCAGGATGCACCGCTGGACAGGTTGCTCAACGACCTGCTGGAACATGCCCGGGCGATCGCATCGCGCCGCGGGCTGGCATTTAGCGCCGAGGAGTTTTACCGCATTGCCGCCACGCCGTGCGATCTGCACTTGCAGAACGTGCTGGGGGAGGCCGTAAAATCGGTACAGGGACGCTCGCTGTCGCTGCCCAGCGGCGCGGGCCACGATGCGATTGCCATCGCGGAACGCTGGCCGGTGGGCATGCTGTTCGTGCGCTGCAGGGGCGGAGTCAGCCACCACCCGGCGGAATCGGTGATGGCTGAGGATGTTGCGCTGGCGATTGAGGCGTTTTCGCGTGCGGTGATTCAGCTGGCGGATCGCGTTACTCCAGCCCCAGCGTATACTGCGCGATCTTAAAGTAGATAATCAGCCCGGTACCGTCGATAAGCGTCGCGATAAACGGCGCGGAGACGACCGCCGGGTCAATGCCGCAGCGCTTGAGCACCATCGGGATCACTGACGACACAATCGCGCTCCAGAGCGTAATGCATACCAGCGTCAGGCTGACGATAAGCGTGATTTCCAGCCCGATACCCATCATCCAGGCGCGGATGCACCCGGCAATACCGAGCGTCACGGCAATCATCAGCGAGGTGGTCATCTCTTTGCGCAGCACGCGGCCCACGTCGCGCAGATGCACTTCACCCAGCGCCATGGCGCGCACCAGCGTGGAGGTGATCTGCGTTCCGCTGTTGCCGCCCGTGCCGATCAGCAGCGGAATAAAGAACGCCAGCGCGATGGCAGACTCCAGCGCCTCTTCGAAGTGCTGGATCACCGAGCTGGTGTAGGCTTCCGCGACAAACAGCAGCAGCAGCCAGACGGAGCGTTTCTTCCACAGGCTGAAGGCGCTGGTTTCCAGATAGGGCTTCTCCAGCGGCAGCGTTGCCCCCTGAAGCTGGGCGTCTTCGGTGACGTCATCTTCCAGCAGATGGGCGATTTCGCGCTCGGTCAGGCAGCCGACGAGCTTGCCGTGGGTCACCACCGGCACGACGTCCGCGTCGCCGTGGGCCAGAAGTCCGGCGACATCGGCTCGTTCATCTTCCGGTTTGACCTGCAAAAACTGTGAAATCATCAGGCTTTTAATTGGCTGCACGGTATCCGTGACCTGCAATAATTTGCGTACCGCAATCATGCCCGCCAGGCGTCCATGGTCTTCAATAAAAATATGCGACGGAATATCATCGTCTTTTAATTTTTCGAAGAATTGCTCGCGCGCCAGCGCCACGCATAATGAAACGTCGAGGACAATAAAATCGGTATTCATATATTGCGCGACCGCGCTGTCATTGAATGCCAGGTTGTGGTTGTGAATAGCGTAAGACATAGTGAATTCCCTTTGAATAATAAAATCTCTCAGGGGCGAGCAAGACAGGGCATGTCGGAAAGGAGATCCCCACGTCCTGGGTTCAGCACTGTACACCGTATCCCGCAAGGGAAGTTATACTGACAAAGCCTTGATTCGACAGTGCCTGTTTTACCCTGTGCCGGTTCTCTCGAACCCACCAGAGCGATAACGTGTATTTGTACAGGAGCCTCGCCATAACGAGATCGTTGTAAAGTGTGAGGAATAATACGCTTGTTTAAATTTATCGCTCAGGAAATTAAATAATGTTTAAGAAAGGTTTAGGTAAATCTTATTAATAAAATGTTGAGGGTTTATTTAAGGTTATTCCTTTTAAATGGAGGATTAATTAACGGGGGAAGGAAAATGGCGTGGTTTGATAATCTGCTGAATCATTTTGCGCTTTATCCGGCACATCTGTTCGCGCTGTTATTCGTAATGGCGCTGAGCAAGTCCACGGTGCTGATCTCCTCCGTGCTGCCGCCCGCCTCGGTGATGCTGCTGGCGGGCATCGGCGTCAGCCAGGGGAGCATGCACCCGGCGCTGGCGTGGCTCGCCGTGGTGCTGGGGGCAACGGCGGGATCGGTGCTGAACTACCATATCGGCCAGCTGATGGGGCATACCCGGCTGGTCGCGCGCTTTACGGCGAAGCATGCCGCTACGTTTTTACGGGTTCAGCATCAGCTGCAAAAAAACGGTGTCATCGTACTGTTTACGTCGCGCTTTCTGGCGGTGTTGCGTTATGTCGTGCCGCTGGCGGCGGGGATGCTCAGGCTGAACGCCGTCAAAGTTTACGCCGTCAGCCTGCTTTCCGCCTGTGCATGGGCGGCGCTGTATGTCGGCGCGGTCACCGGCATCAGCGCCTTTTGAGTTACAGACTCCCCATTCCGCCGTCCACCAGCAGTTCCGTTCCTACCGTGTAGCTCGACTCGTCGGACGCCAGATAGAGCGCGGCTTTTGCCAGCTCCGTCGTCGAGCCCATTCTGCCGAGCGGCACCAGCTTGATGATCTCCGCCATCATCGCGTTAAGCGTCTCTTCGCTTAAGCCCGTCTTCGTAAATGCCGGCGTTTCCACCGGACCGGGGCTCAACCCGTTGACGCGGATCCCGCGCGGCAGCAGCTCCGCCGACAGCGTACGCGCCAGCGACAGGAGGGCGGCCTTGCTCGCGGCATACACGCTGCTGGTGGGCAGGCCGATGCGTGCGCTCACGGAGCCGCAGAGGATCACCGACGACGGATTATTCAGCAGCGGCAGCAGCGCCTGAATTAAAAAGAACGGTCCCTTCAGGTTGATGCCCATCAGGCGGTCCCACGCATCCTCCTGCCAGGCTTCCAGCGGCGCGTGCGTCACGTCGCCAGCGTTGAGAAACACCGCGTCCAGGCGTGGCCAGCGAGCGGCGAGAGTTTCCGCCAGCGCTTTTTGCGACGCGATATCGCCTGCGTCGGTTGGGATCACCCAGGCCTTATCGCCCAGAATGCGCTCTGCTTCGGCGAGGGTGTCCGGGTTGCGTCCGGTCACGGCGACGCGCGCCCCTTCGGCGATAAACGCCTGCGCGGTGGCAAGACCAATGCCGCTGGTGCCGCCGGTAATCAGCGTATATTTATCGGTTAAACGACCCATGTTCTTCTCCTGAAATGTCACTGGAGAAAGCACTATAGAAACGTTAGTATCGAAAGGAAACCAGGTACCAAATGAATACTAACGAGGCAAGAGGTGTGCTATGGCAGAAATGCTGGAGGTGTGCTGCGAAAAAAAATCTGAGGCGTATACCTGCCCGATGACGCAGTTTGTCAACCTGATATCCGGTAAGTGGGCGATCCCCATTCTCTATCGCCTGATTGTGTTCAACACGCCCGTACGCTTTGGCGATCTGCTGCGTGCCGCTGCCCCCATCACGCAGAAAGAGCTGACGAAGCAGCTCCGCCTGTTTGAGCAGCGCGGGCTGGTGACGCGGACGGTCTACCCGGAGATCCCCCCGCGCGTGGAGTATCAAATTACCGAGCTGGGGTTAACCCTGCAGGACGCACTTTCGCCGCTGGCCGCCTGGATGAGCGAGTACGGCGACCAGCTTGAGCGTTAGGCTACTGTTTCACGTAGCGCGGTGCCGGAACCCCGGTGCGCGCGCTGTTAAACAGCTCAAGGCGCGCCGCTTCGTAGCGATCCCACAGGGCGGCGTCATGCATCGGCGGAATAGTGATCTGTTCGCCCTGATCCAGACCCGCCAGTGACGCATCGACCATATCGTCGGTGGTCATCACCGACCCTTCCGGCAGATCGTTCACCGTAACCCCTGAATGGCTCCAGATCTCCGTCGCCGTCGCGGCGGGCAGCACGGCCTGAATGCGCACGCTGCTATCGGCAAATTCTTCCTGCAGTCCGCGGGTAAAGCTCAGTACCCAGGCTTTGGTGGCGCTGTACAACGCGCTGCCCGCACGGACATGGAGCGATAACACCGAGGCGATATTGATCAGCGTCCCGCGATTGTTCTGCGCCAGGCGGGGCAGGATAGCGTAGGTCAGACGCATCAGCGCCGTGGTGTTGAGGGTGTTGATGGCCTGATGCTGCGCCACATCGCCCGCGAGGAACGGGGCCATCTGCGCGGTGCCCGCGTTGTTTACCAGCGTATCGATGGCGGTATTGTGGCGCAGTTCATTTTCCACGGCGCGGATCCCGGCTTCATCGCTGAGATCGGCCACCAGTATAGCGACGGCCACGCCATAGCGCGCGCGCAGGTCGGCGGCGAGGGTTTTCAGGCGATCCTCGCGGCGGGCGACCAGGACCAGGTTAGCGCCGCGCGCGGCCAGGCGATCGGCATAGACGGCCCCGATCCCGGAAGAGGCGCCGGTAATTAAGGCGGTGGTGATTTGCGTAGTCATCATGTGTTACCTCAAAGCAAAGTAGGTTATTTGGTTTCAATATGAAACTGAATTAACTCTCTGCTATTTGGTTTTATAATGCAACCATTTTGCCGGGCATTTTGTGCTTTTGCCGTTGGGAACGATCAGGAGGGGAGTTTAGCCACGATCTCTTCAGGCGTCAGCTCGCGCCCATCGTCGGCGATAAGCGCCAGTTTACGCAGGGGTTTGCGCTGTTCGCTATCGACGAGAACGGTGCCGCATTCGTTTTCCGCGAACAAAAATTCATTGCCCCACTGGGAGAGAGCAACCAGCACCGTCTGGAGCGCGCGTCCCTTGTCGGTCAGAACGTATTCCTGCCAGGCGCTGCCGTCGGAGGCGGGCTGAAGCCGGAGGATGCCTTCATCGACCAGCAGCTTCAGCCGCGAGGTGAGCATGTTTTTCGCGATACCGAGGCTTTTCTGAAACTCACCGAAGCGTTTAATCCCGCGCAGCGCGTCGCGAACGATCAGCAGCGACCACCAGTCGCCAATGATATCCAGCGAACGGGCGACGGGGCAGGTGCTCTCTTCAAGGCGGGTGCGTTTCACGGTCAGGTCTCCGGTGGGTGTGGTTTTATTATAAAACTAATTAGCGCCCACCGTAAGCACGTTAATCATCAGTTTGAGAAATGCTTCCCGAAAAAACTGTCACGAATCTGTCACACTCACTGGAACATTAAAAAAACGTGAGGAACGAGGGATGAGAAAAGCACTACTCGCAGTGGCCGTGGCAGGTACCATTTCAATGACCTTTGGCGCACAGGCGCAGGAGACGCCGAAAGGCTATCAGCTGGAGCAGGTGTTAATCATGAGCCGTCACAACCTGCGCGCGCCGCTCGCCAACAACGGCAGCGTGCTGGAGCAGTCCACGCCGAAGCAGTGGCCGGAGTGGGACGTGCCGGGCGGTCAGCTCACCACCAAAGGCGGCGTGCTGGAAGTCTATATGGGCCATTACATGCGCGAGTGGCTGGCAGAGCAGGGGATGGTGAAGACGGGAGAGTGTCCGCCAGCGGATAGCGTTTATGCTTACGCCAACAGCCTGCAGCGTACTGTCGCCACCGCGCAGTTCTTTATCACCGGCGCGTTCCCGGGCTGCGACGTTCCTGTGCACCATCAGGAAAAAATGGGCACCATGGATCCGACCTTCAATCCGGTGATTACCGATAACTCGCCGGAATTCCGCGAAAAAGCGCTGAAGGCGATGGAGACCGAGCGGCAGAAAATGCAGCTTGGCGAAAGCTATAAGCTGCTGGAGCAGATGACAAATTACGCCGATTCCCCGTCCTGCAAAGAGAAAAAAGTCTGCTCGCTGGCAGACGCGAAAGATACCTTCAGCGCCGACTATGAAAAAGAGCCTGGCGTATCCGGGCCGCTGAAGGTGGGTAACTCGCTGGTGGACGCGTTCACGCTGCAGTATTACGAAGGTTTCCCGGCCGACCAGGTGGCCTGGGGTGAAATCAAGACCGACCAGCAGTGGCGCGTGCTGTCGAAGCTGAAGAACGGCTATCAGGACTCGCTGTTTACCTCCACCGAGGTGGCGCAAAACGTGGCGAAGCCGCTGGTGAAATATATCGATAAAACGCTGGTCACCGAACAGGCGAAAGCGCCTAAGATTACTCTGCTGGTAGGGCACGATTCGAACATCGCTTCACTGCTCACCGCGCTGGATTTCAAGCCGTATCAGCTGCATGACCAGCAGGAACGGACCCCGATTGGCGGCAAGATTGTCTTCCAGCGTTGGCACGACAAAAACAGCAATCAGGAGCTGATGAAAATTGAGTATGTCTACCAGAGCGGGGAGCAGCTGCGCAACGCCAGCGTGCTGTCATTGCAGTCGCCCGCGCAGCGCGTGACGCTGGAGCTGAAGGGCTGTCCGGTGGACGCGAACGGCTTCTGTCCGGTTGATAAATTCAATGCGGTCATGAATAACGCGGCGAAGTAAAAGAGAACCCCCCGCATGGCGGGGGGAAACGCTTAGACGTTTTTACGTTCGATGGTTTGCTCGCCCCAGAAGAGCGAGTCTTTGTCCGTTTTTTCGAAGGCGCGAATCAGCACTTCATCGTTGCCTTCTTCCCAAATCTGCTCGGCCAGCTTTTCGTCGTAGTTCGCGACTTCAAAGATGGCTTCGGCAATCTCCGGAGAGGTGTTGCGTAAACTTGCCCATTCGCCCACGTGGTGAGCTTTGGATTCCTGTGTTGGCATACTTTTCCTCCTGTTGGGTTAGCCGTTCAGTTTTTTAGCGAGACCCGCGACGTATTCACCCTGATAGCGGGCGATAGAGAGTTCTTCATTGCTTGGCTGACGTGAGCCATCCCCACCGGCAATGGTGGTTGCGCCGTACGGCGTCCCGCCGCGCACCTGAGAAACGTCAAACAGCTCCTGCGCGCCGTAGCCAATTGGCACAATCACCATCCCATGATGAGCAAGGGTAGTCCAGGTTGAGGTAATCGTCTGCTCCTGGCCGCCGCCGGTGCCGGTAGAGCTGAATACGCTGGCGAGTTTGCCGTACAGCGCCCCGGATGCCCAGAGCCCGCCGGTTTGATCGAGGAAGGTACGCATCTGGCCTGACATATTGCCGAAGCGGGTCGGGGTGCCGAAGATAATGGCATCATACTCCGCCAGCTCCTGCGGGGTGGCGACCGGGGCATTTTGTGTTTTTCCCCCGGCTTTGGCGAACGCTTCCGCCTGCATGGTTTCCGGTACGCGTTTTACCACAACCTCAACGCCGTCCACTCTGTTTGCACCTTCTGCTACCGCGTGAGCCATGGTTTCAATGTGTCCATACATGGAATAATAGAGCACCAGAACTTTTGCCATTTTGCATCACTCCTCGTTGGTTTTTCTGACAGCGGATCGCTGCGTTCATTTAAAGATATGACATCACGGCCAGACTGCAAAAATGAACGACATTTCTTTGATTTATAACAACATGGTTACAATACGGTGCTGTAGCAAAATGAAACAACTTTCTGGTCGTCGAATTTTAAAATGATAAGAAAGGCTTATAGATTTCCGTCGCGTTATCTGACCCGAAAGGCGGATATCATGTTGCAGAATATTACCCGTGGCTTGCCGGATAGCCTCAGTCCACTAAGCTTAGTTTCACGCGGCACAGATAAAGGCCCTGTCCTTTAGCCGCGAGGTGAAAGAATCCTCTTTTACTGAATGCAATATGATGTCTAATGTTTCACACTCTGGAGGTTAGAGATGGCAAACCATCGTGGTGGTTCAGGTAATTTCGCTGAAGACCGTGAAAGAGCATCAGAAGCAGGTCGTAAAGGTGGCCAGTCTAGCGGGGGTAACTTCAAGAACGACCCTCAGCGCGCATCAGAGGCTGGTAAAAAAGGGGGTAAAAATAGCCACGGCAGCAATAAGTAGTACGCCGGGTTGACTCCCTGCCGCCGGGTTTCCCGGCGGTTTTTTTGTGTCTGCAACATTGAACTGTAACCAAAGGCAACGCACACTACAGAATTGATCTCACTTGTTGGTGTCGCATGTCCGTCTCACGCTTTAAATTCTCCATAAAACCGCAGGAAGCTATCCTTATTCTCATCACCATGTTCTGGGGCGGGACCTTTCTTGCCGTCCAGTACGCGGTGACCCTCAGCGATCCGTTCTTTTTTGTCGGCCTGCGCTTTGCGACGGCGGCGATAGCCGTGGGGCTGATCTCCCTTAAAACGCTGCGGGGTCTGACGCTGAAGGAACTCAAGGCCGGCGTGGCGATTGGAGTTGCGATAGCGATGGGCTACAGCCTGCAGACGTGGGGATTGCAGACCATCTCCAGCAGCAAATCCGCTTTTATTACCGCCATGTACGTGCCGCTGGTGCCGCTGCTGCAATGGTTATGCCTCGGGCGGCTACCGGGGCTGATGTCCTGCATTGGCATCGTGCTGGCGTTTATCGGCCTGATTTTATTAGCCGGGCCGGAAAATAACCTGCTGGCGCTGGGGCCGGGCGAGATCATTACCCTCGTCGGGGCCATTGCCATCGCGGCGGAAATTATTCTGATCAGCGCCTGGGCTGGGAAAGTGGACGTCAAGCGCGTGACGGTGGTGCAGCTCGCGACGGCGTCGCTGGTGGCCTTCGCGACGATGGTGCCAGCCGGGGAATCCGTGCCGCCGATGTCCACGGGGCTGGTGGTGGTCGCGCTGGGGCTTGGCATCTTCAGCGCCATTATCCAGGTGACCATGAACTGGGCGCAGCGCAGCGTATCGCCAACGCGGGCGACGGTGATCTACACCGGTGAACCGGTCTGGGCGGGGATTTTCGGACGACTGGCCGGCGAGCGTTTACCGCTGCTGGCGCTGGTGGGCGCGGCGTTTATTGTCGCCGGGGTGCTGGTGAGCGAGTTGAAGTTAAAAAAACGACGTAAGGCGATTGCCGGGGTAGGTGCTGAACAAGGTGCAGATAGCTAACAACGCGCACGCTACCGTTTTGCCCGGCGGCGCTACGCTTGCGCGGGCCTACATCCCAACTGTAGGCCGGGTAAGCGTAGCGTCACCCGGCAAGAAAGTGACACACATATCAGGTGGACGGGGTGATGGCTTCCCCCTGCGCCACATCCCCTTTCCGGCGGCTCAGCAGGGCGTTAAGCAGGATCGCGCCGAAGGTCGCCGTACCAATCCCGCCAATCGTAAACCCGCCCAGCGTCAGGGCAAAATCGCCCGCGCCCAGCACCAGCGTGACGGCCACCATGATCAGGTTGCTGTTCTGGCTGAGGTCAACCCGATGCTGCACCCAAATGCGCGCCCCGGCCACGGCGATCAGCCCGAACACCACAATCGACGCGCCGCCGATGACCGGTGACGGAATGGTGTGGATCAGTGCGCCGAACTTCGGTGAGAAACCAAGAAGGATCGCCATTACCGCCGCCGCCACGAAGACCAGCGTTGAGTAGACCTTGGTCACCGCCATCACGCCGATGTTTTCCGCGTAGGTGGTCACGCCGCTGCCGCCCACGGAGCCTGAGAGCATGGTCGCCAGCCCGTCGCCGACGAACGCGCGGCCCATGTACGGATCCATGCTGCGCCCGGTCATTCCCGCCACCGCCTTCAGGTGCCCTAAGTTTTCCGCCACCAGGATCACCGCCACCGGGGCGATAAGCATCATCGCCTGCGTGTTAAAGGTGGGCGAGGTCACCTGCGGCAGACCGAACCAGGCGGCCTGATGGAGCAGGGTAAAATCGACCGGCTTGCCCATGCCGAACACGTTCGCCAGCAGGGCGTAGATCAGACAGGCGACAATCAGCCCGACCAGGATCAGCAGACGCTGGATCATCCCGCGCGTAAAGACTGCCACCAGGCCGATGCACAGCACCGTGATCACCGCCATCCAGCTTTCAAACGGCGAAGCGGAGACGCTTTTCACCGCAATCGGCGCGAGGTTCAGGCCTATCGCCATCACCACCGCGCCGGTGACGACGGGGGGCATCATCCGTTCGATCCAGCGCGTGCCGATCTTCATCACAACGAGACCAATCAGGGTATAGACCAGCCCGCAGGCGATGATGCCGCCGAGGGCCACGCTCAGGTTGGGGTTGATCCCCTGGCCGTTAAAACCGGTAGTGGCGATGACCACGCCGACAAAGGCGGCGCTGGAGCCCAGGTAGCTGGGCACGCGCCCGCCGGTAACAAAAAAGAACAGCAGGGTGCCGATTCCCGACATCAGAATAGACAGGTTGGGATCGAGCCCCATCAGCATCGGCATCAATACCGTCGCGCCAAACATCGCGACTGCATGCTGGACGCCCATCACCATGGTTTGCCCGAGCGGGAGGCGTTCATCCGGCGCGACCACGCCTGCTTCAGTAGAGGTCGATTTCAACTGCCAGTGGGGAAATCCGAACATGGTCTGTCTCCTTAAAGCGCCTTAGCAGGCGGGTCGCATAAGCGCGTGGTAGCTGCGGTCAAACCACACCAGACCTTGCGGGGCGGGGTGGCGAATAATCGATACGATGTCGCAAAACAGAATGTCGTGAGTACCGACGCTGACCACCTGACTGATGCGGCAGTCAAACGAGGCCAGCGCATCCTCCAGACGCGGGCAGCCCGTGTCGCCCGTCTGCCAGCGGGCGGCGGTAAAGCGTTCCGCCATCGGCGTTTTGCCGCCAAACAGATTGGATAAAGGCTCCTGTCCGGCGCTCAGGGTATTCACGCACAGGGTGCGGTTTTCGCTGAACGTGGGCCAGACCGACGCGCCGCGGTTCAGGCACACCAGCAGGGTGGGAGGGGAATCCGTGACGCTGCATACCGCGCTGGCGGTAAAGCCCGCCATCCCCGCCGGGCCGTCGGTGGTGATGATGTTGACCGCCGCGCCGAGGCAGGCCATGGCGTCGCGAAAGGTTTGTTTATCCGGTGTCATCACGATCGCTCCTTACGCCAGTCCGCAGGCATCGTCGAAGGTCAGGCGCGGCAGGCGCCCGTAAAGTTTGCGCGTATCGCCATAGCCAATGTTGATCAGCAGGTTGCTTTTAAGCGTTGTGCCGGTGAAAAAGGCCTCGTCGACCTTTTGTCGGTTAAAGCCCGACATCGGGCCGGTGTCCAGCCCCAGGGCGCGACAGGCGAAAATCAGATACGCGGCCTGCATTGAGCTGTTGCGAAAGGCCGTCTCTTCCGCCAGCGCGGGGCTTGCGGTAAACCAGCTTCTGGCATCGCCGTGCGGGAACAGCTCTGGCAGGCGCTCGTAGAATTCCCCGTCCCAGGCGACAATCGCTGTCACCGGGGCGGTAAGCGTTTTATCGAGGTTGCCGCTGGAGAGCGCCGGGCGCAGCTTCTCTTTTCCCTCTACGCTTCGCACAAAGACAATGCGCGCCGGTGAGCAGTTGGCAGACGTTGGGCCCCATTTCATCAGGTCATACATCTCGCGCAGCGTCTCGTCGCTGACCGGCATATCCAGCCAGCCGTTGTGGGTGCGGGCACCGGTGAACAGCGTTTCCAGCGCGGCGGGGGTAATGGCTTCGCTCATTAAAGCTCCTTATAAAGCGGGTTCAGGGCTGTGCAGTAGGCTGGCAAGCCCGTTCAGCAGCAGGGTGTTAAAGGTGTCCGGCTCGGTGACGTTGCAGGCATGTCCGCCCTGGCGCATGACCGTTTTGTGGGCGTGCGGGAGGGCGGCGTGCAGTTCAGCGGAACAGACGGACGGCACCAGCACGTCGTCGGCGGAACAGATAATGTGCACCGGGCAGCGAATGCGTGCGGACTGGCGGCGGAAGTCGGCTTTTTTCAGGGCGCTGAGCCTGCGCAGCAGGTTGGTTTTACCCTGGAAATGGGCCAGCGCCAGCGCTTCTTCGGCCTCCAGACGCGGCGCGCGGGCGGCCATCCAGTCTGCCGGGTAGAGAAACAGCGGCTGCGCCTCGACCCACGCCTGCGCGCCGCCGGAATGCAGCAGCCGCTCGCGAACGTCAAAACAGCGGCGGGTGTGGGCATTGAGGGTCAGCCAGCCGTTGACGCACACCAGCGCGGTGAGGGCGTCGGGCCTGTCGAGGGCCAGCTGCAGGCCGACCAGCGCGCCGAGCGCGTGCCCGACGACGCTGTAGCGCGCAATGCCTGCGTCAGCCAGCGCCTGGGCGAGCTCGTCTGCCATCTGCGCAAGGCTGTAACCCTCCGGCAGGGTGTCGGGGTTATTGCCCGTTCCCCGCTGGTCATAGCACACCACCTGATACTCCGGCTCCAGCGCGGCCTGCTGGGGCAGCCAGTAGCTGCCGCTGCCGCCGAGACCGGAAATAAAGACCACCACGGGCGCACCCTCGTACGGCGGCGGCGAGACGGAAAGTTTCATGCCTGCCTCACTTCGCGATGTGCGCAACGGTGGCGATCTCAACCAGCGCGTCCGGTTTTACCAGCCCGCACTGAATGCAGAACCGCGCCGGTTTATCGCCGGGGAAGAACTCGGCGTAGATTTCGTTAATCGCGGCGTAGTTTTTCCAGTCGGTGATAAAGATGCTGTTGAAGGTCACGTCCTCCATGGTGCCACCCGCCGTTTCGATCACGGTTTTGATCGTCTCCAGTACGTGGCGGGTTTGCGCCTTTGGGTCGTTGATAAACACCACGTTGTTGTCTTTGTCAAACGGCAGCGTGCCCGAGACATACACCACGCCGTCGGCGAGGGTGCCGGGGACGAACGGGGCGATGGGCGTGCTGGTGCCCGGCGGGATGATTACGGATTTCGGCATCGTGTGTCTCCTCAGGCGATACGGGCGAGCGGAGGATTCAGGGCGTCGCAGAAATCCGCAACGTTACTGACCCAGCCAAAAAAGGTTTCGATATTGAACAAAGCTGCCTTTTGGGCGAATTCCGGCCCGGCCTGGTGGGTGGCGTCTTCCAGCACCACGCCGAAATACTCGAGGAAAAAGCCGTCGCGCAGGGTCGATTCCACGCACACGTTGGTGGCAATGCCGGTGAACACCAGGTGGCGAATGCCCCGGCTGCGCAGCAGGCTGTCGAGCGGGGTGTTGAAAAAGCCGCTGTAGCGTGGTTTCGGCAGGACGATATCACCCGCCTGCGGGACCAACTCATCCACCAGCTGATAATCCCAGCCGCCTTTGGCCAGCAGCTTGCCCTGCAGTTCGGGCCGCTTGCGCATGGTTTTCAGGGCGTTCGACTTGTGGAAGTTGGGCGAGCCGGGGCCGCCTGCCTCGACGTACTGGTCATCCCAGCCGTTCTGGAACCAGACGATGAGCATGCCCGCCGCGCGCGCGGCGGCGACGGCGGTTTTGATGTTCTCGATCACAGGCCTTGTGGCGGAGACGTCGAACCCCGCCAGATCCAGATAACCGCCCTGGCTGGCATAGGCGTTTTGCATGTCCACCACGATCAGCGCGCTCTGCTGCGGCGCAAAGGTGATGGCTTCCGGGCGAGCGTTTAAGGTCGTCATTACGCCACCTCCTTCGTGACGGCAGGGATATGGGCGCGGCACTGCATCAGCGGCTGGATGCGCTCGCCGAAGGTTTCCACGCCGGTGAGGAAATCATCGAAGGTCAGCAGGACGCCCTCCGCCCCGGGAACGGCTGCCACTTCGTCGAGCATCCTGGCAACGCTGGCGTACGAGCCAACCAGCGTGCCCATGTTGATATTGACGGCGGAGGTCGGGTCGGCCATCTGGCGCACGTTGGTGTCTGCGCCGGAACGGGTGTCTTTCTGGCTCTGCTCGGTAAGCCAGCTCAGGGCTTCGTCGTCAGCGCCGTCCTTATACCGCTCCCATTTGGCGCGCGCGGCGTCGTCCGTTTCGTCGGCAATGACCATGAACAGCACGTACGAGCCCACGTCGCGCCCGGTTTTGTCGGCGGCCTCCTTCATGCGTGCCGCGGTCGGGGCAAAGGCGGCAGGGGTGTTAACGCCTTTGCCGAAGCAGAAGTTGAAGTCAGCATATTTCGCGGAGAATTCCATCCCCGCGTCGCTCTGCCCGGCGCAAATCACCTTCATCGGCACCGACGGCTGCGGGCTGACGCGGCAGTCGTTCATGGTAAAGAAGTCGCCTTTGAAGTCGCTTTTGCCGGTGCCCCACAGGTCGCGCAGCACCTGTACGTATTCGGTCAGGTAGTCGTAGCGACGGGAGAAGTAATCGTCCCCCGGCCAGAGTCCCATCTGCTCGTACTCCGGTTTTTGCCAGCCGGTGACCAGGTTAACGCCAAAGCGCCCGCCGGAGATGGAGTCGATGGTGGAGGCCATGCGTGCCACGATCGCGGGCGGAAGGGTGAGGGTGGCCGCGGTGGCGTAGATCTGGATCCGCGAGGTAACCGCTGCCAGCCCGGCCATCAGTGTGAAGGACTCCAGGTTGTGATCCCAGAATTCCGTTTTGCCGCCAAAGCCGCGCAGCTTGATCATCGAAAGCGCAAAGTCGAAATGGTAGTGCTCCGCTTTCTGCACGATGGCTTTGTTCAGCTCAAAGGTCGGCATGTACTGCGGTGCAGTGGTCGAGATAAGCCAGCCGTTGTTGCCGATGGGTACAAATACGCCAATTTTCATCACGAACCTCTCTTCATTACGTCGCAGGTGTAACGGTGGTTTTGCAAAGGCAATGCCAGTTTTGAAAACGCTTGTGTTATTAATGTGTTAATGGGGGGTTGGGGAATTGATGCCGCTAAATGTGGACTAAATGGTCAAAAACATTGCACAGAAAACAGGCACTCATGCGCGATGGGAGTGCAGAAGGTCGTGGCGAGGCGGGGGTTTTGCTATGCTGAGCGCAGGAAAGAAAATGGAGAGCGGAAATGACACAAGGCGCAGTGAAAACACCCGGAAAACGTTCGCAGGCGGTGAGCGCCAAAAAGCAGGCGATCCTCAGCGCCGCGCTGGAGACCTTTTCACAGTTTGGCATTCACGGCACGCGCCTGGAGCAGGTGGCGGAGCAGTCCGGGGTGTCTAAAACCAATCTGCTCTACTATTACCCGTCGAAAGAGGCGCTGTATGTGGCGGTGATGCAGCAGATCCTCGATATCTGGCTGGCGCCGCTGAAAGCGTTCCGCGAGGAGCTGGCCCCGCTGGTGGCGATTAAAGAGTACATTCGCCTGAAGCTGGAGGTGTCGCGCGATTACCCGCAGGCGTCAA
Source organism: Enterobacter cloacae complex sp. P17RS (assembly GCF_014895885.1). Lineage (NCBI taxonomy): Bacteria > Pseudomonadati > Pseudomonadota > Gammaproteobacteria > Enterobacterales > Enterobacteriaceae > Enterobacter > Enterobacter cloacae complex sp. P17RS. The sequence continues at coordinate 207,886 of NZ_JADBQK010000010.1, forward strand.
GGCTGTTCTGCCTCGAGATGCTGCAGGGCGCGCCGCTGCTGCAGGCGGAGCTGACGGGGGATTTAAAGCAGCTGGTGGACGATAAGTCGGCGATTATCGCCGGATGGGTTGCCAGCGGAAAGCTGGCCCCGGTCGACCCGCAGCACCTGATCTTTATGATTTGGGCCGCTACCCAGCATTACGCTGACTTTGCGGCCCAGGTCGAGGCGGTAACCGGTAAAACGCTCCAGGACGAGGCGTTTTTCCAGAGCACCCTCGAAAACGTGCAGCGGATGATTATCGAAGGGATCCGCGTGCGTTAATTGCCCGGCGGGAGAGGGCAGCTTAAGTCGCCCTCTTCACATTGCATCAGCGAGGCCAGAAACGCCTCGCGCTCCACGGTTTTTTCCGCCAGGCACTGGTTAACAATCATTGGCTGGACGCTCCCGCCTTCCGTCCCCGAACCGATAAACGCGCAGTCCGCGTCGCGCAGGGTAATCCACGCCTGTTGCGCTTTTTTCAGCAGGTCGCGCTGGGGGGCCGCCGCGCGTTTGATGGCGGCCTGGTAGGTCTGGTTGAGTTTTTTATCGGCTGCCTGGTACTGCTGCGCGCTACAGGTGTTCAGTTCAAGCTGCGTAGTGGCGTTGTCGCACTCGTTGGCCAGCGCGCTGGTGCTGAGCAGCAGTGCCGCACCGGCGATAAGATATCGTTTCATATACTCCCCAATAAAATAAGGCTCCGTCTCCGGAGCCTTATTAGCACAGCGTTAGCCGATTGTCATCAGGCTGGCGTTACCGCCCGCCGCCGCGGTGTTGACGCTGAGCGAGCGCTCCACGTACAGACGCTCCAGCAGCAGGTTGGTTTCCCCGCGGGCGAAGCCCTGCACGGAAACAATCGCCCCGCTGCGGGCCGCCACCTGCTCGCACAGCTCGCGCAGCTGGTCGGAATCACCGTGGTAGATCACCGCGTCAAACGGCTGGGTTAGCAGGGCATCGGCTTTTGCGAAGTGAATACGGGCCGAGACCGCTTTCGGCAGCTGTTTGGCGAGATCGCGATGCAGCGCATCGTCCGGCCACAGCACTTCACACCCGGTGGCCATCGCCGCGGCTAGCTGTACCAGCGCGTCCTGCTCGTTATCCGCCACGCACAGTACGCGCTCGCGCGGCATCAGCGTCCAGGTGTTGCGCTCGCCGGTTGGCCCCGGCAGCAGACGCTGGGTACCGGCCTGCGCCAGCTCGCCGTACTGCTGCGCAACCGCACGCAGCTCAGGACGTTTTTCCGCCCAGGCGATCAGCGCCTCCAGCGGCTGGGTTAGCACGGTTTTCAGCTGCGCATCCACCGGATACTCCGCATCCTGACGCGCCAGGGTGACTCCCAGTGCGTTCTCAGGACGGTTCGCCAGCAGACGATACAGGTAGAGCGGGCCGCCCGCTTTCGGACCCGTACCGGAGAGGCCTTCGCCGCCGAACGGCTGCACGCCCACGACCGCGCCAACCATGTTGCGGTTGACGTACAGGTTGCCGACTTTGGCCGTGCCGGTGACCTGCGCAATGGTCTCGTCGATACGGGTATGCACGCCGAGCGTCAGGCCGTAGCCGGAGGCGTTGATCTGGTCGATAAGCGCGTTGAGGTTGTTACGGTTGTAACGCACCACGTGCAGCACCGGGCCGAAGACCTCTTTTTTCAGCTCGTCGAAGCTTGCCAGCTCAATCAGCGTAGGCGGCACGAAGGTGCCAGTCTGCCACTCGCGGGCATCTTCGCTGTTCTCGCGCACCGCCTGGAACACCGGACGGCCTTTGGCGCGCATGGCCTGAATATGGTTTTCAATGTTGGCTTTGGCTTCCGCGTCGATCACCGGCCCGATGTCGGTGGTGAGACGGCCCGGGTTGCCCATGCGGCATTCCGCCATCGCGCCGCGCAGCATCTTCAGCGTGTGGTCAGCCACGTCATCCTGTAAGCACAGCACGCGCAGGGCGGAGCAGCGTTGACCGGCGCTGTCGAAGGCGGAGGCCAGCACGTCAACAACCACCTGCTCGGTGAGCGCGGAGGAGTCAACAATCATGGCGTTCATGCCGCCAGTTTCGGCGATAAGCGGGGTAGGACGACCCTGCGCATCCAGACGGGTGGCGATGTTGCGTTGCAGCAGGGAGGCCACTTCGGTCGAACCGGTAAACATAACGCCGCGAACGCGGTTATCGGAGGTGAGTTTGGCGCCCACCGTTTCACCACGCCCTGGCAGCAGTTGCACCACGCCCGCCGGAACGCCTGCTTCCAGAAGAATGTTGATGCCCTGGGCGGCAATCAGCGGGGTTTGCTCTGCCGGTTTCGCCAGCACGCTGTTGCCTGCGGCAAGGGCGGCTGCAATCTGGCCGGTGAAGATGGCCAGCGGGAAGTTCCACGGGCTGATACAGACCACCGGACCGAGCGGACGGTGCGTTTCGTTGTCGAAATCATCGCGCACCTGACCGGCGTAGTAGTGCAGGAAGTCGACCGCCTCACGCACTTCGGCGATGGCGTTGCTGAAGGTTTTACCCGCTTCGCGCACCAGAATGCCGATGAGCTGCTGCATCTGATCTTCCATCAGCACCGCGGCGCGTTCCAGAATGGCGGCACGCTCCTGCGGCGGGGTGGCGAACCAGATTGGCGCGTTATTCACCGCGCTCTCCAGCGCCTGTTCCACTTCCGCTTCGGTTGCTTCACGCGCGTAGCCGACGATGTCCTTCGGCTCTGCCGGGTTGATCACCGGCTGCATTTCACCGTCCTCAACGGACTGCTCAAGGATCGGTTTGGCCTGCCATTTCTGCAATGCGCTGTTGAGCAGGGCAGAGGAGAGCGACGCCAGACGGTGTTCGTTCGCCAGATCCAGGCCCGCCGAGTTGACGCGGCCCGCGCCGTACAGCTCGCGCGGCAGGGCAATTTTCGGATGCGGCAGACCAATCTGGCCTTCCTGCGCCGCCAGCTTCTCAACGGCCTGCACCGGATCGGCCACCAGTTCGTCGAGCGGCAGGGTGGTGTCGGCGATGCGGTTAACGAAGGAGGTGTTCGCCCCGTTCTCCAGCAGACGACGCACCAGGTACGCCAGCAGGGTTTCGTGGGTGCCCACCGGGGCATAGATGCGGCACGGGCGGTTCAGCTTGCCGTCCGCCACTTTACCGGTGACCTGCTCGTACAGCGGTTCGCCCATGCCGTGCAGGCACTGGAACTCGTACTGGCCCGGATAATAGTTCTGCCCGGCCAGGCTGTAGATCGCCGCCAGGGTATGGGCGTTGTGGGTCGCGAACTGCGGATAAATCAGGTTCGGCACGCCGAGCAGTTTTTTCGCGCACGCGAGGTAAGAGACGTCGGTGTAGACCTTGCGGGTATAAACCGGATAGCCTTCCAGACCTTCCATCTGGGCGCGTTTGATTTCGCTGTCCCAGTAGGCGCCTTTCACCAGGCGGATCATCAGGCGGCGACGGCTGCGGCTGGCCAGGTCAATCAGGTAATCAATGACGAACGGACAGCGTTTCTGGTAGGCCTGGATGACGAAACCAATCCCGTTCCAGCCTGCCAGTTCCGGCTCGAAGCACAGTTTTTCCAGCAGATCGAGGGAGATCTCCAGACGGTCAGCCTCTTCGGCGTCGATATTAATGCCGATGTCATACTGGCGCGCCAGCAGGGTCAGGGACTTCAGGCGCGGATAGAGCTCTTCCATCACCCGGTCGTACTGCGCGCGGCTATAGCGCGGGTGCAGGGCGGAGAGCTTAATAGAGATGCCCGGGCCTTCATAAATACCGCGACCGTTGGACGCTTTACCGATGGCGTGGATCGCCTGCTGGTAAGAGACCATGTAGGCCTGCGCATCGGCGGCGGTGAGCGCCGCTTCGCCCAGCATGTCATAGGAGTAGCGGAAACCTTTGTCTTCCAGCTTGCGGGCATTCGCCAGCGCTTCGGCAATGGTTTCCCCGGTGACGAATTGCTCGCCCATCAGGCGCATCGCCATGTCCACGCCCTTGCGGATCAGCGGCTCGCCGCTCTTGCCGATAATGCGGTTCAGAGAGCGTGACAGGTTGGCTTCGTTATGGGTGGAGACCAGCTTGCCGGTAAACAGCAGACCCCAGGTGGCGGCGTTGACGAACAGCGACGGGCTGCGGCCAATGTGGGAGTGCCAGTTGCCGTTGCTGATCTTGTCGCGGATCAGCGCATCGCGGGTAGCTTTATCCGGAATACGCAGCAGCGCTTCCGCCAGGCACATCAGCGCCACGCCCTCCTGTGAGGAGAGGGAGAACTCCTGCAACAGGCCCTGCACCATCCCGGCGCGGCCGGTGGCGGTTTTCTGGTTGCGCAGCTTGTCGGCTAACTGATACGCCAGGCTGTGCGCCTGGGCGGCAACGGCTTCCGGCAGGCGGGCCTGCTCCAGCAGCATCGGCACGGCGTCGGTTTCGGCGCGGCGGTAAGCCCCGGTAATGGCGGCGCGGCTGACGGACTGAGGCAGGATCTGCTCGGCAAATTCGAGGAACGGCTGGTGGTTCTCTTCCACCGCCGTCGCGGCGTCTTCGCTTTCGTTCGCTGCGCCCGCCAGCAGGGCAGGCAGCTCCGGCAGGCCGTCTTCGCTCTCCAGCCTTTCCAGATAGTTAAAAATCGCCTGCTTGATTAACCAGTGCGGTGTGCGGTCAATGCGGGTTGCTGCGGTCTTAATCCGTTCGCGGGTCGCGTCATCCAGCTTAACCCCCATGGTGGTCATCCCCATGCCAAAACTCCTGTTGTTCTGTAATAGCGTTCTGTTGATAGCGTGAAATATCCACCATGTTGCAACTTTGTGCAACCGTGTTAAATGTGACCTGGTTTGCAAGCTGGAAAATGAATGGATTGTTAACGAATAGTTAGCTGGAAAAAAGCGCTGGCTTCTGCATGTGAAGCCTGTTTTTATGCGGTGCTTAACACTTTTAAAAGGTGCAACCCGTATAAATGTGAGCGAGTGCAACCTATAGGAAAGACGTATAAAACCAGGGATGAAATTCATGTAAATGCAGTGTTAAATCGTTTGTCAGTGGGAAGCGTATACGGCAGGATAGCGCGCCCAACGGAAACACATACACACATCACTACGTTCCGGTGATGACATAACAAGGCAACCCGGACGGTTGTCGCTCGACATTTTGGAGAATTTGAATGGCTATTAGCACACCGATGCTGGTGACATTTCTCGTTTATATTTTTGGCATGATCCTGATAGGGTTTTTGGCATGGCGTTCCACTAAAAACTTTGACGACTACATCCTTGGCGGGCGCAGCTTAGGCCCAATGGTCACCGCGCTCTCTGCGGGCGCATCCGACATGAGCGGCTGGCTGCTGATGGGGCTGCCGGGCGCGATTTTCATCTCCGGTATCTCCGAAAGCTGGATCGCCATCGGCCTGACCGTCGGCGCGTGGATCAACTGGAAGCTGGTGGCAGGCCGTCTGCGCGTGCATACCGAGGCTAACAATAATGCCCTGACGCTGCCGGACTACTTCACCGGACGCTTTGAAGATAACAGCCGCATTCTGCGCATTATCTCCGCGGTGGTGATCCTGCTGTTCTTCACCATCTACTGCGCCTCCGGCATCGTGGCGGGTGCGCGTCTGTTCGAAAGTACCTTCGGTATGAGCTACGAAACCGCCCTGTGGGCCGGTGCGGCGGCAACCATCCTCTATACTTTCGTGGGCGGCTTCCTGGCCGTCAGCTGGACCGACACCGTGCAGGCGAGCCTGATGATCTTCGCCCTGATCCTGACCCCGGTGATTGTGATTTTCACCGTTGGCGGCTTTGGCGATTCACTGGAAGTGATCAAGCAGAAGAGCATCGAAAACGTCGACATGCTGAAAGGGCTGAATTTCGTTGCCATCGTCTCCCTGATGGGCTGGGGCCTGGGCTACTTCGGTCAGCCGCACATTCTGGCGCGCTTTATGGCGGCGGATTCTCATCACACCATCGTTCACGCGCGTCGCATCAGCATGACGTGGATGATCCTGTGTCTGGCGGGCGCGTGTGCGGTCGGCTTCTTCGGTATCGCCTACTTCAGCAATAACCCGGCGCAGGCGGGCGCGGTGAACCAGAACGCCGAGCGCGTGTTCATCGAGCTGGCGCAGATTCTGTTTAACCCGTGGATTGCCGGTATTCTGCTCTCCGCGATCCTGGCGGCGGTGATGTCCACCCTGAGCTGCCAGCTGCTGGTTTGCTCCAGTGCAATCACCGAAGACCTCTACAAGGCCTTCCTGCGTAAAAATGCGAGCCAGAAAGAGCTGGTGTGGGTAGGGCGCTTTATGGTACTGGTGGTGGCGCTGGTAGCCATTGCGCTGGCAGCCAACCCGGAAAACCGCGTGCTGGGTCTCGTGAGCTACGCGTGGGCGGGCTTCGGTGCCGCGTTTGGGCCGGTGGTGCTGTTCTCCGTTATGTGGTCACGCATGACCCGCAACGGCGCGCTGGCGGGGATGATCATCGGTGCGGCGACCGTCATCGTCTGGAAGCAGTTCGCGTGGCTGGGCCTGTACGAAATCATTCCGGGCTTCATCTTCGGCAGCATCGGTATTGTGGTGTTCAGCCTGCTGGGTAAAGCGCCGTCTGCCTCTATGCAGAAGCGCTTTGCGGAAGCGGATGCGCACTACCACACTGCGCCGCCGACTAAGCTTCAGGCAGAATAATTTTCTCACGCAGTACCGTAGGCCGGGTAAGCGCAAGCGCCACCCGGCTTTTTTCTTGCCAAAATCCGTATTTTCCTGTGATATCCATGTGCTTATAACAATGAGGATAGCGACACATGACAATCAAAACAGGGTTAATGGCGGTGGCAATATTGATGCTGGCGGGTTGTAACGCACCCTCGCAGCGTGCGGCGGTGGAGACCTGCAAAGCGGATAACCAGATGCAGCAGACCACGCTCTATTTTGGCTTGAATCGCCCGGCAGGGGCGCAGATTACCGGCAGCGAGTGGCAGCAGTTTGTTGACCAGGACGTGACGCCGCGTTTTCGCGATGGCTTAACGGTGTTTGATGCGCGCGGGCAGTGGCTGGGGAACGACGGGAAAGTGGCGCGTGAATCCAGCAAAGCGTTAATGCTTATCCACGGTAAAGATGCGCAAAGCGAGAAGAACATCGAAGCATTGCGCGGGATCTATAAGTCTCGTTTCGCGCAGGAATCGGTGATGCGGGTCGACCAGCCGGTGTGCGTACAGTTTTAATAAAAAACGGCGGGATAACCCGCCGTTGTTGTTTTGTAGCAAAGCTATTTACAGCACTAATCCCGCAAAGCTCGCCGACAGCAGGCTCACCAGCGTCGCACCGTATACCAGGCGCAGACCAAACCGCGACACCACGTTGCCCTGCTGCTCGTTCAGCCCCTTAATCGCCCCGGCGACGATGCCGATGGAGGCGAAGTTGGCAAACGAGACGAGGAAGACGGACAAAATACCCAGCCCGCGCGGTGACATTTCATGAGCAATTTTTTGCAGCTCAATCATCGCTACAAATTCATTCGCCACCAGCTTGGTTGCCATAATGCTGCCCGCGTTTAACGCATCGCTGAGCGGAATCCCGATAAGCCACGCCAGCGGATAAAACACATAGCCCAGGATCTGCTGGAAGCTCATGCCGAATACGCTGGAGAAGAGGGCGTTAACGGCGCTGATGAGGGCGATAAACCCAATCAGCATCGCCAGAATAATCATCGCCACCTTAAAACCGGCCAGAATATACTCGCCCAGCATTTCAAAGAAGCTCTGGGATTCGTGCAGTTTTTCCAGCTTGATATCCGGCTCGGCTTCCGGACGCACCGGGTTAATGACCGAGAGAATAATAAAGGTGCTGAACATATTCAGGATCAGCGCGGCAACGACAAATTTGGCGTCGAGCATGGTCATATAGGCACCGACAATCGACAGGGAGACCGTCGACATGGCCGTGGCCGCCATGGTGAACAGACGACGCGAGGAGAGATCCCCCAGCACGCCTTTATAGGCAATGAAGTTTTCCGACTGGCCGAGGATCAGCGAGCTCACCGCGTTGAACGATTCCAGCTTGCCCATGCCATTCAGCTTTGACAGCAGCGTCCCGATGATTCGAATAAAAATCGGCAGGATCCGCCAGTGCTGGAGAATACCAATCAGTGCGGAAATAAAAATAATCGGACACAGCACGCCGAGGAAAATAAACGCCAGCCCTTTTTCTCCCATTCCGCCAAAGACGAAATTCGTCCCTTCCGAGGCAAATTTCAGCAGTGACTCAAAGAAGCCGGAAACGTATTTAATCAGGAATAGCCCGCTTTCGGCGTGCAGGAAAAAGAACGCCAGGGCAATTTCAATAACAATCAGCTGTAAAACATAACGAATGCGAATTTTTCGGCGGTCGAAACTCACCAGCCAGGCTAGCGCAAGAATAATCACCAGCGCCAGCAGGAAATGGACAATCTTAAACATGGAATATTTTCGGTTGGTTTTTGAGGCGGATATTTAGCCACAGCACTGGTTAACCGTAAATGGGCATTTTTATTATAACTTATAAACTTAACGGTAACGGCGGCAACTATTAACAGGCTTTGCGTTTACAACTCGTCATCAAATCACCACACATTTCGCTTGTGTTTCCTTTCGCCGTAATGATAATCACTATCACAAGAATTTACCTTTCTTTGCATCAGTTGACCGCGATAAACATTTAAGGTGTCGGCATGTTTGTTCCATTTCTCATTATGTTACGTGAAGGCCTTGAAGCGGCCCTGATTGTCAGCCTTATCGCCAGCTATCTGAAGCGCACCCAGCGTGGGCGCTGGATTGGCGTGATGTGGGTTGGCGTCTTCCTTGCCGCGGCGCTCTGCCTGGGCTTAGGTATCCTCATCAATGAAACCACCGGCGAATTCCCGCAGAAAGAGCAGGAGCTGTTTGAAGGTATCGTCGCCGTGATTGCGGTGTTCATCCTGACGTGGATGGTCTTCTGGATGCGCAAAGTTTCCCGCAACGTGAAGGTGCAGCTGGAGCAGGCGGTGGATAACGCCCTGCAGAAGGGGAATCACCACGGCTGGGCGCTGATTATGATGGTCTTTTTCGCCGTGGCGCGCGAGGGTCTGGAATCGGTTTTCTTCTTGCTGGCGGCATTCCAGCAGGATGTGGGCATCTGGCCGCCGCTGGGCGCAATGCTCGGTCTGGCAACGGCGGTGGTGCTGGGCTTTCTGCTCTACTGGGGCGGCATTCGCCTCAACCTGGGCGCCTTCTTTAAGTGGACCAGCCTGTTCATTCTGCTGGTGGCCGCGGGGCTGGCGGCAGGGGCGATCCGCGCCTTCCACGAGGCGGGCCTGTGGAACCACTTCCAGGACGTGGCGTTCGATCTTAGCAACGTTCTCTCCACCCATTCACTGACCGGCACCCTGCTCGAAGGCATCTTCGGCTACCAGGAAACGCCGAGCGTCAGCGAAGTGGCGATGTACTTTATCTATCTGGTTCCGGCGCTGGTGCTGTTCGCGATGCCGCCGCGTACCGGTTCGCAGGCGTCGCGCGTTGCGCCGTAATTATTGTTTTAGTTACAACATACTTTTTAAGGGAAGAGTCATGGCAATTCAGTTTCGTCGTAGTGCATTGTGCGCAGGCATTGCCGCGCTGTTCGCTTCTGCATTCGCTGCGCAGGCTGCGGATATTCCGCAGGTAAAAGTCACCGTTAACGATAAGCAGTGCGAGCCGATGACCATCACGGTTAACAGCGGTAAAACCCAGTTTATCATTCAGAACCACAGCCAGAAGGCGCTGGAGTGGGAGATCCTCAAAGGCGTGATGGTGGTGGAAGAGCGCGAGAACATCGCGCCAGGCTTCAGTCAGAAGATGACCGCCAACCTGCAGCCGGGTGAATACGACATGACCTGCGGCCTGCTGACCAACCCTAAAGGCAAGCTGATCGTCAAAGGTGCAGCGACGGCGGACGCGGCCAAAGGCACGGCCCTGCTGAGCCTGGGCGACGCCATCACCGCCTATAAAGCCTACGTCACCAAAGAGACGGCGGACCTGGTCACGGGTACCAAAGCCTTCACCGACGCCGTGAAAGCGGGCGATATCGAAAAAGCGAAATCCCTGTACGCGCCAACCCGTCAGCACTACGAGCGCATCGAGCCGATTGCCGAGCTGTTCTCTGACCTCGACGGCAGCATTGATGCCCGCGAAGATGACTACGAGCAGAAGGCCGCCGATCCGAAATTCACCGGCTTCCACCGTCTGGAAAAAGCCCTGTTTGGCGATAACTCCACCAAAGGAATGGAGAAATACGCCGGGCAGCTGAACACCGACGTGCTGGAGCTGCAAAAGCGCATCAGCGAGCTGGCCTTCCCGCCGTCGAAGGTGGTGGGCGGCGCGGCCGGTCTGATTGAAGAAGTGGCCGCGAGCAAAATCAGCGGTGAAGAAGATCGCTACAGCCACACCGACCTGTGGGACTTCCAGGCCAACGTCGACGGCGCGCAGAAGATTGTCGAGCTGCTGCGTCCTCAGCTGCAGAAAGAGAACGGCGAACTGCTGGCGAAAGTAGATGCCAACTTCAAAAAGGTCGATACCATCCTGGCGAAGTACCGTACCAAAGATGGGTTCGAAACCTACGACAAGCTGACCGACGCCGACCGTAACGCGCTGAAAGGCCCGATTACGACGCTGGCGGAAGATCTCTCCCTGCTGCGCGGCGTACTGGGTCTGGATTAAGCACGATGAACAAGCATGACGAGTTCGACGTCGCGGAACCTTCACGGCGTCGGTTGTTAAAAGGGGTAGGGGCGCTGGGCGGCGCGTTTGCCCTGGCGGGAGGTTGCCCGGTGGCGCATGCGGCGAAACCGCAGAGCGCGCCCGGTACGCTCTCGCCGGATGCCCGCATGGAGACACAGCCGTTTTATGGCGCGCACCAGGCGGGTATTCTCACGCCGCAGCAGGCTTCCATGATGCTGGTGGCCTTTGATTCACTGGCCAGCGATAAGGCGGATCTGGAGCGTCTGTTCCGCCTGCTGACGGCGCGCATCGCGTTTCTTACCGCGGGCGGGCCGGCACCGGATACGCCGAACCCGCGCCTGCCGCCGATGGATTCCGGTATCCTCGGGGCGTTTATCGCGCCGGATAACCTGACCATTACCGTGTCGGTAGGGGAGTCGCTGTTTGACGGCCGCTACGGCCTGGCAAAACAGAAGCCTAACGCGCTGCAGAAGATGACGCGCTTCCCGAATGACTCCCTCGACGCGGCGCTGTGCCACGGCGATCTGCTCTTGCAGATTTGTGCCAATACCCAGGACACGGTGATCCACGCCCTGCGCGATATCATCAAGCACACGCCGGATCTGCTGAGCGTGCGCTGGAAGCGGGAAGGGTTTATCTCTGACCACGCCGCCCGCAGCAAAGGCAAAGAGACGCCGGTTAACCTGCTGGGCTTTAAGGACGGCACGGCCAACCCGGACAGCAGCGATGCGGCGCTGATGAAAGACGTGGTGTGGGTGACGGCAGATCAGGGGGAACCCGCATGGGCGGTGGGCGGCAGCTACCAGGCTGTGCGCATTATTCAGTTCCACGTGGAGTTCTGGGACCGCACGCCGTTGAAAGAGCAGCAGACGATTTTTGGCCGCGACAAGCAGAGCGGGGCGCCGCTGGGCATGAAGCACGAGCATGATGTGCCGGACTACGCGAACGACCCGGATGGCGACGTTATCGCGCTCGACAGCCATATTCGCCTTGCCAACCCGCGCACCAAAGAGACGCAGTCCAGCCTGATGATGCGCCGTGGCTACAGCTATTCGCTGGGCGTGACCAATTCCGGCCAGCTTGATATGGGTCTGCTGTTCGTCTGCTATCAGCACGATCTGGAGAAAGGCTTCCTGACCGTGCAGAAGCGGTTAAACGGCGAAGCGCTGGAAGAGTACATTAAGCCCATCGGCGGCGGCTATTTCTTTGCCCTGCCCGGCGCGCGCGATGCTGGCGCGTATCTCGCACAAGGTCTGATGGAAGCCTGATAATCGTCCCTGCGATAGTTCGCGGGGACATTATTTTTTCATATGACTATCTTATTGTTATATTTCTGTAATATTCATATATAAGACTGATTCCGCTGCAGGAACAGTCTTAAAAGTTGCATCCAGGTAAAATAAATGTTGCATTTATGATAACTCCTGATGTACTTAAGATAAGACAGCGGTAGTTCCCGGCAGTGATGCTGAATCACTATGGAGATCGCGAATGGTTGCGTCCTGTACTGGACAAGGTAAACATAACAACCGCAGCACCCGGCGCGGAGGCTCAGACTCCGGCAGCGATTTCCTCACCACTAAATTCTCCCCCACACCTCAAGAATCTGATTCGACCGACGTGCAGACCGGTGCGCGTAGCCGTTCTGTATCGTCATCTGATAAAGCAAGCAATGGCTTACAAGGAAGCCAACCCTCTGATGTTCGTGCGCATAATCGTGCCGAAGCTGGCGCGTGTGATGAATACCAACAACTCAAGGTGCTATCCATGGGAAGACAAAAAGCAGTGATCAAAGCTCGTCGCGAAGCAAAACGTGTGCTGAGACGGGACTCACGTAGCCATAAACAGCGTGAAGAAGAATCGGTCACCTCGCTTGTGCAGATGAGTGGCGTAGAAGCAATTGGCATGGCCAGAGACAGCCGTGATAATTCTCCAATTGTGGCGCGCAATGAGGCTCAGGCGCACTACCTGAATGCTATCGAGAGTAAACAGCTCATCTTTGCAACCGGTGAAGCCGGATGCGGGAAAACCTGGATCAGTGCAGCCAAAGCAGCGGAAGCGCTGATCCATAAGGACGTGGAGCGCATTATTGTTACCCGTCCTGTACTGCAAGCTGATGAAGATCTCGGCTTCCTGCCCGGCGATATTTCGGAGAAGTTTGCTCCGTACTTCAGGCCCGTCTATGACGTGCTGGTGAAGCGACTGGGTGCATCCTTTATGCAGTACTGCCTGCGACCAGAGATTGGCAAGGTGGAAATCGCGCCGTTCGCCTATATGCGCGGACGTACATTTGAAAATGCGGTCGTTATTCTCGACGAGGCTCAGAACGTGACCGCTGCGCAAATGAAGATGTTTTTAACGCGCCTCGGGGAGAACGTGACGGTTATCGTCAACGGCGATATTACCCAGTGTGACCTGCCGTCGGGCGTGAAGTCCGGCCTCAGCGACGCCATGTCACGTTTTGAGGAAGATGAGATGATTGGGGTGGTACGCTTCACCAAAGAGGACTGCGTGCGCTCGGCGCTCTGTCAGCGCACGCTGCAAGCGTATTACTGAGTTTGCTGTTGTGTTCAAGGCCCGGGAAACCGGGCTTTGTTTTATGTGCAGGCATAAAGAGCGCAGGGAGTCTCAAGGTTCGAATCCCCAGGTGCGATCCAAAAGAAAAAAGCCCGTACTTTCGTACGAGCTCTTATCTCAAATATGGCGGTGAGGGGGGGATTCGAACCCCCGATACGTTGCCGTATACACACTTTCCAGGCGTGCTCCTTCAGCCACTCGGACACCTCACCATATTGTTTTGCTGCCTGACCGCTTGGGGGGCAACGGGGCGCTACTATAGGGAGTTGCGCGAAAGCGGTCAAGCAGATTTTCTGCATTCGTGCTTGTTCGGTTAAGCCTTAATCAGCTTATGACGCACAGCGCAGGATTAACGCTGCGAATCGAGCACTTCGCTGTTTTTCACCACCTCCTGCGCTTTGCCGTAGCTTTCGATCAGCAGCTGGTAGGCCGGGAAGATGTGGGTGTATACCTCAGCCCATTCAGCCGCATCTTCACGGTTCCAGGTTCGCTGGATCTCAGAGGCCACAGCGGCGGTATCCATCGGCACCACGCCTGCCTGGACCACGCGGGCCAGGGTGATCTCCTGCGCCATTTTGCTGTAGGTGCCGGAGGCATCAATCACCGCAAACACTTTATATCCGTCCGCCACCGCGCTGATGGACGGGAAGGCCATGCAGACGCTGGTGATCGTGCCTGCAATAATTAACGTCTTGCGACCGGTAGCTTTTACCGCCGCCACGAATTCCGGGTTATCCCAGGCGTTGATCTCACCTTTGCGGGCCACATACTGCGCATGCGGCGCGTTGGCGTGGATCTCCGGGATAAGCGGGCCGTTCGGTCCCTGTGGAACGGAGGCGGTGGTGATCACCGGGATCTTCGCCAGCGTGGCGATCTTTGCCAGCGCCGCCGCACGGGCGCGCAGCTCCGGCATGGGCATGTCGCCGACGGTCTGGAACAGCCCGCTCTGGTGGTCGATAAGCAGCATGACGGCATCATTTACGTCAATGACGGGACGTGCACCGTTGAAGTTTGCAGGGGTAGACATATTGCGCTCCTTAATTACGTTCAGATCTGGCCAAAGCGGCCGGAGTTGAAATCACGAATGGCTTCCGCGATCTCGGTTTTACTGTTCATCACAAACGGGCCGTAGCCCACAATCGGTTCATTCAGCGGCTCACCGGCCATCAGCAGCAATTTCGCGTCGCTGTTCGCTTCCAGATGCAGCTTTTCACCGCTCTGACTTAGCACAACCAGCTGCGCTTCACCCGCTGGCGTGGTGCCGTTCACCGTTACGCTGCCCTCAAGTACCACCAGCGCCGTGCTCCAGCCTTCGGGCTGGTTGAGCGTCAGATGGCTGCCCTGGTTAAGCGCGATGTCCCAGACGTTCAGCGGTGAGAAGGTATGGGCCGGGCCCGTCACGTCCTCAAGGCGACCGGCGATGACCCGCAGCGTGCCGCTGTTATCCGGCAGCGTGACCACCGGGATATCCGCTTTGGTGATACTCTGGTAGCCGGGCGTCGCCATTTTGTCTTTGGCGGGCAGGTTGACCCACAGCTGCATCATTTTTAGTTCACCGCCTTTCTGCGCGAAGGCGCTGGAGTGGAACTCCTCGTGCAGGATGCCTGCGCCCGCCGTCATCCACTGCACGTCGCCGGGGCCAATAACGCCGCCTCTGCCGGTGGAGTCGCGATGCTCCACTTCGCCGGCGTAAACGATGGTCACCGTTTCAAAGCCGCGATGAGGATGCTCGCCCACGCCGCGTTTCGCGCCGTCCGCCGGGAAGGTGTACGGTCCGGCATAGTCCAGCAGCAGAAACGGGCTCAGCGGCTCGCAGAGCGTCTGGTAAGAAAACATTGAACGAACCGGGAAACCGTCACCGACCCAGTGCGGACGAGGTGCGGTATAAACGCCTGTTACGTTTTTCATGATGAACTCCTGATGTTCTGTTGATGTAATTAGCTTATATTCAGGGTTAATATCCCGGTAGATAGTGAAAATGACATTCACTGTTCTGAATATGGAACGATGAGGGCGTATGCAGGATCTCAATGATTTCGCGTGGTTTGTGAAGGTGGTGGACCATGGTGGATTTGCGGCGGCGGGTCGGGCGCTCGATCAGCCCAAGTCAAAACTGAGCCGGCGAATTGCCCAGCTGGAAGAGCGCCTTGGCGTGCGGTTGATCCAGCGCACCACCCGGCAGTTTACGGTGACGGAAGTGGGGCAGACGTTCTATCAGCACTGTAAAGCCATGCTGGTAGAGGCCGAAGCAGCGGAAGAGGCGGTGGCGGCGTTGCAGGCCGAGCCACGCGGCGTGGTCAGGATCACCTGTCCGGTCACCTTGCTGCACGTGCACGTGGGGCCCATGCTGGCGCGGTTTATGGCGCGCTATCCGGGGATCAATCTTCAGCTTGAGGCCACCAACCGACGGGTTGATCTGGTGGGTGAGGGTATCGACGTGGCGATCCGCGTTCGTCCACGTCCGTTTGATGACAGCGACCTGGTGTTAAGAGTGCTGGCAGACAGGGGACACTGCCTGGTGGCGAGCCCTGCACTGATTGAGCGGATGGGTCACCCTGCCGTGCCCTCTGAGCTGAGCGAGTGGCCGGGTTTGAGCATGGGGGTGGGAAAGCAGCTGCACAGATGGGAACTGAGCGGGCCGGAGGGAGCGAAAGCCGCGATTCATTACACGCCGCGCTTTATTACCACCGACATGCTGGCGCTGCGTGAAGCGGCGATGGCGGGGGTGGGCGTGGTGCAGCTGCCGATTTTGATGGTCAAGGATCAGCTGGCATCCGGGGAACTGGTAAGGGTGCTGGACGCATGGGAACCCCGACGGGAAGTGATTCACGCTGTTTATCCTTCCAGGCGAGGTTTGCTGCCGTCCGTCAGAACGCTGGTGGATTTTCTTACTGAAGAGTATGCGCGGATGGTGGAGGAGTAACGATCCCCTCGCCCTTTTGGGGAGAGGGTTAGGGTGAGGCGCTCAGGCTGCACCGAGCTGAATATAGCACCGGGGGGGGATTGACTCGCTTCGCTCGCCCTGCGGGCAGCCTGTTCGCTTTGCTCACAGTCTGTCCAACTGGCTGCGCCAGTTGTCGAACCCCGGTCGGGGGTTCTTATCCCCCCTTACGGAGAATATAAAAGAAAAAAGCCCGTACTTTCGTACGAGCTCTCATCTTGAATATGGCGGTGAGGGGGGGATTCGAACCCCCGATACGTTGCCGTATACACACTTTCCAGGCGTGCTCCTTCAGCCACTCGGACACCTCACCATATTGTCATCCCGTTGTTGCTGGGACGGGCGCTAATGTAAGGAAAAGCCGAACTGCCGTCAACCCACTTTTTCAGTAATTTAGCGCGTTTAGACAAACTTCAGGCAACATGATTCTTAAATGTGCTGAAAGCGTCTTTTTTATCAACAACACGGTCACGCAATAAATTTGCTATGCTGACCGTCCAGTTAAAAAGCAAAATAAATCAGCGCAATAAAAGGCAGGATTGACTATGGATATACTCTTCTATCACCCCACTTTTGATACGGCTTACTGGATTAAGGCACTTTCTGCGGCACTGCCGGGCGTTCGCGTTCGTGAGTGGAAGCGGGGCGATAACGAACATGCTGACTACGCGCTGGTCTGGCATCCGCCGGTAGAAATGCTCCAGGGCCGTAAGCTGAAGGCCGTGTTCGCGCTTGGAGCCGGCGTGGATTCCATTCTGAGCAAGCTGAAAGCACACCCTGAAATGCTGCCGGAAGATATTCCTCTGTTCCGCCTGGAAGATACCGGTATGGGCCAGCAAATGCAGGAATATGCCGTCAGCCAGGTGCTGCACTGGTTCCGCCGCTTTGATGACTATCAGGCGCTTAAGCAGCAATCCCGCTGGGAGCCGTTGCCTGAATATCCGCGCGAAGCGTTTACCGTTGGTATCCTCGGCGCGGGCGTGCTGGGTTCGAAAGTGGCTGAAGCGCTCGCGCCGTGGGGCTTCCCGCTGCGCTGCTGGAGCCGCAGCCGTAAAGACTATCCGGGCGTTGAGAGCTTTGCCGGAACGGATGAGCTTCCGGCCTTCCTGAACGGCACGCGTGTGCTGATTAACCTGCTGCCTAATACGGCGGAAACGGTGGGGATTATCAATGAAGGCCTGCTCAACCAGCTGGACGACCAGAGCTACCTGATGAACCTGGCGCGCGGCGTGCATCTGGTCGAGCCGGATCTGCTGAAGGCGCTGGATAGCGGGAAGCTTAAAGGCGCCATGCTGGATGTCTACAGCCGTGAGCCGCTGCCGGAGGAAAGCCCGCTGTGGCGACACCCGCGCGTGGCAATGACTCCGCACGTTGCCGCCGTGACGCGACCTGCCGAGGCGGTGGCCTATATCTCGCACACGATCGGTGAAATAGAGAAGGGTAACCCGGTCACCGGACAGGTCGACCGACAGCGCGGCTACTGAGAGAAACCCGGCGTTCGCCGGGTTTTTGCTAATATTCGCCGCTGATAACTGCTATCCTTTGGAAAAAACGCAGAGGAGAGAAAGATGTATCCCGTTGACCTGCATATGCACACCGTCGCCAGCACCCACGCGTATAGCAACCTCCATGATTATATTGCCCAGGCGAAGCTTAAGGGCATCAAGCTGTTCGCGATAACCGATCACGGCCCGGATATGGCGGATGCGCCGCACTACTGGCATTTTGTGAATATGCGTATCTGGCCACGTCTGGTGGACGGCATTGGGATACTGCGCGGCATTGAGGCGAACATCAAAAACACCGACGGTGAAATTGACTGTACCGGCCCGATGCTGACCTCCTTAGATCTGATCCTTGCCGGCTTCCATGAGCCGGTTTTCCCGCCGCAGGATAAAGAGACCAATACCGCGGCGATGATTGCCACTATTGCCAGCGGCAATGTGCACATCATCAGCCATCCGGGCAATCCGAAATACCCGATCGATATTCAGGCCGTGGCGCAGGCCGCGGCGAAACACCGCGTGGCGCTGGAGATTAACAACTCCTCGTTCGTGCACTCGCGTAAAGGCAGTGAAGCCAACTGTCGCGAAGTGGCTGCCGCCGTGCGTGATGCGGGTGGCATGGTGGCGCTGGGCTCTGATTCGCACACGGCCTTCACGCTGGGGGATTTTAGCGAGTGCCTGAAAATATTGCAGGATGTGGATTTCCCGGAAGAGCGCATCCTGAACGTCACGCCGCGTCGTATGCTTGATTTCCTCGAGTCGCGTGGCATGGCACCGATTGATGAATTTGCCGATCTTTAATTGAATAACGGAATAGAACAATGAATGAATTTTCCATCCTTTGCCGCGTGCTGGGCTCCCTGTATTACCGCCAGCCGCAGGACCCGCTGCTGGTGCCGCTGTTTACGCTGATTCGCGAAGGTAAACTGGCGCAGAACTGGCCGCTGGAACAGGATGAGTTACTGGAGCGCCTGCAGAAAAGCTGCGATATGCAGCAGATCTCAACGGACTACAATGCTCTGTTCGTGGGCGAAGAGTGCCGCGTGTCGCCGTATCGTTCCGCCTGGCAGGAAGGCGCGACCGAAGCGGAAGTGCGGGCATTCCTTTCAGAACGCGGGATGCCCCTGAGCGATACCCCAGCCGATCATATCGGTACGCTGCTGCTGGCCGCGTCCTGGATCGAAGACAACGCTGGCGACGATGAAAATGAAGCCATCGGGATCCTCTTCGAAACCTATCTGCTGCCGTGGGTGGGGACCTTCCTGGGTAAAGTGGAAGCTCATGCCACCTCTCCGTTCTGGCGAACGCTGGCCCCGCTGACGCGTGACGCCATCGCAGCAATGTGGGACGAGCTGGAAGAAGAGAGCGAGGAGTGATGTAAATCACAAAAATCCTGCAACGATACATTTCAACTTGCACGTAATGTGCTTCTGATCTCATTTCTATGGCGCGCTTCTGCTAAGATGCGCGCCATGAACATATTACTTTGTATTGCAATCACGACGGGTATCCTCTCCGGTATTTGGGGATGGGTAGCGGTGTCTCTCGGTCTGTTAAGCTGGGCTGGCTTCCTGGGTTGCACGGCCTATTTCGCCTGTCCTCAGGGCGGGCTGAAAGGGCTCTTTATCTCAGGCTGCACGCTGATGAGCGGCGTTATCTGGGCGCTGGTCATCATGAAAGGCAGCGCGCTGGCGCCGCATCTGGAGATGCTGGGGTACGTCATGACGGGTGTCGTCGCCTTCCTGATGTGCATCCAGGCGAAGCATCTGCTGCTGTCGTTTGTGCCGGGAACCTTTATGGGGGCCTGCGCAACCTTTGCCGGGCAGGGGGACTGGAAGCTGGTGGTTCCTTCCCTGGCGCTGGGGCTGCTGTTTGGCTACGCCATGAAGAACAGCGGTCTTTGGCTGGCGACGCGACGGGAAAAAACGCAAAACATCACCGCGGTGAGTGAATAAAAAAAAGGCGAGATAATCATCTCGCCTTTTTTTATGCGCTGCCCGTCAGGATTCCGGAGGCACCGACATATCACGGTATTTCACCAGGATCGGGTTCTGCACGTCCGCTTTGTTTTGCAGATCCCACAGCCCGCGATCGATACCATCGTTGATTAAGAAGATCACGCCGGTTTCAATGGCTGACATCAGACACATCATGACCGGTTCGTTAGAGGTGTAGCCAATTTCTCCCTCCAGCAGACGCTGGTAATCGATGAAGCGGAATACCCCAGCCTGAACTTCATAAGACAATATCGTTTTGCTGGTGTTGACCGAAGAGAGCACTTCACCGGTACTGACGTTCACGACGCGCAGGTTAACCGCAATTTGGTCGAGCTGGTACTGGGTATCTGCGCCGATACCGAAGTAGCGCGCGCCCACGCCACCCGATTTCACGTTGCTCTCGTAACCGATAATCGACCCTTCAATCATCACGTTTGCGGCGGCCAGAGACTGCAGAGGCATCCGGTTATTGTCCGCAACGGTGCCATTCTCCTGCGCGGCACGAATGATTTTTCGTTCATTTAACAGGTTCTGAAGCCCCTGGCGTTCCAGCGGAATAAACCAGTGCGAATCTTTAAGTGCAGTCACCAGCATGGCGGTGGCGCTTTGCGGCACCGCGGTGGAGAAGTTACTTGCCGGATAAGGCTTAAATTGTCCGGTTTCATCCTGAATGTTGTATACCGAGACAAATATCTTGCCCGTAGGTGAAGGCAAATGGGTTAAATCACGGTAACTTTGGGCCCGCGGCATTAATGTGGGTTTTGCAGCTTCTTTAGGCGGAGCAGTTAAACAACCGCTCAATAAGCACACTGCAACAAATATCAGGAAGCGCTGCATGGTCGTTGTCCTTATTTAGCTATTGTTTAAAAGTCAGTTGAATTATTTTGCAGGCCGGAAACCTCTATGGTGGAAGTTTTTCCGGTTTTACGATCGGTCACATTCAACTGGAGCTGTCCGTCCCTGTTGGCGATGTCGACGATAAAGTCGTTGGTCATCATTCGGCCGGGTTTGCCGGTATTAATGTTGGTCAGCAATCCCCCTAAAATCTGCGACTGGATAGCCTGGGTGAAGTTATCCAGTGCGGAAGGGGTATCAACGGTAAAATCCTGAAAGCTCGGATCTTTATAGGAGTTTTGTGCCTGAGCTTGATTCAGCAGAAAGGCACCGTTGTTGGGGTTACCGCCAAAGTTAGGGTTACGGAACTGGAAGGTCATATTTCCAGCCCAGCTCAGGGGAGCAATAAGCATGATCGAAACAACTGCATATGCAATACGCATGACAGCCTCCGCATATCGGTTCGCTAGAACTCATCTTTTGCTAAATCGCTGGTGCTTAATAGGGCTTTATCTATTTGCAGGCGATTAATAGCGTCTTCAGTTTGAGCCAGTGCTAAGGCTACGTTTTTTTCGAAGTCTGTTTTCGAGGGGAATAAAAACGTTTGATAAATAACGTCCTGATTGGCCGTTATGGTTATCCAGCTTCCCCATCGTGCACTGGGCCGCTCGTTGATTGTTAAATTACCCGTGTAGGGACTGTCCCATTTATCGCTGAAGGCCCGGTAAAAACTGTGCCCGATCGATGAGACAGTGTGGTCAGTTAACAATCCGGGAACTTCGACCTCAACGGCCTGCAGGTTCCCTGCAGCGAGCAGGAGACTCGCTGCGGCGATCCAACTCAACGTGCGCTTCATGTGATTAACGCCTGAGGTTATCGTTTGCCCATGAAACCGCCTGAGTTCGGTTTTTAACAGCTATCTTCTTGAAAAGATTATAAAGGTGCGTCTTTACCGTATTTTCGCTGATAAATAACGAACGGGCGATTTCAATATTTGAAGCACCAATGCGTAATTTGTTCAGGATCTCTTTCTCACGGTGGGTGAGCAGCGCTGATTCCGAACTGTTATAGCGGTAATTTCCGGAGTGCGTGATGAGGTAGCTGGCCAGCTTTTGCGAGAAATAGCATTCGCCGCGCAATATGCCTTGCAGACCATCTACCACCCGAACCTCTTCTTCAGTGACGTAGAACACGCCATTGATATGCGGCCAGCTTTCAATATCTCTGAAAGGATATTCATCAGGCGTATTCAATAATAACACGCGGATATTATTGTTTTTCCTGCTTAAGTTATCTTGCCAGTAATGGATAAGCTTTTTATCGGCTTCCATCATATCAAACAGAATGATGCTGCCAGGCGCAATATCATCAAAAGAACGTTGAATATTATGCAATTTCCCGTTCAGTGATAGAGATTGCTTTAAATGTTGTAATAAAGCTGTCGCTTGCAGAGAAGGTTTTGTGATCAACAGTAATGTATGACCATGTAAACTATGGACTTCATTATACATGATGAAACCCCACTTATTTTTGGCACCTGACAGCCGCCCTCTCTGTAAAGAAGAGGGCACCAGAAGTACTGACAGATGTTGCACTGCTGTGTGTAGAATCAGAACATAACCTCCACAGGGAGGTAAATATAAAACCAATTTCGTACATCTAATTTCAATCTAGCTTTTACGAATTTTAAAGCAAGTGTTAATCATGTAACAAGATGTAAAAATCAATATTAATTTGTGAAAATTGCAGATTTTTAATGTTGTTATTTGATATTAAAGTTGTACATGGAAATAGTTGTGCATAGATTTTAAAAATCATACAAATATAATTAACTGGTTAATATTTATAAGTATTTATTATTTTGTTTAGTTTGTACCCAGGTATGAGTAACTGATACTTTCTAAGTCATGCCGTTCTGGTTTTTCTGGCTTAAGAAAACTCGCCTTGTGTCACGCCCTGAAGAAAATCTCATCCTGGCGTTACGCTTAAACAACGCGGGAAGGGGCATGGACGGCTGTCTCGCCGTTGTACAACATGTCGCGCATAAATATTTCATAAAAAATAAAAACGGCCTGTGTCATGCCTTTTATGGTGCAAATTACAACTTTGTGGTGACCTGAAAAATAAAAATAAGCCGCGCGGGTGAGATATTTAAAATGTTTCAGCGGACATACTCTTCACCGTAACGACGCGTTAACAAAAACGAGTCGTTTAATACGAAATACGATCAGGGTGTTTTCAGGTAGCCGGGTCCAGGGTGACAACATGAAAAACACATCGTTATTTTTGATGTTTACATTACTGGGTGCGCCTGGATTTGTAACCGCCGCGAATTCAGATTTAGCAAACGCTGAATATAATTTTGCGGTTAATGAATTAAGTTATTCATCATTAAATCAGGCAGCCATTATTGGTCAACAGGGCGTATTTAATGACGCTCAGCTTCGCCAGGAAGGATCGAAACTCTTGTCCGTCATTTCTCAGGATGGGGCAGGCAACAGAGCGAGAGTTGATCAATCAGGGACTTACAATATTGCCTGGATCGATCAGAGCGGTAACGGGAACGATGCAGGTATTACGCAGGATGGATATGGTAATAGTGCGAAAATTATCCAGAAAGGGTCGGGTAATAGAGCAAATATT
The DNA here is from genome assembly GCF_014895885.1 of Enterobacter cloacae complex sp. P17RS. Lineage (NCBI taxonomy): Bacteria > Pseudomonadati > Pseudomonadota > Gammaproteobacteria > Enterobacterales > Enterobacteriaceae > Enterobacter > Enterobacter cloacae complex sp. P17RS. The sequence goes on from NZ_JADBQK010000010.1 coordinate 231,065, forward strand.
ACGCAGTACGGTACGCAGAAAACCGCAGTTGTAGTGCAGAAACAGTCGCAGATGGCAATTCGCGTTATTCAGCGCTAGCTATTTCGCGACGACGTTAATCAATCCGATGGGGGTTTACCATGAAATTTATCAAAGTGGCAGCACTTGCAGCAATCGTCGTTTCTGGTAGTGCTATGGCTGGTATGATTAATCAGGGCGGATGGGGTCATGGACACGGTCATGGCGGAAACAGTGGTCCAAATTCAACCCTGAATATTTATCAGAACGGTGGCGGTAACTCCGCGCTGGCGTTGCAGACAGATGCCAGAAATTCCGTTCTTAATATTAGCCAGACCGGTGGCGGTAACGGGGCTGATGTCGGTCAGGGTTCTGACGACAGCAAAATCAACCTGACCCAGAACGGCTTTGGCAACAGTGCGACACTCGATCAGTGGAACAGCAAAAAATCCGTTATGAATGTTAGCCAGTACGGCGGCCTTAACGGTGCGCTCGTAGACCAGACGGCGTCTAACTCCACCGTCAACGTTACCCAGATCGGCTTTGGTAACCACGCGACAGCGCATCAGTACTGATACTGAAATCTGTACTACAAAAAAACAGGGCCGATGCCCTGTTTTTTTTCGGGAGTTCCTCATGAATACCTTCATTCTCCTTGCCGCGCTTTCCGGGCAGATAACCTTTCAAACGTCACAGCAGGGAAATATGACGACCATTATTCCGCAGGTCATTTTGACGGAACCGTGTGATTGTCAGGTTCAGATCCTCTCTTTGAAGGAAGGGCAGAGTGGGCAAAGTGCTTCGCGACAGCAAAATACCCTTTTTATTCCCGCTAATCAGCCGATTGATTTAACGCGGTTGAGTTTAACTATTTCTGCGGAAGACACGATCAACATCGTTGTCACCGTCACGGATGGAAGAGCGCTTCATTTATCACAGCAGTGGTCGCCAGCCGGGGGTGCGCTGTAAATATTCATGAAATCAATGCATTGTGAATATTTGCCGTTGAACTAAGCTGTTATCAGGAACTGCGTTGTTAGGTTCCGTAACGTCAGCCTTCGTTTGCATAATGAAGCGCGTTTGCCCCTCATGGACGATTTTCATTGAGGAGTACATATCGTGACCCACTCTTTTGCACATCTTATTTCAGGTCTGGGCCTGCTTGTTTCGGCATTTATCGCTCCAGCTTATTCGGCCACGCTCGCGCAGGGCGGCGTTATTCACTTTCGCGGCGCAATCGTTGCTGACCCTTGCGAAGTTACCCACCAGCAGCGGCAGCTGGCGGTGTCGTGTCCGGAAAAAAATCGTATGCAAACGCGTATGGTGAGTTACGGCGACGCGCTGAACGGCAAGGCGACGGCTTCCGGCCTGGCGACAGTGAATATGACGTACCTGAATCCTGAAAAAACGCTCGCGGTTGTTCAGATCCAGTACCGTTAATACCCGTGCGCGCCCGTCGGCGGGGGCGGTTTTACGCCTATCGTTTTTCTCAATAACCCCTCTGCGATACACTTATAAAAAAGGCGGGCAGCAGAGGGGCTTTATGAAACCGCAAATTGAAATTATTCATGGCGATATTACGACAGTTCATGTCGACGTCATCGTCAATGCGGCCAATCCTTCCCTGATGGGGGGAGGAGGCGTAGACGGCGCTATTCACCGGGCTGCCGGACCGCAGTTACTGGAAGCCTGTAAAATCGTGCGTCAGCAACAGGGTGAATGCCCTCCGGGCCATGCGGTGATTACGCTGGCGGGCAACCTTCCTGCCAAAGCGGTGATTCATGCTGTCGGGCCCGTGTGGCACGGCGGAGACCAGCATGAAGCGAGCCTTCTGGAGGAGGCATACCGAAACTGTCTGCGGCTTGCCGCCGACAACGGCTATAAAACGATGGCGTTCCCGGCCATCAGCACCGGCGTGTATGGATATCCTAAGGCGGCAGCGGCGACCATCGCCGTCGAAACGGTTTACCGCTATTTGTCGCTTAAACCGCTGCCAGAGAAGGTGATTTTTGTCTGCTTCGATGAAGACACCACGCATCTTTATCAGCGGCTTCTGACTCAGCGCAGACAAGAGCTGGAGAGCTGAAGCGAAGGCGGCGCACCGTGAGTGCGCCGCGCTGCTCAGGCGGCTTTCGGCTGAGGTTTTCCTGAAAACAGGAAGCGCAGAAGAGGGATCCGCAGATGGATCTCGTAGAGTACGACGGCAATCCCCACCACAAACACCAGCCCGGTAAAGAAGCCCAGCGTGTTGGATGCGATATGCGGCGTGATGTATGCCCCGAAGAACAGCGTCAACGGGTGGTGCACCAGATAGATAAACAGTGAGGCATTGACGAAGTAGGTCACGCGGCTGGACTTAAAGTTCAGCAAACGGTGGCCGAGCGCGAACACTACGTTCACCATCCACAAGCCCAACAGCATGGTGATCACGCTTTCTGTTTCATACATCCAGGCGTCGCCACTCCCGTAGCGCTGGTTCAGCAGGTAGGCCGCAAACGCGATGGCCGCACCCACCGCGCACCACGGTGACGGGGTGGTAAACAGCGCTTTAAGCCTCGGATGAATAAAGGCCAGCGCGCCAATTAAAAAGAACGGAATGTAGAACAGCGACTGCATCACCACAAAATTGAACAGGCCGTCGCTCAGTATTGGTGGATAGACGATAAACAACGTGCGTCGCACCGCGGCATAGGCGATCCCCAGCAGTAAAAAGAGCACCGACAGTTTGCCCAGCGTGACGTTAGCGAAGAAAGAGTCTGCTGTCGTGCTGAGATGACGGCGCAGGCGGCTGAAAATCACCAGACTGACCGTGGTCAGCACCACCAGAACCAGCAGGAACCAGAGGTGAGACACCAGCTCCCAGACCAGCGTGTTGTACTTTTCATACAGCGAGAGATTCGGCCAGTTCTCCGCCTTGCCTTTAACGTATTGCAGCATAATGAACTGCGGCAGCGTCAGCAGCGGTATGGCGGTTAACATGGGAATACCTACGCGCTCCACGCGCACTTTCCACCAGCGCTTAAGCGGATAGCGTAAAAAAAGCATGTACGAGAAATAGCCGGAGATGACAAAAAACACCTGCATGCGGAAGGCGTGAATAAAGTCATTAAACAGCGTCAGCCACCAGGAGGGCATCTGGCTATTAACATGCCACGTGTGGCTGGAGTAAATCAGTGAAATATGAAAGGGGATCCCCAATAGCATCAGCCATGCCCGGATCGAGTCGAGGAAATATTCCCGTTGTATCGGTGTTGTGCTCATATAACGTTGCGCATTCTCAGACTTTTCGCCTTATCCCTAAGGCTCATAATGGTTACATTCGACGCCAACCCTACACCAAGACCGACACACTGTCTCCAGGATAAGCACGCAAAGTGAATAACGGGTTCTTTCATTTGCTTAATCCATGAGCCAGCAGCTGAACAAAGCAGTGATTATGTTGTCGGATTGCCTGAGTTTCCATTAAAATGGATCGGATCGATATAAGCACACAAAGGGGGAAGTGCTTACTTATTATGAAACATAAACCACAGATGATGAAAATGCGTTGGTTGGGTGTTGCGGTGGTGTTATCACTGTATACCTCATCGGCACTGGCCTTTAACATCGACGATGTCGCAAAACAGGCAAAATCGATGGCAGGCAAGAGCTACGAAGCGCCGAAAAGTAACCTGCCCTCCGTTTTCCGCGACATGAAGTATGCGGACTATCAGCAGATCCAGTTCAACCACGATAAAGCGTACTGGAATAACGTTAAAACCCCGTTCAAGCTTGAATTTTATCATCAGGGTATGTACTTCGACACGCCTGTTGCCATCAATGAAGTGACGGCGACCGCGGTACGTAAGATCAAGTACAGCCCGGATTACTTCAATTTTGGCAATGTGCAGCACGACAAAGATACGGTGAAAGACCTGGGCTTCGCAGGCTTCAAGGTGCTTTACCCGATCAACAGCAAAGATAAAAACGACGAAATCGTTAGCATGCTTGGCGCCAGCTACTTCCGCGTGATTGGCGCGGGGCAGGTGTACGGGCTTTCTGCGCGCGGTCTGGCTATTGATACCGCGCTGCCATCAGGTGAAGAGTTCCCGCGTTTCCGCGAGTTCTGGATTGAGCGTCCAAAACCAACGGACAAACGTCTGACTATTTATGCGCTGCTGGATTCCCCACGCGCAACCGGTGCCTATCGCTTTGTGATTATGCCAGGTCGTGACACGGTCGTTGACGTGCAGTCCAAGGTTTACCTGCGTGACAAAGTGGGCAAACTGGGCGTCGCTCCGCTGACCAGTATGTTCCTGTTTGGGCCGAACCAGCCGTCACCGGCAACCAACTTCCGCCCGGAACTGCATGACTCCAACGGTCTGTCTATTCATGCCGGTAACGGTGAGTGGATCTGGCGTCCGCTGAATAACCCGAAACATCTGGCGGTCAGCAGCTTTGCGATGGAAAACCCGCAGGGCTTTGGCCTGCTGCAACGTGGCCGTCAGTTCTCTCGCTTTGAAGATCTTGACGACCGCTATGACCTGCGTCCAAGCGCCTGGGTTACGCCGAAAGGCGACTGGGGTAAAGGCAAGGTAGAGCTGGTTGAAATTCCAACCAACGACGAAACCAACGACAACATCGTCGCATACTGGACGCCGGATCAGCTGCCGGAAGCCGGTAAAGAGATGAACTTCAAGTACACCATTACCTTCAGCCGCGACGAAGATAAGCTGCATGCGCCGGATAACGCGTATGTGACGCAGACTCGCCGCTCGACGGGTGACGTGAAGCAGTCTAACCTGATCCGTCAGCCTGACGGTACGGTAGCGTTTGTCGTGGACTTCACCGGCCAGGATATGAAGAAACTGTCTCCTGATACTGCGGTGTCGGCCCAGGCCAGCATCGGTGACAACGGTGAAATCGTAGAGAACACCGTGCGTTACAACCCGGTAACCAAAGGCTGGCGTCTGACCCTGCGCGTGAAAGTGAAAGATCCGAAACAGACCACTGAAATGCGTGCTGCGCTGGTCAGTGAAGATCAGCCGCTGAGTGAAACCTGGAGCTACCAGCTACCTGCCAATGAATAATACATCTGAATATATTGATGCCATGCCGCTGACGGATATCGAAAAAGCGGCGCTGCCTAAGAGCGACATCCGCGCGGTTCACACCGCGCTGGATGGCGAACATCGTCAGTTTTCCCGTGATGATGATACGCCGCTGGGGTCAGTCAAGGCGCGTCTGGAGCAGGCCTGGCCGGACTCGCTGGCAGAAGGGCAGTTGATTAAAGACGACGAAGGACGCGATCAGCTTCAGGCGATGCCGAAAGCGACGCGTTCCTCAATGTTCCCCGATCCATGGCGCACCAACCCGGTTGGCCGCTTCTGGGATCGCCTGCGCGGGCGTGACGTCACGCCGCGCTATCTGTCGCGCCTGACGAAAGAAGAGCAGGCCTCCGAACAGAAATGGCGTACCGTGGGGACAATTCGCCGTTATATCCTGCTGCTTCTGACGCTGGCGCAGACGGTTGTCGCGACCTGGTATATGAAAACCATTCTGCCTTACCAGGGCTGGGCGTTTATCAACCCGACGGACATGATGGGCCAGGATCTCTGGGTCTCCTTCATGCAGCTGCTGCCGTATATCCTGCAGAGCGGCATTCTCCTGCTGTTCGCGGTCCTCTTCTGCTGGGTCTCGGCCGGGTTCTGGACCGCGCTGATGGGCTTCCTGCAGCTGCTGATGGGACGGGACAAGTACAGCATTTCGGCGTCAACGGTCGGGGATGAACCCCTCAATCCCGAGCACCGTACCGCGCTGATTATGCCTATCTGTAACGAAGACGTTGACCGCGTATTTGCGGGCCTGCGTGCAACCTGGGAGTCCGTAAAGGCAACCGGTAATGCGGCGCATTTCGACGTTTACATCCTGAGTGACAGTTACAACCCGGATATCTGCGTTGCAGAGCAAAAAGCCTGGATGGAGCTGATTGCAGAAGTGCAGGGCGAAGGGCAGATCTTCTACCGCCGCCGCCGCCGTCGCGTGAAGCGTAAAAGTGGCAACATCGATGACTTCTGCCGCCGCTGGGGTAACCAGTACAGCTACATGGTCGTGCTGGATGCTGACTCCGTCATGAGCGGTGACTGCCTGAGCGGTCTGGTGCGTCTGATGGAAGCCAACCCGAACGCGGGGATCATTCAGTCTTCGCCAAAAGCATCCGGCATGGACACCCTGTACGCGCGCTGCCAGCAGTTCGCCACCCGTGTTTACGGCCCGCTGTTTACCGCCGGTCTGCACTTCTGGCAGTTGGGTGAGTCGCACTACTGGGGCCACAACGCCATTATCCGCGTGAAGCCGTTCATCGAACACTGTGCGCTGGCGCCGCTGCCGGGCGAGGGTTCGTTTGCCGGTTCGATTCTGTCGCATGACTTCGTGGAAGCGGCGCTGATGCGTCGTGCGGGCTGGGGCGTCTGGATTGCCTACGACCTGCCGGGATCGTACGAAGAGCTGCCGCCGAACCTGCTGGACGAGCTCAAGCGCGACCGCCGCTGGTGTCACGGTAACCTGATGAACTTCCGCCTGTTCCTCGTAAAAGGGATGCATCCGGTTCACCGTGCGGTGTTCCTGACGGGCGTAATGTCTTATCTCTCCGCACCGCTGTGGTTTATGTTCCTCGCGCTCTCCACTGCGCTGCAGGTCGTCCATGCCCTGACGGAGCCGCAATACTTCCTGCAACCGCGCCAGCTGTTCCCGGTGTGGCCGCAGTGGCGTCCGGAGCTGGCGATTGCGCTGTTTGCTTCCACCATGGTGCTGCTGTTCCTGCCTAAGCTGCTCAGTATCATCCTGATCTGGTGCAAAGGCTCGAAAGAGTACGGCGGATTCTTCCGCGTCACCCTTTCGCTGCTGCTGGAAGTACTGTTCTCCGTGCTGCTGGCGCCGGTGCGTATGCTGTTCCACACCGTGTTTGTGGTCAGTGCGTTCCTGGGCTGGGAAGTGGTCTGGAACTCACCGCAGCGTGATGACGACTCCACGCCGTGGAGTGAAGCCTTCATGCGCCACGGGTCTCAGCTGCTGCTGGGCCTGGTGTGGGCGGCCGGAATGGCCTGGCTGGATCTGCGCTTCCTGTTCTGGCTGGCGCCGATTGTCTTCTCGCTGATCCTGTCGCCGTTTGTGTCCGTGATCTCCAGCCGTTCAACGGTAGGGCTGCGTACCAAACGCTGGAAACTGTTCCTGATCCCGGAAGAGTATTCTCCGCCGCAGGTGCTGGTTGATACCGATACCTATCTGGAGCAGAACCGCAACCGCACGCTGGACGATGGCTTTATGCACGCCGTGTTTAATCCGTCATTTAACGCTCTGGCGACGGCAATGGCCACCGCGCGCCACCGCGCAAGCCAGGTGCTGGAGATTGCCCGCGATCGTCACGTTGAGCAGGCGCTTAACGAGACCCCGGAAAAACTCAATCGCGACCGTCGTCTGGTGCTGCTGAGCGATCCGGTCACGATGGCAAGACTTCACTATCGCGTATGGTCCGCTCCGGAGAAGTACTCTTCGTGGGTGAACTACTACAAAGATCTGAAGCTGAACCCGCTGGCGCTGAAGGCGAAGTAAGCGGTTAAGCAAGGCGGGTAAGCAAAGCGCCACCCGCCAGATAAAATACCGGCTGTGAGGCCGGTATTTTTTTAGAGGTTACTGATGAAAATAATCATCGTCGTCATGATGGCATGCCTGCTGAGCGGCTGCGGCAGCATCATCAGCCGCACCATTCCAGGTCAGGGCCATGGCAACCAGTACTACCCGGGCGTAAAATGGGATGTCCGTGATTCCGCATGGCGCTACCTGACGGTGCTCGATCTGCCGTTCTCGCTGATTTTCGACACGCTGTTGCTGCCCATCGATGCCAGCCACGGCCCGTACGAGTAGCGTAAATTAACGCTCGTCCCATTCATCGGCTGCGGTTTGACCTTCTTCCGTATCCAGCGGTGGCTCGAGCTGAAATTCGCCCTCATCCCACTCGTGCAGCGTATTCTCCTCCAGCCATTCCTGGCGTAACTCGATTTCGTCATAGTCGCCATCAAACACGGCCTGCGCACCTGCACCGCTCAGGACCGGCAAACATTCCCCTTCTTCACCTTCGTCGGCAAAGAATTCGGCCTGCCACATAATATCCCCATCCTGCAGAACATATTTTTGGATATTAAGTTGTTGCACGTCAGCATCTTCTTCCTCAACGCCGGGATTATCGGCAAGGAACTCTTCACGAGCGGCATCAATAGCTTCTTCCAGCGTGGCGTACATGGTCATTGGTGTCTCCCTGTTTTCCAGAAGGTTTCAGGGAAAGAATAGCTGAATATCAGATTCTGCAAGTATGAATGCGAAAATAAGCCGTCAGGCGTTCTTCTTATTCCGTCACCGGCCGTAACGCGCGGGATAAACTGAACCACGAGTAAATCGCGTTGAACACCACCACGCCTGCCGTCACGATAAAGACGGCGCGAAAACCGAAGCTGGCGGAAATACCCGCCCCGAGAAGCGGCCCGGTGACGTTACCGATATCGCGAAACGACTGGTTATAGCTAAAGATACGCCCGGCAATCTGGTTCGTGGAGTTGTAGACCAGCAGGGTCTGTACGGCGGGCAGCAACGCCCCGTCGGCGGCGCCCAGCAAAAAGCGAAGCACGCCCAGCTGCCACGGAGAGTGCACCATCGACATGGGGATAAGCAGCAGGACGGAAATGATCAGTGCGCAGATCAGGATCTTTTCCGGGCCGACCCGGTCACCCAATTTCCCCAGTCTCGGTGCGCTAACCAGCGCCGCCACGCCGGGTACGGAGGCAATCAGTCCGCTGATAAACGCAATATTGCTGACGTTACCCGCCAGGTCGCGAACGTATAGGGTGAGAATAGGAGCGATCGATCCGGTTGCCACCTGAATGATCAATGTCGTTACGAACAGGCTCAGCACCAGTCTGGGATTTTTAAGCGAGGTCAGCACGTCTCTGGCGTGAAGCATCTCTTTTTTGGCGACGGGCGTAAATTTTTCACGGATGCAGACCAGGGTGACGATAAAGCACAGGAACAACACGCTGGCGGTGATGAAAAAGACCGGGCGCAGGCCGTAGTTATCCGCCAGTAATCCCCCCGCCAGCGGCCCAAGCAGGGCGCCGCTCACGCCACCGGTTGAGAGCGTGCCAAGCGCCCAGCCGCTCTTATGGCGAGGAATTTGCGTGGCGATCAGGGCGTTCGCGTTGGGAATAAACCCGCCCAATAAGCCCAGCAATGCGCGCAATATCAGGAACTGCCAGACGTTCTGCGCCACGCCCATCAGCGCCATGATTATCGCCATCCCCAGCGCCGAACGCAGCAGCATGATTTTACGTCCCTTGCGGTCGGCAAGGCCGCCCCAGAAGGGTGAGGCAATGGCGGAAAAGAGAAACGTGATGCTGAATACCAGGCCAGACCACATGTTGAGTGCGCTATGGCCCGTCACGCCCAGCTGTTCGACGTAGAGCGGCAGGAAAGGCATGACCAGGCTAAACGCCGCGCCGGTAAGAAAACAGCCAAGCCACGCAACCGTGAGGTTACGCTTCCAGTTTATGGGGGCATCTGAGGGTGTCATAACAATCCGCATAGTGAGGTGCAGAGCACCTGAGGCATGAAGTAATAAGCCTGCTAATTATGCGCCTGGGTTATGATTGCCGCAATGAGGGGGAGCTTTTAAAGCTAAAATAGCATGCGGCCCTGAGGGCCGCATGAGGATCAATAGCGGGAAGGCGTGCCTTCTGGCCGCGTTTTAAAGCGTCGATGCAGCCACATGTACTGCTCGGGTGCCAGCATGATGCACTTCTCCACAACGCCGTTCATCCAGCGCGCGGTAGTTTCCGCATCTTCCAGCGGCGGCGCGAGTTCCGGCTCAAGCATCATCAGCTCGTAACCTGAGCCATCCGGCATACGGCGGGGAACAAAGGGAACGATGGCGGCTTTGGACATCCGCGCCAGCATCCAGGTGCCGGTCGTGGTAGCGGCCTCATCAACGGCGAAGAAGGGGACAAAGACGCTGGCCTGGGGGCCATAGTCGTGATCGGGGGCATACCAGACCACTTCACCGGCCTTCAGCGCGCGGATCATGCCCTTCAGATCCTTACGGTCGATCATGCTTTTGTTGGAGCGCATGCGGCCATTGGTCTGGATGAGGTCGATAACCGGGTTGTCGTTAGGACGATAAACCCCGATGCCGGGCGCCTGCATGCCAAACATACGCGCCCCGATTTCGAGCGTCAGGAAATGGACGCCGATCAGCAGCACGCCGGTCTGATTGGCCTGAAGCGTATGCACCGGCTCCATGCCGGTGCCTGTAACCTTGCTCCAGCGGGCCATACGTTTGTCCGACCAGAACCACGCCATTCCGGTCTCCATGAGACCCATGCCGACGGATTCGAAATTCTTCGAGACCATATCATGGCGCTCTGCCTCGCTCATCTGCGGAAAGCACAGCTCAAGGTTACGATACGCGATGCGGGCGCGGCGCTTCATAAGCGTTTGCGCGAGTCGGCCTAATGATGTACCTAACCGGAAGATAACAGGGTAGGGAAGCTGTACCAGTAGCCATAAAAAGCCAATGCCAAGCCAGGTCATCCAATAGCGGGGGTGCAAAAGGGCGACGGTAAATTTTGGTAACTGGGTCATGTCTTTCCTGTGTTCAAACGTCCTGTTTCGCTATTGTCGCATTTTTTGAGACGTAGCCAAAATATCTGCCGTCGAAACCTGCACGACGACGGCAATTGTTAAGCCTGATTCATCAGGGTGTGTGAAATGTAGCGTAAATTGTGTGGATGTAAATTGGTTTTGTTTGCTATATGATGCCGACCGATTTTGATTCTCTCTGACGATTGCAGGACTTGTACACCATGCCAGTGTTACACAACCGCGTTTCGAATGAGATGTTAAAGGCGCGCATGTTGGCTGAAACCGAACCGCGCACGACCATCTCCTTCTACAAATACTTCACCATCGACGATCCGCAGGCGACCCGCGATGCGCTTTATCAGGCCTTCACGGCACTGAACGTTTTCGGGCGCGTCTACCTTGCCCGCGAAGGCATTAACGCGCAGATTAGCGTGCCGGAAAGTAAAGTGGATGCGTTCCGCGACGCGCTTTATAGCTTCGATCCGGCCCTCAACGGCTTACGCCTGAACATTGCCCTGGATGACGATGGAAAATCGTTCTGGGTGCTGCGCATGAAGGTGCGTGAACGCATCGTGGCGGACGGTATTGACGATCCTGAGTTTAACCCGGCGGACGTCGGCGAATATCTGAAGGCCGCGGAAGTGAATGCGATGCTGGACGATCCGGATGCCGTGTTCATTGATATGCGTAACCACTACGAGTACGAAGTGGGGCATTTCGAAAACGCGATGGAGATTCCGGCCGATACCTTCCGCGAGCAACTGCCTAAAGCGGTGGAGATGATGCAGGAGCATAAGGATAAAAAAATCGTTATGTACTGCACCGGCGGTATCCGCTGCGAGAAGGCCAGCGCGTGGATGAAGCACAATGGGTTCAACAAGGTCTGGCACATTGAAGGCGGTATTATCGAGTACGCCCGCCGCGCCCGTGAGCAGGGCTTACCGGTACGCTTTATCGGTAAAAACTTCGTCTTTGACGAGCGCATGGGCGAGCGCATTTCTGAAGATGTGATTGCCCAGTGCCACCAGTGCGGCGCGCCGTGCGATACCCACACCAACTGCAAAAACGACGGTTGCCACCTGCTGTTTATTCAGTGCCCGGCCTGTGCCGAGAAGTTTAACGGCTGCTGTAGCGAGCTGTGCAGCGAAGAGAGCGTCCTGCCGGAAGAAGAGCAGCGTCGTCGTCGCGCGGGGCGTGAAAACGGTAATAAGATTTTTAATAAATCACGCGGCCGTCTGAATACCAAACTGGGTATTCCTGACCCGGAATGATAATAACGCCCGGCACGGCGAAAGCCTGCCGGGCGAATCTATTACGACTTCTGCTGTACACCTTCAACGGAAATAACCAGCTCAACGTCCTGCGACGCCGGGCCTAAATCCGTTGTGATATTAAAATCTTTCAGGTGAATTTTACCCGCCGCTTCAAAACCTGCGCGTTTTCCGCCCCACGGATCGTCGCCCTGACCGATCAATTTCGCATCCAGAGTAACGGGTTTGGTTACGCCATTCAGCGTCAGATTCCCGGTAATAGCCAATTTATCACCGTCTTTCTTAACTTCCGTGGAGGTGAAGGTGGCCTGTGGGAATTTTGTGACGTTGAGGAACTCTGCGCTGCGCAGGTGTTTATCGCGCTCAGCATGGTTCGTGTCGACGCTGTTCGTATTAATGGTCACATTGACTTTGTCTGCCGCAGGATTTTTCTCGTCAAAAGTAAATGTGCCGTCGAAATCTTTAAAGGTGCCGTACAGCCAGCTGTATCCCAGGTGCTGAATGCGGAAATTGACGAAAGCGTGCTGGCCCTCTTTATCAATTTTATAGTCAGCCGCTACGGCAGAACCGGTGGTGAATAACAGAGAACCGAGGGCAATACCCAGCAGGTGTTTTTTCATTTTATGCTCCAGAGTCAACTGACGAGCGGCCAAGCATGCGCTTAAGCGTATCGTCTTTATCAATAAAATGGTGTTTAAGGGCGGCGAGCCCGTGCAGTACGGACAGGATCACCACGCTCCAGGCAAGCCAGAGGTGAACGACGCCTGCCGTATCGGCCTGAGCCCCGGCATCGCTGAGCGTTGCCGGAACCTCGAACAGGCCAAAAACGCTAATCGGTTTGCCGTCTGCCGTTGAAATGAGATAGCCGCTGATCAGAATGGCGAAGAGCAGCGCGTAGAGCGCAATATGCGCGGCAACGGCGCTGACGCGGGTTATTTTTCCATATGTCTTTAGTGGCGCGGGCGGTGGGGAAATATGTCGCCAGATGGCGCGAAATACCAGCCCCAGCATCAGCAGAACCCCGATGCTTTTATGCAGCTCGGGTGCCTGATGATACCAGCCATCGTAATAGCTGAGCGTGACCATCCAGAGTCCAAGTCCGAACATACCGTAGACGGCAATGGCAAATATCCAGTGCAAACTTATGGATATTATTCCGTAGCGCCGGGAGGAGTTACGCAATTGCATCAGAATGTCCATTTTCAAATTAACCGAAAGGTAAAAATGAACGGGAAGGCGCGATATTGCAACTGAAATAATTGACTATTGATTTTTATTTTATTTATTTCAGCGATTTTGAAAAGAAACGGCAAGATTAATTCAATGGCTTCGTGCAAGACGTATTTGGCAGAAGAAAAAATCTTAAATAAACATAAAGTAACGTCAGTTAACGTCAATTGTCACTTTCAATAAAACACAATGTAAATAACATCAACGATAGCGAGCAGCGCCCACAATAAGATGTAGAGCATAAAGTGTTCGCGAATGTTATTGATGAGGAAATCCACTATCCTGCGCATAACGCCCCACAATTGAGTACGAAGAAAACGGGCCCCGATACCCCCGGAGCCCGTGGCCGATTATCCGTTAAAACGCGAGAGTGAGAACGGGGTCAGATCAAACTGCGGCGTGATACCCTGGGCAAACTGCGCGGCGATTTCACCCAACACCGAAGCGAACTTAAAGCCGTGGCCACTCAGCCCGGTAATCAGCAGGGTGTTGTCATGTCCCGGCAGCGTATCAATGATAAAGTCTTCATCCGGCGTGTTGTCATAGGTGCAGGCCGCGCCATAAAGCAGGCCACCGACGCCCGGGAGAATATTGCGCAGGAACGAGAAGGCTTCTGAGCCGTCCTGCGGGCAGGCGCCAAACGGCTTGCGCTCCTCAGGTGAGGAGATGACCTGCCCGCCGTTGTGTTTTCCAATCTTGAGAGCGTCCTTCTCGGAAGGGAAACCGTAGAACTGATCGCCGTTGGGTAACTCGCCGGTAAAGGCCGGGAATTTATTTTGCGCGCTGTAACGCCCGTCAGACTGGAACCAGGAGAAGACCTTGCGTACCGGCTGGATCGGCAGGTCCGGGAGCAGGCGGGTAACCCAGGTTCCTGCGCTAATAAGCAGGCGGGAAGCCGAATATTCCCCGTCTACGGTTTTCACCGTAACGCCGTTTGCATCATGCGTGATGGCCTCTACGGGGCAATTGAACAGCTGCGCACAGCCCGCTTTGGCGGCAAGATCGACCCAGGTTTTGATCGCCGTTTCACAGTGCAGTACACCGGAGTTGGCTTCAAAGAGGCCGATATAATCCTCCGGGACGGTAATTTCAGGCCAGCGCGAGGTAATGGCCGCCGCGTCCAGCTTCTCTACGTCAAGATTAAAGGCTTTCGCGCTGCGTTCGACGTTGGCGAGAAATTCTGAACGGGCCGGACCGAGGTTGATGATCCCCGTGCGTTCGAAAATGCGCTCTTCAGTCTGTTTCGCCAGTTCATCCCACAGCGTCTGGGCGCGAAGCACCAGCGGGACATAGCGCTCGCCTTCGCCATACGCATGGCGGATAAGGCGGGTATCGCCATGATGGCTGCCCTCCGCATGAGGCGGAAGATGGCTATCGATCATCAGGACCTTCAGGCCTGCCTGCGTTGCGTAATAACCGGCGGCCGATCCAACGGAGCCGCTACCAATAATGATTAAGTCGTATCTCATATGCATCTCGTAAACTTACGGTTTGTTAGCAGAGTAATTAACAACGCGGGCGTAAACAAGCGGGAAATAAATAAGGCACCGCGAGGGTGCCTGTTGAGTGAAAAGTGGGCATAAGGTTAGTGCCGTTTATACTCATTTTCCTGATAGTCGCCAGATTCTATTTTTGCAATGCCTGCCTCTAAAATAGAAATAAACTGACGGGCGACGTCTGTTGTTAGCCACAGCGTCTGTCCCACTTCCGCTTCGTCACGGTTGAGTTGATTTGGGGTCTGGTAGTGCAAACGCAGCATCAGTGCATCGTAGCTATCTACGGTACTGATATCCCAGCCTACAAGCGGATGGGTCTGGATGACTTCGTTATTCTTTTCCATTATAACCCCCTTAATGCGTGTTAGAAGACAACGGCTCTGAGGTTCAATGCATGTTTTTCTGAAAGCTTCTTCAGTATACCAAGTAATAAGGGTTCCAACGGGAAAAATAAACAGGTAGCAACACATTTTTCTGCTTTTTAGGATTGTTCGAACAATAAAACACCATCTCGTTCACGATTTTTTAAGAACACGCTGAATTAATTTGAACTTTCGAAATTACAGGCAAAAAAAAGCCGGGGCGACCCGGCAAAAAACACAATGAGGGAGCAGTGTTAATCGGTTATGAACCAGTCGTCTGCGCTTTCCCACGTTTCCTGCAGGATTTCGCTGATGCGATCTTTATCTTCTTTTGCGGCACCCATGACGGAGAGGTTGTTCGCTGCGGCGTAACGCACCGTTACGGCGCCCGCGTTGTCGGGAAAGGTGTTGTTAATACGACGGGATAATTCGCCTGCCAGAGCGTCAAGCGCGCCGGCAGGCAGAACGGTAGTTTTGGCTATGGTGACTTCAATACGCATAAATGCCCCCTGTGTAATATACTGTTTATTTATACAGGCATATTATCGGTTTGACAACAAGGGGCGTTGATTTTTTAGCGTTTTACCGTCCAGCTTACGGTTTCACCTGCCAGGAAGGGGATCAGCGTGTCATCCGTCAGCGCGATAGACTCCTCAACCTGGCTCGCTTTGCGCTCCAGCTCAATGAAGGTGTCATTGACCGGCAGGCCGTAGAAGCGCGGGCCGTTGAGGGAGCAGAACGCTTCGAAATGTTCCAGCGCGTTCATCTCTTCAAATACGGTTGCGTAGCTGGCAAGCGCCGTTGGGGCGTTGAAACAGCCCGCGCAGCCGCAGCTTGCCTCTTTGCGATGGCGGGCGTGAGGCGCGGAGTCCGTGCCCAGGAACGCACGCGTGAATCCGCTGGCGACCAGCTCGCGCAGCGCCTGCTGGTGAACGTTGCGCTTGAGGATCGGCAGGCAGTACAGGTGAGGGCGCACTCCGCCCACCAGCATATGGTTACGGTTAAACATCAGATGCTGTGGGGTGATGGTCGCAGCGATCAGCTCGTTACCGTCGCGAACATACTCTGCCGCGTCTTTGGTGGTGATATGCTCAAAGACCACCTTAAGCGCCGGCAGGCGCTGGCGCAGGGGCTCCATCACGGTTTCGATAAAACGGGCTTCACGGTCGAAGATGTCAATCTCCGCATGCGTTACTTCACCGTGTACCAGCAGCGGCATGCCCAGTTTCTGCATGCGCTCCAGCACCGGCATGATGGCATCAATACTGGTGACGCCGTGGCTGGAGTTGGTGGTGGCGTTCGCCGGGTAGAGTTTCGCCGCCGTAAATACGCCTTCGTTAAACCCGCGTTCCACTTCGTTCGGATCCAGTGAATCGGTCAGGTAGCAGGTCATCAATGGAGTGAAATCATGTCCCGCCGGAACGGCATCCAGAATGCGCTGACGGTAGGCAATGGCGGCATCGACGGTGGTGACTGGCGGAACCAGGTTTGGCATGACAATCGCGCGGCCATAAATTTCACTGGTATAGGGCACGACGGTTTTCAGCATATCGCCATCGCGCAGATGGATATGCCAGTCGTCTGGGCGGCGGATTTTAAGAACCTGGGGTTGTGCAGTCATGGAAGCTCCGGCTTGTCAGGAATCAGTCATAAGGATGGCTGTTTTTGCCGGACACAAATCATAAGCGGAAACGTTTTCGTTTGCACACTTTTCCATAAAAAAAAGGGCGCCGCAGCGCCCTTCAGGTTAATCGGTGAAAGGAATAACGATCTCTCCCGGTTTCACCTCTATCCCTTTTGCGTATTTCTTCGCGAGGGCTTCACCCTTGCTGTTGTCTTCGCTTAAGACGTACGCCGGCTGCTGGTTAAAGTAGTTTCGCAGCGACTGGTTCAGATAGGGCATCAGGGTTTGCAGTACCGGCGCCATTTTGTCCGGCGAAACCTGCGCATCGACCACTTCCATCTCTTGCAGGAATATCGCCCCTTTCTCTTTGTTGAAAACGGGGAGCGCCTTCAGCTTGAGCTTGATGTTGGCTTTCTGATTGCCAAAAAGGGACGTCATATCAAGCGCGGCATCGCCTGCGAGAGTGACTTTATTCGGCTCTTCGCGACCAATCTGGCTGGTGAGATTGGTGAGCACGATGTGGGCATCGGCCAGCCCCGGCACGCCAATGTCTTTAGAGAAATTGTTATGTTTTTCCAGCGCCTGATTAATTTCCTGCTCACTGACGGTATATTGCGTAAGCTGGTTACAGCCCACCAGCAGACCGCTGACAACGAATGCCGCGGCTAAGACAATTTTCTTCATAGTGCTCCTCAACGAAAAATCGGCGCTTCTGTCCTGTTACGCCAGTATGTCAGCGTGAATGGGCAGAAACCAGCAGAAAAAACTGAGAAGTGGGGCGGGAGAGGCTCCCGCCCGAGGGAAAGGCTACGCGCCAGGCTCCAGCATGCCGCTCGCGCTGCGATTCTGGCTGAACTGCCACCACAGGGCGAGAAGCGTCATGACGCCCACCACGCCGAGCATCATCCAGGGGAGTTCCGGCTGGTTCAGCGCTTTGCCGGCATCGAACAGCCAGCCGCCGCCGGCGTAACCCAGCGCACCGCCAAAGGCCAGACCCAGGCGGCTGAAGCCCATATAGCTGCCGCGCGCACGCGCATCCGCAAGCGAGGCGCTCAGCGTTTCGCGGGCGGGCTCGGCGATGATGGAGCCGATATAGAAGGTGCAGATCAGCGTAAAAAGCTGCTGAAGCGTGTTTACCAGACCGATCGGCATCATGCTCAGCGTCATCAGAAACAGCCCTGCCATCAGACGATGCTCCAGGCGAAAACGCCGTTCACTCCAGCGGGCAATCGGGTAGAGCAGCGTTAATGACAGACAGGCTTCAATGGCGTACATCCATTTTACGGCAGCAGGCGTGCCCGCAATATCGTTCACCATGATTGGCAACATCAGCATCACCTGTACGGCGAGCATGTAATAGCCGGTCAGGGTCAACACGTAGGTGACAAAACGCCTGTCGCGCAGGACGCGTCCTAGCCCCTCCCGCACCGGGGCTTTTACCGTCGACAGCTTCCAGGCCGGAAGGTAGAGGCCGTTAAACAGGGCGCACAGAATAAACAGCACCGCCCCGGCCGCGCAAACCAGACGGAAATCGTACTGCAGCAGCCAGCTGCCCAGCAGGGCGCCAACAACCGCCCCGGCGCTGTCCTGCATCATCAGAATGGAGAAGAAACGGCCGCGGTGCTGAGGACGAATCAGCTTTACCACCAGCGCGGTGCGTGGCGGGTCAAACAGGGTGCCCCCGATGCCGGAGAGAAAGCAGGAGAACCACAGCAGCCAGGGCTCGTGGGCGATCGCCATCGTGGCAAAGCCTGCCGCGCGGAGCAGCATACCGGTCACGATCATCGGTTTAGCGCCAAAGCGGTCGGCAATAGCCCCGCCAAAGACGCCCAGACCCTGCTGGACAAACTGGCGTAGCCCCAGGGCAATCCCAACCATTAATGCCGCCCAGCCCATTTGATCGACAAAGCGGATCGAGATGAGGGGGAACACGACAAAAAAGCCGAGCACGACCAGCATGTTATCGACGAGCAGGAAATATTTACCCAGGCTCCTGGCCTGTGATACGCGGGACATTTTCCCTCCAGGGAAAATAAGAAGGTGAGCACGCTAACATTCTGCGGTGTCGCCGCGTTTTTTCCCACCCCCGGGCGCGACAATATTTTTTTATCAAAACGGTGCTTTGATAGAGAGTTCTCATCGAAAAATGTGAAAAGAGGTCAAAATGGTATGTCACTGTTTTCACAGACGGCACGGGCGCAGGTATAGTAAAGCTAATGGGTAAGCTGAAGTGACGGGAAGGAGTGGTATTGATGTTTGGCTATCGCAGTAATGTGCCAAAAGTGCGTCTGACAACGGACAGGCTGGTCGTTCGTCTTGTGCATGAGCGTGATGCCTGGCGTCTGGCGGATTATTACGCCGAGAATCGCCAGTTTTTAAAACCCTGGGAACCCGTTCGGGATGAGAGCCATTGTTACCCCTCCGGCTGGCAGGCACGCCTCAGCATGATCGCTGAATTTCATAAGCAGGGCAGCGCGTTTTATTTCGCGCTGCTGGATCCAGAAGAGAAAGAGATTATCGGGATCGCCAATTTTTCAAACGTGGTGCGGGGATCGTTTCACGCCTGCTACCTTGGCTATTCCATCGGCCAGAAATGGCAGGGGCAGGGGCTGATGTACGAGGCGTTAACGGTAGCCATCCGCTATATGCAACGCACGCAGCATATCCATCGCATTATGGCGAACTACATGCCGCATAATCAGCGCAGCGGGAATTTGCTGGCGCGTTTAGGGTTTGAGAAAGAGGGTTATGCCAAAGACTATCTGCTGATAGACGGAGAGTGGCGCGACCACGTTCTGACGGCATTAACCACCCGTGACTGGACCGCAGGTCGTTAAGGAGAAAAGATGAAGTATCAGCTAAACGGTACGGAAGCGCGCGTGATTGGGTGCTTACTCGAAAAACAGGTCACCACGCCGGAGCAGTATCCGCTCTCTGTTAATGCCGTGACCATGGCCTGCAACCAGAAGACCAACCGCGAGCCGGTGATGAATCTCAGCGAGCATGAGGTTCAGGACGTGCTGGATGCGCTGGTGAAGCGCCACTATCTGCGCACCGTCAGCGGCTTCGGCAACCGCGTGACCAAATACGAGCAGCGCTTCTGTAACTCCGAATTTGGCGATCTGAAGCTGAACAGCGCGGAAGTGGCGGTTATTACCTCGCTGCTGCTGCGCGGGGCGCAAACGCCGGGGGAACTGCGAACGCGCGCTTCCCGAATGCATGAGTTCAGCGACATGCAGGAAGTCGAGCAGACCCTGGAAGGGCTGGCCGCGCGTGAGGATGGCCCTTACGTGGTGCGCCTGGCGCGCGAGCCGGGTAAACGTGAGAGCCGCTACATGCATCTCTTCAGCGGCGACGTTGACGCCGCAAGCGTGGCGACGGAATCGAGCCCTGCAACCCGTGACGACCTTGCCGCGCGCGTAGAGGCGCTGGAAGACGAGGTGGCCGGGCTGAAACAGCGTCTGGATGCACTGCTGGCACATTTGGGAGACTAACGGTGAAAAAATTACGCATTGGCGTGGTGGGGCTGGGCGGTATTGCACAGAAAGCCTGGCTGCCCGTATTGGGCGCTGCGTCTGACTGGACGCTGCAAGGGGCATGGTCACCCACCCGAGAAAAGGCAGAACGTATCTGTGAAACCTGGCGTATCCCGTATGCGGCATCGCTCCAGGATCTGGCCCGCGAGTGCGATGCGGTCTTTGTGCATACCTCAACGGCAACCCACTATCAGGTGGTGAGCGAGTTGCTCAATGCGGGGGTTCACGTCTGCGTGGATAAACCGCTGGCGGAAAATGTTCAGGACGCCGAACGGCTGATTGAGCTGGCGGCACGTAAAAAACTGACGCTGATGGTCGGTTTCAACCGCCGCTTCGCGCCGCTTTACCAGCAGCTGAAGGCGCAGTCCGGCAATATGGCCTCGCTGCGCATGGATAAGCACCGCACCGACAGCGTGGGTCCAAACGATCTACGCTTTACCCTTCTCGATGACTACCTCCACGTGGTGGACACCGCGCTGTGGCTGACTAACGGCGAAGCCCTGCTGAAAAGCGGCACTCTTGTCACCAACGAACAGGGGCAGATGGTGTATGCGGAACACCATTTTGCCGTTGAGCATCTTCAGGTCACCACCAGCATGCACCGCCGCGCGGGCAGCCAGCGGGAATCCGTGCAGGCGGTAACCGACGGCGCGCTGTACGACGTTACCGACATGCGTGAATGGCGGGAAGAGAAGGGCGGCGGCGTGGTGATGCAGCCGGTACCCGGCTGGCAAAGCACTCTGGAGCAACGAGGT
Source organism: Enterobacter cloacae complex sp. P17RS (assembly GCF_014895885.1). Lineage (NCBI taxonomy): Bacteria > Pseudomonadati > Pseudomonadota > Gammaproteobacteria > Enterobacterales > Enterobacteriaceae > Enterobacter > Enterobacter cloacae complex sp. P17RS. The sequence continues at coordinate 252,001 of NZ_JADBQK010000010.1, forward strand.
TTCGCTGGATGTGCCCGCCACTTTATCACCTGCGTGCAAAATCAGACGGTTCCTGAAACGTCCGGCGAGCAGGCCATTCTGGCTCAGCGCATTGTGGAACGGCTCTGGCGCGAGGCCATGAGTGAATAACTCGCTGTAACATCTGCGGATAGTAATTCGTTGAAATCGGGTTAGACTAAGCGCCGCTTGTTGGCATTGCCGGGTGGCGCTTATGCGTTCCCGGTCTATAAATCCGTATGGTTCTGGAAATTCACGTTAATGAACTTATTAAAATCGCTGGCGGCCGTCAGCTCGATGACCATGTTCTCTCGCGTTCTCGGTTTTGCGCGCGATGCCATTGTGGCAAGGGTCTTTGGTGCAGGGATGGCAACGGACGCCTTTTTCGTGGCGTTCAAGCTGCCGAACCTGCTGCGTCGCATTTTTGCTGAAGGGGCGTTCTCCCAGGCGTTTGTGCCCATTCTGGCGGAATATAAAAGCAAGCAGGGTGAAGACGCGACGCGCGTGTTTGTCTCTTATGTCTCCGGGTTGCTGACGCTGGCGCTGGCCGTGGTGACGGTAGTCGGTATGCTGGCCGCGCCCTGGGTCATTATGGTGACCGCGCCCGGCTTTGCCGACACGGCGGATAAATTTGCTCTGACCTCGCAGCTTCTGCGCATTACCTTCCCCTATATTCTGCTGATCTCGCTGGCCTCGCTGGTGGGGGCGATCCTGAACACCTGGAACCGCTTCTCCGTTCCGGCGTTTGCGCCGACGTTTCTCAACGTCAGCATGATCGGTTTTGCGCTGTTCGCCGCGCCGCACTTCAACCCGCCGGTGCTGGCCCTGGCCTGGGCGGTCACCGTGGGCGGCGTGCTGCAGCTGGCGTATCAGCTGCCGCACCTGAAAAAAATCGGCATGCTGGTGCTGCCGCGTATCAACCTGAAAGATGCCGGGGCGATGCGCGTTATCAAGCAGATGGGGCCCGCCATTCTTGGCGTCTCCGTCAGCCAGATCTCGCTGATTATCAACACCATTTTTGCCTCTTTCCTGGTGTCGGGTTCTGTCTCGTGGATGTACTACGCTGACCGCCTGATGGAGTTCCCGTCCGGCGTGCTGGGCGTGGCGCTGGGGACCATCCTGCTGCCGTCGCTGTCGAAAAGCTTTGCCAGCGGCAACCATGACGAATACTGCCGCCTGATGGACTGGGGCCTGCGTCTCTGCTTCCTGCTGGCCCTGCCAAGCGCGGTAGCGCTGGGGATCCTCGCCAAGCCGCTGACGGTATCGCTTTTCCAGTACGGGAAATTCACCGCGTTTGACGCCGCGATGACCCAGCGCGCGCTGGTCGCTTACTCGGTGGGATTGATGGGGCTGATTGTCGTCAAAGTGCTGGCACCAGGGTTCTATTCACGTCAGGACATTAAAACGCCGGTGAAAATTGCCATTGTGACGCTGATTATGACGCAACTGATGAACCTGGCATTTATCGGCCCGCTGAAGCATGCCGGCCTGTCGCTGTCTATTGGTCTGGCGGCCTGTCTGAATGCCGGGCTGCTTTACTGGCAGCTGCGCAAGCAGGATATCTTTACGCCGCAGCCGGGGTGGGCAAGTTTCCTCGTGCGTTTGGTCGTGGCGGTGCTGGTGATGTCTGCGGCACTCATCGGGATGATGTACGTCATGCCGGAGTGGTCTCTGGGCACGATGCCTTATCGTCTGATGCGGCTGATGGCCGTGGTGGGCGTTGGGGTGGTAGCGTATTTTGCCACGCTCGCCGTGCTGGGCTTCAAAGTGAAAGAGTTTACCCGCCGGACGGCATAAACGCCAAAAGGGGAGTTCACCTCAGGGTGCTCCCCACTGCAAGATTTGTCGCTTACGCGTCAAATCGAAATCTTTTTTACACCCGCAATACGTGCCGTCGCCGTCTGACCATCCGCGCCGTACAGTCCGGTTTCTTTATGCGGCTTCAGCACCTCAAGCGCCTGCTGATTACGCTCTATCTGGCCTTCAAGCAGCCAGCCGTTATGCTGGTTGAGATCGCGCAGATGCTGGGTTTTTTCAGTAATGGTCTGCCAGCGCTCGGCAATATCGTCATTGGCGCTGCGCTTCGAGTCCTGCTCGGCGCGGCGCTGCTGCTCCAGATAATCCAGCGTGGCCAGCAGCGAACTCTTATCTTCAGTAATACGCTGCAGCGCGCTGCCGTTAATGTGACCGGAAGAGAGATGCTGCTGTTCAGCGTCCATTACCGTTTTCAGGTCGTTCAGGACAACCGTCATTTGATCCAGTATTTCTGACAGTCGACTCATACGGTTAGTTACTCTGTAAGAAACTCTGTGCTTCCTGAATCAGGGCATCAGCGATTTTGCTGGTGTCCATTTTCAGCTCACCGTTGCGAATAGCCGTTTTCAGCGCTTCAACACGTTCCATATTGATATCGTTGCTGCCTGGCTGCATCAGTTTTGCCTGGGCATCGCTCAGGGTCACGCTGGTGCTGTTAGACGTTGACGGTTTTTCCAGACGCGTTTTCTGAGGGGTAGCGTCGTTCGTTTCGCGAGGCTGTACAGCGCTTACCGGCTTCAGGGCTGATGTACGATCAATGCTCATAGTGTTGTCCTCATCGAGGGTTCGCGGCGTTTGCGCCTGACATCATCATTAGTGGAATATTTATCGGCACGCGCCGCGAAATCTTTAAAAAGATTATAGGTTAATCAGAATATTCCCATCAGAATCGACGGTTCCGCTCACCACCTGGCCTGAGGACATTCTGACGCGGGCGTTTTGCGCTACCGCGGCATTGTTTAACGCTTTCCCTTCACTGTTGATGCTAAAGCCGTCTCCGTTGGCAACGACCATCACCTGCTGTCCCGCTTTGACACGCCACGCCTGGCGCAGCATGGAGAGCTGAATCGGCTGGCCCGGCGCGACATCGCGCAGGCTGACGGCGTCCTGTGCCTGGTTAATGTCCAGCATTGTCCGCGGCGGGAGCTGATCCAGACGCCCGCGCTTTAACGTCACGCTGTTTGCCTGCAGTGCGCTGCCACGCACAATGGGTACGGCGGCGACAACATAATTGCCCGTCGCCTGAACTGCAACCTGTAAATAGCGTTTTTCGTTGGCGCAGCGTGCCAGGACGTTCACATTGCCCCACAGCTTCGTGGTCCCCGTCACGCTGAATGACGGTTGCTCGCAGGTCGGATACAGATTCGGCGGCGTGCGGATAGTCACGTTAACGTCATCGCTAAAGCCCGCCAGCTTCTGGGCAAAAAAATTCGTCAGCGCATCCTGTAAATCCCCGGCATTCACCAGAGGGCTAAACAGCAAGAAAGTTGCCATCAGGCCACGTTTTAACGTTTGCATCGCAAGTTCCACCGTTTCCAGAGTTGGATGAATTCTACCTGCAGTGGTTTTGCATCAACGGAATAAATAGCGACGCATTTTGTGCTTATTCCGTCGATAGGGGAGACCGGGTGAGATTTAAGCTGTGAACTGAAATTTTGCCATCAGCGGAGGAGACATGCTCGATAAACTCGACGCCGCGTTACGTTTTCAGCAGGAAGCGCTCAATTTACGCGCCCAGCGGCAGGAGATTTTAGCCGCCAACATCGCTAACGCCGATACGCCCGGGTATCAGGCGCGCGATATTGATTTTTCCAGTGAGCTCAAAAAGGTGATGGAGCGTGGACGTGCCGAAGGAACCGGTGTTGCACTCGCCATGACATCCTCTCGCCATATTCCCGCTCAGGCGATGACCGCGCCAGCGACCGATTTACTTTATCGCATCCCTGACCAGCCTTCACTCGACGGTAACACCGTGGATATGGACCGGGAGCGTACGCAGTTTGCCGATAACAGCCTGAAATACCAGACGGGCCTGACCGTACTCGGCGGACAAATCAAAGGCATGATGAACGTCCTGCAGGGGGGCAACTGATAAATGGCCTTGCTGAATATTTTTGATATCGCCGGCTCGGCGTTAACCGCCCAGTCCAAACGTCTGAACGTGGCCGCCAGTAACCTGGCGAACGCCGACAGCGTGACCGGACCTGACGGACAGCCTTATCGTGCCAAACAGGTTGTGTTTCAGGTCGACGCTGCGCCAGGCGCGGCAACGGGCGGCGTGAAGGTGTCTGACGTGGTTGAGAGCCAGGCGCCGGACAAGCTGGTGTATGAGCCAGGTAACCCGCTCGCGGACGCTAACGGATACGTGAAGATGCCAAACGTGGATGTGGTAGGCGAGATGGTGAACTCCATGTCGGCGTCCCGTAGCTACCAGGCGAACGTCGAAGTGCTTAATACCGTGAAGAGCATGATGCTCAAAACACTCACTCTCGGCCAGTAAAGGAGACATGCATGTCCATCGCCGTAAATGTGAATGATCCGACGAACACGGGTGTTAACAACACCAAAAGTTCGACAAGCTCCAGCTCCCTGACGGGAAGCAATGCCTCCGATTTGCAGAGCAGTTTTCTGACGCTGCTGGTGGCGCAGCTTAAGAACCAGGATCCGACTAACCCAATGCAGAACAACGAACTGACCACGCAGCTTGCGCAGATCAGTACCGTGAGCGGCATTGAGAAACTGAACACCACCCTCGGTTCCGTCTCCGGTCAGATTAACAGCGCTCAGTCCCTGCAGGCGGCAAGCCTGATTGGTCACGGCGTGATGATCCCGGGGACCACGATCCTGGCGGGCACCAGCACCACCGACGGAACATCGACCACCACCACTACGCCGTTCGGCGTTGAATTGCAGCAGGCGGCTGACAAAGTGACGGCGACGATCACCGACTCAACCGGCGCCGTGGTTCGCACCATCGACATCGGCGAACTGAAAGCGGGCGTTCACACCTTTACCTGGGACGGCAGCCTGACCGACGGCACGAAAGCACCAAATGGCTCCTACAAAGTCGCGATTAGCGCCAGCAACGGGACGACCCAGCTGGTGGCGCAGCCGCTGCAGTTCGCGCTGGTTCAGGGCGTAATTAAAGGGGGCGACGGCAACAAACTGGATTTGGGTACTTCAGGTACCACCACACTCGACGAAGTTCGGCAGATTATCTAAGCCTTAACACTTATCAGGAGTAAGTCATGGCCTTTTCTCAAGCGGTCAGCGGCCTGAATGCTGCGGCCACCAACCTGGACGTCATTGGCAACAACATCGCCAACTCCGCGACCTATGGTTTCAAATCCGGTTCTGCGTCTTTTGCAGATATGTTTGCCGGTTCCAAAGTGGGTCTGGGCGTAAAAGTTGCGGGCATCACTCAGGACTTTACCGACGGTACCACCACCAACACCGGTCGTGGCCTGGACGTTGCCATCAGCCAGAACGGTTTCTTCCGTATGGTCGATGCAAACGGCTCGGTGTTCTACAGCCGTAACGGCCAGTTCAAGCTGGACGAAAACCGTAACCTGGTGAACATGCAGGGGATGCAATTAACGGGGTATCCGGTTGCCGGAACGCCATCAACGGTTCAGACCGGTGCGAATCCGCAGGCGATTAATATCCCGACCACGCTGATGGCCGCGAAGTCCACCACCACGGCTTCCCAGCAGATTAACCTCAACTCCACCGATGCCGCACCAACCGCCGCCTTCGATCCGGCCAACCCGGATACCTACAACAAAAAAGGTACGGTAACCGTCTTTGATAGCCAGGGTAATGCGCACAACATGAACCTGTTTTACGTCAAAGATGCAACCCCGGCGAACTCCTGGAAAGTGTATGCCCAGGACGGCAGCGTGGCAGGCAGCGCGGCGGCAGTGGCCACGACCTTGACCTTCGATAATAACGGTACGTTGATCGGGGGTGGAAACATCAACATCACTACCGCGACTATCCCAGGTGCGGACCCGGCGACCTTCGCGATGAGTTTTGCTAACTCCATGCAGCAGAACACCGGTGCAAACAATATCGTGGCGACCAACCAGAACGGCTTCAAGCCGGGCGATCTGGTCAGCTATCAGATTAATGATGACGGCACCGTCGTCGGGAACTACTCCAACGAGCAGACTCAGGTGCTGGGCCAGATCGTGCTGGCAAACTTCGCCAACAACGAAGGTCTGAAATCTGAAGGCGATAACGTCTGGTCTGCCACGCAGTCTTCCGGTGTTGCCCTGCTGGGCACCGCGGGCTCCGGTAACTTCGGCACGCTGACCAACGGCGCGCTGGAAGCCTCTAACGTGGACCTGAGTAAAGAACTGGTGAACATGATTGTCGCGCAGCGTAACTATCAGTCGAATGCGCAGACCATCAAGACCCAGGATCAGATCCTCAACACGCTGGTTAACCTGCGTTAAGCGGCTAACAGGAAAGCGCAATGGATCACGCAATATATACCGCGATGGGCGCGGCAAGTCAGACGCTCAGCCAGCAGGCCGTTACCGCCAGCAACCTGGCAAACGCCTCTACGCCGGGCTTTCGCGCGCAGCTGAATGCGCTGCGCGCGGTGCCGGTAGAAGGGCTCTCTCTGCCGACCCGTACGCTGGTGGCGGCATCCACCCCGGGCGCAGACATGACGCCAGGGCAGATGGATTACACCTCACGCCCGCTGGACGTTGCTCTGCAGCAGGACGGCTGGCTGGCGGTGCAAACGGCGGACGGTGGCGAAGGCTATACCCGTAACGGGAATATCCAGGTCAGCGCGACCGGCCAGCTGACGATTCAGGGGCATCCGGTGATGGGTGAAGCGGGCCCGCTGACCGTGCCGGAAGGCTCTGAGCTGACCATCGCCGCGGACGGCACCATCTCGGCGCTGAACCCGGGCGATCCGGCCAACACCGTTGCCCCCGTTGGGCGTCTGAAGCTGGTCAAAGCGGAAGGCAAAGAGGTGCAGCGCGGCGACGACGGCATGTTCCGTCTGACCCAGGCAGCTCAGGCTACCCGTGGTGCCACATTACAAGCCGATCCGAGCATCCGCGTGATGTCCGGCGTTCTGGAAGGCAGCAACGTTAAGCCGGTAGCCGCTATGAGCGACATGATCGCCAGCGCCCGTCGTTTTGAAATGCAGATGAAAATTATCAGCAGCGTGGACGAAAACGCGGGCAAGGCTAACCAACTTCTGTCGATGAGTTAACAGGACTCTTTATGATCAGTTCTTTATGGATCGCGAAAACTGGCCTGGACGCGCAGCAAACCAACATGGATGTGATTGCCAACAACCTGGCAAACGTGAGCACCAATGGTTTCAAGCGTCAGCGCGCCGTTTTCGAAGATTTGCTTTATCAAACCATCCGCCAGCCGGGCGCGCAGTCTTCTGAACAGACGACGCTGCCGTCAGGCCTGCAGATCGGTACCGGCGTTCGCCCGGTGGCGACCGAGCGTCTGCACAGCCAGGGCAACCTGTCTCAGACCAACAACAGCAAAGACGTGGCGATCAAAGGCCAGGGCTTCTTCCAGGTGCAGCTGCCTGACGGGACCTCTGCCTACACCCGTGACGGTTCCTTCCAGGTCGATCAGAACGGTCAGCTGGTGACGGCGGGCGGTTTCCAGGTTCAGCCTGCGATCACCATTCCGGCGAACGCCCTGAGCATTACCATCGGCCGCGACGGCATCGTGAGCGTGACCCAGCAGGGGCAGGCCGCGCCGGTCCAGGTCGGCCAGCTCAACCTGACCACCTTCATGAACGATACCGGTCTGGAAAGCATTGGTGAGAACCTCTACACCGAAACGCAATCCTCCGGTACGCCAAATGAAAGTACGCCAGGCCTGAACGGTGCCGGTCTGCTGTATCAGGGGTATGTTGAAACCTCCAACGTGAACGTGGCGGAAGAGCTGGTGAATATGATCCAGGTCCAGCGCGCGTATGAAATTAACAGTAAAGCAGTCTCGACGACCGATCAGATGCTGCAGAAACTGACGCAACTCTAAGGTGTAGCCCGGTGCGGTAAACCCCGCACCGGCTCCCTGTTTTCGAAGATGAAGGCAATGCAAAAAAACGCGGCGTTTCGTTATCCGATACTGACTGTTCTGGCCGTCACCCTCAGCGGGTGCGCTTTGATCCCGTCTAAACCATTGGTCCAGGGTGCGACGACTGCCCAACCCGTTCCTGGCCCTGCGCCAGTTGTAAACGGCTCCATTTTCCAGACCGCGCAGCCGATTAACTACGGCTATCAGCCGCTGTTTGAAGATCGCCGCCCGCGTAATGTCGGCGATACATTGACCATTGTGCTGCAGGAAAACGTCAGCGCGAGCAAGAGCTCGTCGGCGAACGCCAGCCGCGATGGCAAAACCAATTTTGGCTTTGACACCGTTCCACGCTATCTGCAGGGCCTGTTCGGCAATGCCCGTGCGGATGTTGAGGCCTCCGGCGGCAACACCTTTAACGGTAAAGGTGGCGCGAACGCCAGCAACACCTTCAGCGGTACGCTGACGGTCACGGTTGACCAGGTGCTGGTTAACGGCAATTTACACGTCGTGGGTGAAAAACAGATCGCCATTAACCAGGGCACTGAATTCATTCGCTTCTCGGGCGTGGTGAATCCACGCACCATCAGCGGCACCAACACCGTTCCGTCCACCCAGGTGGCGGATGCGCGCATTGAGTACGTCGGTAACGGCTACATTAATGAAGCGCAGAATATGGGTTGGCTGCAGCGCTTCTTCCTTAATTTATCGCCGATGTAAGCGAGGTGACCCATGTTTAAATCGATCTTCGCCGCGGCGCTGGTTCTTGTCGCAACGTTTGCCCAGGCCGATCGCATTCGCGATCTCACCAGCGTTCAGGGCGTCCGCGGGAACTCGCTGATTGGCTATGGCCTGGTGGTGGGGCTGGACGGTACCGGTGACCAGACCACCCAGACGCCGTTTACCACCCAAAGCTTAAACAACATGCTTTCCCAGCTCGGCATTACCGTGCCGGCGGGAACCAACATGCAGCTAAAAAACGTGGCCGCGGTTATGGTCACTGCCTCCTACCCGGCGTTTGCGCGCCAGGGGCAGACCATTGACGTGGTGGTCTCCTCAATGGGTAACGCCAAAAGCCTGCGCGGCGGTACGCTGCTGATGACCCCGCTGAAAGGCGTCGACAGCCAGGTCTACGCGCTGGCGCAGGGGAACATCCTGGTCGGCGGGGCAGGCGCATCCGCTGGTGGAAGCAGTGTACAGGTGAACCAGCTGAACGGCGGGCGCATCACCAACGGTGCGATCATCGAGCGTGAACTGCCGACCCAGTTTGGCGCGGGCAACACCATCAACCTGCAGCTGAATAATGAAGACTTCACGATGGCGCAGCAGATTGCCGACACCATCAACCGCAGCTATGGCAATGCCACGGCACTGGATTCGCGTACCGTGCAGATCCGCACCTCCACCGGCAGCAGCAACCAGGTGCGCATGCTGGCGGATATCCAGAATCTGGAAGTGAACGTGCCGGTGCAGGATGCCAAAGTGATCATCAACTCCCGTACGGGCTCCGTGGTGATGAACCGGGAAGTGTCGCTGGATAGCTGTGCCGTGGCGCAGGGTAACCTGTCGGTGACGGTTAACCGCTCCGCCAACGTCAGCCAGCCGGATACACCGTTTGGTGGCGGCCAGACAGTAGTGACGCCGCAAACGCAGATTGATTTACGCCAGAGCGGTGGTTCCCTGCAGAGCGTGCGCTCCAGCGCCAACCTGAACAGCGTGGTGCGTGCCCTGAACGCGCTGGGCGCGACGCCGATGGATCTGATGTCCATTCTGCAATCGATGCAAAGCGCGGGCTGCCTGCGCGCCAAACTGGAAATCATCTGATGTTGACCGATAGCAAACTGTTGACCAGTGCCGCCTGGGACGCCCAGTCGCTCAACGAACTGAAAGCCAAAGCAGGTAAAGACCCGGCGGCGAATATCCGCCCGGTTGCCCGCCAGGTGGAAGGGATGTTTGTACAGATGATGCTGAAGAGCATGCGCGAAACCCTGCCGAAAGACGGGATGTTCAGCAGCGATTCAACGCGTCTCTACACCAGCATGTATGACCAGCAGATTGCGCAGCAGATGACCGCCGGTAAAGGCCTCGGTCTGGCTGACATGATTGTCAAACAGACCGCTGCCGCACAGGGTGTTCAGCCAGAAGAGCAGCCGCCGCAGGTGCCGATGAAGTTCGACCTCGAAACGGTGACCAGTTATCAGAACCAGGCGCTGACGCAGATGGTGCGTAAAGCGATACCGAAGGCAACGGGCAGCGGCGACGAGGCGCTCTCCGGTGACAGCAAAGACTTCCTGGCGCAGCTTTCTCTGCCGGCACGGCTTGCCAGTGAACAGAGCGGCGTGCCTCACCACCTGATTCTGGCCCAGGCCGCACTGGAGTCGGGCTGGGGCCAGCGCCAGATCCGCAAGGAAAACGGCGACCCGAGCTTCAACATCTTCGGCGTGAAGGCCACCTCCAGCTGGAAGGGGCCGACCACCGAGATCACGACTACGGAATACGAGAACGGCGCGGCGGTGAAGGTGAAAGCTAAATTCCGCGTTTACAGCTCGTATCTGGAAGCGTTGTCTGACTATGTAGGCCTGCTGAGCCGAAATCCGCGTTATACCGCCGTTACGCAGGCGGCAACGGCGGAGCAGGGCGCTCAGGCCCTGCAAAACGCGGGCTACGCGACCGACCCGAACTACGCGCGCAAGCTTACCAGCATGATCCAGCAGCTGAAATCCATGGGCGAGAAGGTCAGCAAAGCCTATAGCACAGATATCGAAAATCTGTTCTGAAAGTTCTCAAGTCCCGGTGGAGGTTGCCGATAACCTTCATCAGGACTCGTGTCTGAACGTATAAAAGGAACCCCCATGTCCAGTTTGATTAACAGCGCCATGAGTGGCCTCAGTGCCGCACAGTCGGCACTCAATACCGTCAGTAATAATATTTCAAGCTATAACGTGGCAGGTTACACCCGCCAGACGACGGTGCTGGGTGCATCTAACAGCACGCTGACCGGCGGTGGCTGGGTGGGTAACGGGGTGTATGTCTCCGGTGTCCAGCGTGAATATGACGCTTTCATCACCAACCAGCTGCGCGCCGCGCAGACCCAGAGCAGCGGCCTGACCACGCGCTATCAGCAGATGTCAAAAATTGACGATGTGCTCTCCGATACCACCAACTCGCTTTCTACCACTCTGCAGGATTTCTTTAAGAGCCTGCAAACGCTGGTGAGCAACGCGGAAGACCCGGCTGCGCGTCAGACGGTGCTGGGAAAAGCGGGCGGCCTGGTCAATCAGTTCAAAACCAACGATCAGTATCTCCGCGATCAGGATACGCAGGTGAATACGGCGATCGGGACCAGCGTTTCGCAGATCAACAACTATGCCAAACAGATTGCCAATCTGAACGATCAGATTTCCCGCCTCACCGGTGTCGGCGCGGGCGCATCGCCTAACGATCTGCTCGACCAGCGCGATCAGCTCGTCAACGAGCTGAACAAAATCGTGGGTGTGGAAGTTTCGGTTCAGGATAGCGGCACGTTTAACATCTCTTTCGGCAACGGCTACAGCCTGGTGCAGGGCAGCAAAGCTAACCAGCTGGCTGCCGTGAAGTCCAGCGCCGATCCTTCCCGCACCACTATCGCCTACGTCGATGAAGTTGCGGGTAATGTCGAGATCCCGGAAAAGATGATCACCACCGGCTCGTTAGGCGGTTTGCTGACCTTCCGCGCGGAAGATCTGGATAAGGCTCGTAATAACCTGAACCAGATGGCGCTGGCGTTTGCTGACGCGATGAACAAGCAGCATGAGGCTGGCTTTGATGCCAACGGCGATGCGGGCGGCAAGCTGTTCGGCTTCGGTTCTCCGGCTGTGCTTTCCAACAGCAAAAATAGCGGCACGGCGGTCGTCAATGCCACCGTTGCGGACAGCACCAAAGTTCAGGCAACGGACTATAAGCTGCAGTTTAACGGCACCGACTGGACCATCACCCGCACGTCGGACAAGACCAGCTTTACCATGAGCCCGGATGCCAGCGGCAATCTGTCGTTTGACGGTCTTAACGTGAACGTCAGCGGTTCGGCCAACGCCAAAGACAGCTTTACCGTGAAGCCCGTCTCTGACGTCATCATGAACATGGAACTGTCCATCAGCGACGAATCCAAACTGGCCATGGCCGCGGTGCAGAACGGCGGTGAGAGCGACAACCGCAACGGGCAGAAAATGCTCGATCTGCAAAACAGCAAAGTGGTTGGCGGGAACAAAACCTTTAACGATGCCTATGCCTCACTGGTGAGCACCGTAGGGAGCACCACCGCTTCACTGAAAGTCAGTAGCCAGACGAAAGCCAATGTGGAAACGCAGTTAATTAAGCAGCAGCAGACCATCTCTGGGGTAAACCTCGACGAAGAGTATGGCAACCTGCAGCGTTATCAGCAGTATTACCTCGCCAACGCGCAGGTGCTTCAGACTGCCAGTACGCTCTTCGATGCAATTATCAACATTCGTTAAGGTTGAGGTGAAAAATGCGTATTAGCACCCAGATGATGTACGAACAGAACATGCGCGGGATCACCGATTCCCAGAGCAGATGGCTGAGCTACGGTGAGCAAATGTCCACCGGCAAGCGCGTTAACCGTCCGTCGGACGATCCTATCGCGGCTTCACAGTCTATTGTGCTGTCACAGTCTCAGTCTCAAAACAGCCAGTTCGCGTTAGCGCGCACCTTTGCCACGCAAAAAGTGTCGCTGGAAGATAACGTGCTGACCCAGGTGAACACCGCGTTATCAAGCGTGCGTGAGAAGCTGGTCTACGCGTCAAACGGCACCTTAAGCGATGACGACCGTCTCTCTCTGGCGACCGATATCCAGGGGATCCGCGACCAGCTGATGAACCTGGCTAACACGACGGATGGCAATGGTCGCTTTATCTTTGCGGGATACAAAACCGAGAGTGCACCGTTTGATGCCGCAACCGGCACCTACAATGGTGGTACTGAGGCGATCACTCAACAGGTCGATACGGCGCGAAACATGGCGATCAGCCATACCGGCCAGCAGATCTTTGAGAGCATTACCAGCAATGCACAAGAGCTGCCGGGCGGTGGGTATGGCGATACCAACATGTTTAAAATTCTTGATTCCGCCATTGCTTCGCTGAAGACGCCGATTGAGAACGATCCGGCCGCGGCCGCCGCGCAAGGTCAGGTGATTTCCAACGCGCAGATCGGTATTAAAAATGCTCAGAACAACGTCCTGACGGTCGTTGCGGATGTGGGTACTAAACTGAACGAACTGGAAAAACTCGATACCCTGGGTGACGACCGCGCGCTGGGTCAGACTAAGCAGATGAGCGACCTGGTGGACGTGGACTGGAACGAAGCGATTTCCTCTTACACCATGCAGCAGGCGGCCCTGCAGGCCTCTTATAAAGCGTTTAGCGATATGCAGGGCATGTCTCTGTTCCAGCTGAACAAATAACATCTTGACCTCTTGGAACATGTCTTGACACTGGGCATGTTTTACTGCCCAATCCGTCTGGATTGGGCATTTTTTTTATGCCATTTCTGCTGGTGCCGAGGCGACCCGCGCGCTTTCAATCATACGGATTGCCAGCGCAATGATGCCGCAGACCGTTGCCAGCGCAACTACGCCCGTCCAGCCAGCCAGCGTGTAAATATTGCTGCCTAACGCGGAACCCAACGCCATGCCGATAAAGATCACGGTAAAGAGCAGGGCGTTCAGACGACCCCGTGCCTGTGGCTCAAGGCTGTAAACCAGATTCTGGTGCGCGACCAGGCTGGACTGCAGGCCCAGATCGAACCCAATAGCAGAGACGGCAATCAGAATCAGCTGTCCGTGAACTCCCAGGGCGGGCATCAGGAACATCAGGGCAAACGAGACGGTCACAAGGACGGCACCAAGCTGCGTGACTTTCCCGGCACCCAGTTTATCCGCCAGGCCGCCCGCCAGCGGGGCTGCCAACGCACCGGCTGCACCTGCGATACCAAAACCACCTGCGACGGCACTCCCGAGGTGATAGCGTTCCAGCAGCATGACCGCAAGCGTAGACCAGAAGGCGCTAAAGGCTATCGACAGAAAACCCTGGGCCAGCGCGGCACGGCGCAGAGCGGGATAGCGACGCCACAGATGTTCCATCGAGCGCAGCAGAGCGGGATAGCTCAGCGTGGAGTGAACGGCGAAACGAGGGAGTACGGCCCACATCACCACGCCGATAAACGCAATACTTGCCGCAGCCAGCTGATACATCACGCGCCAGCCAAACGCTTCGCCCACCACGCCGCTGACGGTTCGGGAGAGCAAAATGCCCAGCAGCAGACCGGTCATCACCGTACCCACGGTTTTCCCCTGTTTGCCTTCCGGCGCAAGGATCGCCGCAGCCGGGACAATATCCTGCGCCATGGTGGCGGCCATGCCGATGAGCAGGCTTGCCAGCAGCAGGGAGTGGATCTGTCCGGTCAGGCTACAGCCCAGCAGGAACAGCGCCAGGGCCGCGCTCTTTATCAGGATTAATGTTCTGCGGTCGTGGCGATCGCCGAGCGGCAGCAGGAACAGGATCCCTAAGGCATATCCCGCCTGGGTGAGGGTCGGGACCAGGCCCATTCCTTCGATACTCAGGTGAAGGTCGGCGCCCATCAGAGGCAGCAGAGGCTGGGCATAATAGATGGATGCCACGCTGAAGCCTGCACCGAGCGCCAGCATTAAGATTACCCAGCGGCTTACGGCATGGGCGGCGGTTGTTGTATTCATAAGACGTTCCTCATTCATCGTGTGAGGCTATTTTTCATCAGTACGCCTTGCGGCGGTAGCGAGCGCGGTGGTAAAACGCTTATACGTTGAACGTATAGATGAAAAGTAAATGAAAAGAGTTGAGCGTATAGACAGGGTAGAGCTGATGCGGACGTTTGTCCGCATTGTGGAGGCGGGTTCCCTTTCTGCGGCGGCACGGCAGCTGGACACCACCCAGGCCACGGTGAGCCGGCGGCTGCAGTCGCTTGAGACAATGCTGGGCGTGCGTCTGATGTTGCGCACCACCCACACGACGCGGTTGACGGATGACGGGGAGCGCTGCTATCAGCATGCCCGTCGGGTAATTGACAGCTGGCTGGCGCTGGAAGATGAGGTGGGGCAGACGGAAGATGAACCTGTAGGCGTGCTGCGGGTGCGGGCACCGCATGCGTTTGGTCAGGATCAGCTCCTGAAACCACTAACCGAATTTCTACAGCGTTATCCGCAGCTTTCTATTGAGTGGATGCTCAACGATCGGTCGGCAGATTTTCTGGGCGACAACCTTGACTGCGCTATTCGGGTGGGAATGGAAGTCGACCCGGCGACCGTGTCCGTGCTGCTGGCCGAAGTGCCGCGCTCGGTGGTAGCTTCTCCGGCATTGCTGGACCGCTTTCCGACGGTTAACGCCCCGGAGGATTTGCAGCAGCTTCCCTGGATTGCCATTAGCTCTTTCTACCAGCGCCATGTGGAGCTTTTTCACGAGGCATCATCCGCCACCGCACGCGTGATAATTACCCCACGCCTGAGCACTGACAGTCTGTATGTCGCACGCAATACGGCACTCACCGGTCTTGGCGTGGCGGTAGTATCCAGCTGGACGGTACAGGATGATATCCGGGAAGGTCGGCTGGTACATTTGCTGCCAGAGTGGCAGCCGGCGGCGTTACCGGTGCATCTGGTTTACCCCTGGTCCCGGTATTATCCTGCGCGCTTGCGGCGATTTCTGGAGCTAATGCGGCAGATCATGCCGGAGGTCACCGGGATGAGAAAGCCCGTGCAGCAGCCATAAAAAAAGCCGACCCGAAGGTCGGCTTTTTACTTTCTGCGTCGTTATTCGACAGACTGTGGACGCGTCGCTGGTGCAGTCGCCTGATGCGTTGCACTGTGGCCGCCTGCAGCGCCTTTACCGTCAAAGCTGAACGCCGGGCGAACCCAGTCGCTGTGACGCGGTGCTTCAGGCACATACTCTGGTGCCGGAGCGCGCGTCATCGGCGCTGTCGCAACGTGAGCAGGCGCAGGAGCGGTAACAATCTTAACCGGCTCTGGCTCCACTTCAGGCGCTTTCGCTTCTTCAACAACCGGTTCAACCTGAATCTCAACGTCCTGAACGATTTCTTCAGTGGTGGTTTCGACGAGGGTTTCAGCGGCTTCTTCCACTGCGGCTACTGGTTCAGCCTCTTCAGCGACTTCCTCAGCCACCACGACATCTTCTTCGGCGATAATCTGCGGTGCGGCATCAACCGGCGCGGCAATCACTTCAGGATGGGTGGTTTCGACGTCCACTGCGTGTGGTTCTGCTGCTTCAACAACCTGAGGTTCAACCACGGTTGCTGCTTCGGTCACAGCGTCTTCAACCGCTGCTACAGGAGCAATCACCTCTTCGGTCACAGCCTGCTCTTCAACAGCCTGCTCCAGGCGAGCGACCGGATAACGGATCCAGACTTTGCCGGATGCCATTTCTGGTGACGCGCACGCCACGGTCAACGGCATTGGAGACTGAGTCGGATAACGCTCGTCACGGTAGCGACGACGACGCTGGCCACTCACGCGCAGATGACGCGGAGAACGGCGGGAGCGACGCGGCATACCTGCGTTGTCACGGTTTTCACCGTTTTCATCCTGCTCAACGTTATTGTCCACGACGGCTGGCAGGTCAACTTTTGCAACCTGCGTGCCTGTTGCGGTTTCTGCCGCTTCAGCCGCAACTACGGTGGTTTCTTCTACCGGAGCCGCACCAACGCGCACTTTCTGTGCCAGCTGGCGCTGCTTACGACGAGGCATCACCTGAGTACGTTCTTCCTGCTCGCCGTCCTGCTGCTCAGCGGGCTCTTCGCGGTTCAGGTTTTTAACTTCCTGCTGCGCCTGACGCTTCTCCTCGTTACGACGACGGTTGCGTTCGCGGCGTGGCTGCTGCTCGTCGCGCTGTTTGCTCTTCTCAGACTCATCGCCCGCCTGCTGGCGAATTTCACGATCTTCAACATTCTGCTGCTGTTTCTCGCGACGGTTGCGACGGTTGTCTTCGCGCTGCTCACGGCCTTCATTATTGTCTGAGCGGCTGTCACGACGCTCGTTACGGTCGCTGCGGTCGTTACGATCGCGGCGGTTGTTCTGACGCTTGCGACGGTCCTGCTGACGTTCAGGTTTGGCTGCTTTAGGTTCTTCTTTCGGCTGCTCTGGCTGAACTTCTTCACCCGCAAACATCTTCTTCAGCGCGCCGAAGAAGCGGCTCAGCAGACCCGGTTGCGCCGGCTGGACTTTCGCGGCCGTTGCTTCTGGTTTCTGCGCCGCCGGTTTGGCTGCCGGTTTTTCCAGCGCCGCTTCCGGTGGTGCTTCAGGCATAATGAAGGTCGCTAACGCAGGCTGCTCTGGGAGTTTGCGCTCGGCAGGTTCTTCATCGGAAGGCAGCGCCATCTCTTCTTCATGCAGCTTCGGCAGCAGGTAGCTGAGGGTGCTGGTCTCTTCGCCCTTACGGACACGCAGCACGTGATAGTGCGGGGTTTCCATCTGGTCGTTTGGCACGATGATGCAGCGAACGCCGCCCTGACGCGCTTCGATTGCGCTGACCGCTGCACGTTTTTCGTTCAGCAGGTAGGAGGCAATCGGCACAGGCACAATGGCGTGAACCTCTTTGGTGTTCTCTTTCAGCGCTTCTTCTTCAATCAGACGCAGGATAGAGAGAGACAGAGATTCGTTATCACGCACGGTACCGGTGCCGGAGCAGCGCGGGCAGACGTGATGGCTGGACTCACCCAGCGACGGGCTCAGACGCTGGCGGGACATCTCCAGCAGGCCGAAGCGCGAGATGTGGCTAATCTGGATACGCGCGCGATCCTGACGCACCGCTTCACGCAGGCGGTTTTCAACCGCGCGCTGGTGGCGAACAGGGGTCATGTCGATGAAGTCGATAACAATCAGACCGCCCAGGTCGCGCAGGCGGAGCTGGCGGGCGATTTCATCAGCGGCTTCAAGGTTGGTGTTGAAGGCCGTCTCTTCGATGTCCCCGCCGCGGGTTGCACGCGCGGAGTTGATGTCGATAGCGGTCAGCGCTTCGGTGGTATCGATCACGATAGAACCGCCGGACGGCAGGCGCACTTCACGCTGGAAGGCGGACTCGATCTGGGATTCGATCTGATAATGGCTGAACAGCGGGATTTCACCGGTGTACAGTTTAATTTTGCTGGTGAAATCCGGACGACCCAGCGCGGCGATGTGCTGGCGAGCCAGCTCAAGCACTTTCGGGTTATCGATCAGAATCTCACCGATGTCCTGACGCAGGTAATCACGGAAGGCACGCACGATAACGTTGCTTTCCTGGTGGATCAGGAACGGAGCAGGGCGGCTTTCTGCGGCTTTCTGGATAGCTTCCCAGTGCTTCAGACGGAAGCTCAGGTCCCACTGCAGCGCTTCGGCAGATTTGCCCACGCCCGCGGTACGCACGATAAGCCCCATGCCATCCGGCAGCTCAAGGCTTGCCAGCGCTTCTTTCAGCTCGGTACGGTCATCACCTTCGATACGGCGAGAGATGCCCCCCGCGCGCGGGTTGTTTGGCATCAGCACCAGATAGCTCCCCGCCAGGCTGATAAAGGTGGTCAGTGCGGCACCCTTGTTGCCGCGCTCTTCTTTATCAATCTGAACGATAACTTCCTGACCTTCACGCAGAACATCTTTGATGTTTGGGCGGCCATGGGCGTTGTAGTTTGCAGGGAAATATTCGCGGGCGATTTCTTTCAGAGGGAGGAAACCATGACGCTCAGCACCGTAATCGACAAATGCAGCTTCAAGGCTTGGTTCAATGCGGGTGATTTTACCTTTGTAAATGTTCGCTTTTTTCTGTTCGTGTCCAGGACTTTCAATATCCAGATCGTACAGGCGCTGCCCATCCACAAGGGCGACACGCAACTCTTCTTGCTGAGTTGCGTTGATTAACATTCTTTTCATCGTAACTTACTCGTTATTCTTACATTGACGACAAAGCTGCGGGCAAGGTGACGCTTTCCGGGGTATGAACCGATGGCCTCGTGTCTGTTCACGTCGCCAACCTCACGGTTGTCGCTCGCTTAAGAGGCGCAGAGTGTCGGTTGCCTGTATTTCATACGGAAACACAGCGCAATTATCAGGGGAATTGCCTGGGTAGAACTCTCCAGAGAACAATCCTTATACCGGGAAGTACTGCAACCCGCAGCCCGCTAACTGCCTGAAAGATCAATACGTCTTACGCCATTGCTGCGTGGATGATCGGTCAGACAAAATTGGTCATTCCGTCGACATCCTTACAAAACCCGGATTTAACGCGGAAAACAGCCCCATTATTCCACTGCTCGCCGGGTTATAGCAAGATGACTTTTACCAATTATCACCCGGTTACTCACAGTTTCTTCACCTCAAGGTGGTGATTGGTTTAATAACCACCAAATCGATTGCGTGAAACGGGGCGCAGGCCGGATAAAAGTAAATATAAGCATAGAAAAATGAGTGGCGCTAATGGCTGACGATATTTAGAATCGCCAACCATGAAAACAGAGACTCCAGCCGTAAAAATGGTTGCTATCGCGGATGACTACGCGGGGCAACGCATCGATAACTTCTTGCGCACCCAACTGAAGGGCGTGCCAAAGAGTATGATTTACCGCATCCTGCGTAAGGGCGAGGTGCGGGTGAATAAAAAACGCGTGAAGCCTGAGTATAAGCTCGAAGCCGGTGATGAAGTGCGTATTCCACCGGTGCGCGTGGCTGAACGTGAAGAAGAGGTGGTTTCGCCGAAACTGCAAAAAGTCGCGGCCCTGAGCGATGTCATCCTTTATGAGGACGATCATATTCTGGTGCTGAATAAGCCATCGGGTACCGCGGTCCACGGTGGTAGCGGTCTGAGCTTCGGCGTGATTGAAGGGTTACGTGCGCTGCGTCCGGAAGCCCGTTTCCTCGAACTGGTTCACCGCCTGGACCGTGATACCTCAGGCGTGCTGCTGGTAGCGAAAAAGCGTTCAGCGCTGCGTTCCCTGCACGAGCAGCTGCGTGAAAAGGGCATGCAGAAAGATTATCTGGCGCTGGTGCGCGGTCAGTGGCAGTCCCACGTGAAGGTGGTGCAGGCCCCGCTGCTGAAGAACATTCTGCAAAGCGGCGAGCGCATTGTGCGCGTGAGCCAGGAAGGGAAACCGTCGGAGACGCGCTTTAAGGTTGAAGAGCGCTATGAGTTTGCCACGCTGGTGCGCTGCAGCCCGGTGACGGGGCGTACCCATCAGATTCGCGTGCATACCCAGTTTGCGGGCCATCCGATTGCGTTTGATGACCGCTACGGCGATCGCGAGTTCGATAAGCAACTGGCGGGTACGGGCCTGTCGCGTCTGTTCCTGCATGCGGCAGCGCTGAAGTTTACCCATCCGAATACCGGGGAAGTTATCCGTATTGAAGCGCCGCTGGACGAGCAGTTGAAACGCTGCCTGAAGGTTCTGCGCGGCTGATTAGGTGCCGGGTGGCGCTGCGCTTACCCGGCCTACGAAACCCGTAGGCCCATGCAAGCGAAGCGCCGCTGGGCATAACTTACACGATCAGCGGATTACACTCTTCTCGCCGTAACATCTGGCACAAGGCAATCAGCGGCAATCCCACCAATGTGTTCGGATCCCGCCCATCCATTTTGTCGAACAGCGCAATCCCCAGTCCTTCACTCTTAAAGCTTCCTGCGCAGTTCAGCGGACGTTCCCGGCGCACGTAGTCCATAATCTCCTGCTCGCTAAGATGGCGGAAGTGCACGTCGAACGGCTCGCATTCGGTTTGCAGATGGCCGGAGGCGGAGTTATAGAGCGCCAGGCCCGTGTAAAAGGTCACGATAGTGCCCCGCGCACGCAGAAGCTGCTGGCAGGCATTCTCCTCCGTATGAGGCTTGCCGGTGATTTCGCCGTCCAGCACGCAAACCTGATCGGAGCCTATAATCAAATGTGCAGGATAACGTGCGGCCAGCGATTGCGCTTTCTCCTTAGCGAGACGCGTTACCAGATGACGCGGTGATTCACCCGGCTGCGGCGTCTCATCAACGTCCGGCGCGGCGCATTCAAACGGGATCCCGAGCTTTTCCAGCAGCGTTCGACGGTAGGGAGAAGTGGAAGCAAGGACGAGATTTGGCATATTTTTATCACCAGATATAGCGTATCGATGCCAGCCATTTTAAACTACAGGCCGCAATGTGTGCGAATAATTGGCAAAAGGCAGCTCTGGTTGCCTTTTTCTTTGACTCTATGACGTTACAAAGTTAATATGCGCGCCCTATGCAAAAGGTAAAATTACCCCTGACTCTTGATCCGGTTCGTACGGCTCAAAAACGCCTTGATTACGAAGGTATCTATACTTCCGATCAGGCCGAGCGTATTGCCGAATCTGTAGTCAGTGTGGACAGTGATGTAGAATGCTCCATGTCGTTCGCTATCGACAACCAGCGTCTCGCCGTTTTAACCGGTGATGCAAAGGTAACGGTAACGCTCGAGTGTCAGCGTTGCGGGAAACCGTTTGTACAGCATGTTCACACAACGTATTGTTTCAGTCCGGTTCGTTCTGACGAACAGGCTGAAGCACTCCCGGAAGCGTATGAGCCGATTGAGGTTAACGAATTCGGTGAAATCGATCTTCTGGCTCTGGTTGAAGATGAAATCATCCTCTCCTTGCCAGTTGTTCCGGTGCATGATTCTGAACACTGTGAAGTGTCCGAGGCGGACATGGTCTTTGGGGAACTGCCTGATGAAGCGCAAAAACCAAACCCATTTGCCGTATTAGCCAGCTTAAAGCGTAAGTAATTGAGGAGTAAGGTCCATGGCCGTACAACAGAATAAACCAACCCGTTCCAAACGTGGCATGCGTCGTTCCCATGACGCGCTGACTGCAGTTACCAGCCTGTCTGTAGACAAGACTTCTGGTGAGAAACACCTGCGTCACCACATCACCGCTGACGGTTTCTACCGCGGCCGCAAGGTTATCACTAAGTAATCGCGCGAAAGCGTGATTAGGCTTAGTGAGGATTTCCCCGTGCAAACGGGGAAGTTACCGAACCAGGCTGCGACGATACCTTGACACGTCTAACCCTGGCGTTAGATGTCATGGGGGGAGATTTTGGCCCTTCCGTGACAGTGCCTGCAGCATTGCAGGCACTGAATTCTAATTCGCAACTCACACTTCTTTTAGTCGGCAATCCCGACACAATCACGCCATTACTTGCAAAAGCTGACTTTGAACAACGTTCGCGTCTGCAGATTATTCCTGCGCAGTCAGTTATTGCCAGTGATGCACGCCCCTCACAGGCGATTCGTAATAGCCGTGGCAGCTCTATGCGCATGGCGCTGGAGCTGGTAAAAGAAGGGCGAGCGCAGGCTTGCGTCAGCGCCGGCAATACCGGCGCGCTGATGGGGCTGTCGAAATTACTGCTCAAGCCGATTGAGGGCATTGAGCGCCCGGCGCTGGTGACGGTGTTACCGCATCAGCAGAAGGGGAAAACGGTGGTGCTCGATTTGGGCGCTAACGTGGATTGTGATAGTACCATGCTGGCTCAGTTCGCCGTGATGGGGTCGGTGCTGGCAGAAGACGTGGTCGGGATCAACAATCCCCGCGTTGCGTTATTGAATATTGGTGAAGAAGAGACCAAAGGCCTGGACAGCATTCGCGACGCTGCTGAAATGCTCAAACAGGTTCCCTCCATCAACTATATTGGTTATCTCGAAGCCAATGAGTTGCTGACGGGAAAAACGGATGTTCTGGTGTGCGATGGCTTCACCGGAAACGTAACGTTGAAGACCATGGAAGGGGTCGTGCGCATGTTCCTTTCTCTGCTGAAATCTCAGGGAGAAGGCAAAAAAAGCGCCTGGTGGTTGATTTTATTGAAGCGTTGGTTACAAAAGAGCCTGACGCGGCGATTCAGTCACCTCAACCCCGACCAGTATAATGGCGCCTGTCTGTTAGGATTGCGCGGCATCGTGATTAAGAGTCATGGCGCCGCCAATCAGCGAGCATTTTCTGTCGCCATTGAACAGGCAGTGCAGGCGGTGCAGCGACAAGTCCCTCAGCGGATTGCCGCTCGCCTGGAATCTGTATTAGCTAAAAGTGACTGAGCGTACATGTATACGAAGATTTTAGGTACCGGCAGCTACCTGCCAAAACAAGTGCGTACCAACGCCGATCTGGAAAAAATGGTAGATACGTCTGACGAGTGGATTGTCACGCGCACAGGTATCCGTGAACGTCGTATCGCCGCGCCAGACGAAACCGTGTCCACCATGGGTTACGAAGCCGCACAGCGCGCTATCGAAATGGCGGGTATCGATAAAGAAGAGATTGGCTTGATCGTGGTTGCCACG
This sequence comes from Enterobacter cloacae complex sp. P17RS, assembly GCF_014895885.1. Lineage (NCBI taxonomy): Bacteria > Pseudomonadati > Pseudomonadota > Gammaproteobacteria > Enterobacterales > Enterobacteriaceae > Enterobacter > Enterobacter cloacae complex sp. P17RS. Next base: position 275,221 of record NZ_JADBQK010000010.1, read on the forward strand.
ACGTCTGCCACGCATGCTTTCCCAAGCGCGGCGTGTCAGGTGCAGAACATGCTCGGTATTAAAGGCTGCCCGGCGTTTGACGTTGCCGCTGCGTGCGCAGGTTTCACCTACGCGCTGAGCATTGCCGATCAGTATGTTAAATCTGGCTCCGTCAAATATGCGCTGGTTATCGGTGCTGACGTTTTGGCGCGTACCTGCGATCCAACCGATCGCGGAACGATCATTATTTTCGGTGATGGTGCCGGTGCGGTGCTGCTGGGGCAGTCCGAAGAGCCGGGTATCATCTCCACGCATCTGCATGCCGATGGCCGCTACGGCGAGCTGTTAACGCTGCCTAACGCCGATCGCGTTAATCCGGACAGCTCCATCTACCTGACCATGGCGGGTAACGAGGTGTTCAAGGTGGCGGTGACCGAGCTTGCGCACATTGTCGATGAGACGCTGGAAGCAAATAACCTTGAACGCACCGCGCTCGACTGGCTGGTGCCGCATCAGGCGAACCTGCGTATCATCAGCGCCACCGCTAAAAAGCTGGGCATGTCGATGGATAACGTTGTGGTGACGTTGGATCGTCACGGCAACACCTCTGCGGCGTCGGTACCGTGCGCATTTGATGAAGCGGTACGCGACGGACGAATCAAACGGGGCCAGTTGGTCTTGCTTGAAGCCTTCGGTGGCGGGTTCACCTGGGGTTCCGCGCTGGTTCGTTTCTAGTATAAGGAATAAAAAATGACGCAATTTGCTTTTGTGTTCCCGGGCCAGGGTTCTCAAACCGTTGGGATGTTGTCTGAAATGGCAGCAAACTACCCGGTCATTGAAGAGACTTTTCGTGAAGCTTCTGATGCGCTGGGTTATGATCTGTGGGCGCTGACCCAACAGGGTCCGGCCGAAGAGCTGAACAAAACCTGGCAAACTCAGCCAGCGTTGCTGACTGCGTCCGTTGCGCTGTGGCGCGTATGGCAGCAGCAGGGCGGTAAAGCGCCAGCGCTGCTCGCGGGTCATAGCCTGGGTGAATACTCTGCGCTGGTGTGCGCCGGTGTGATTGCGTTTGCTGACGCGGTGCGCCTGGTAGAACTGCGCGGTAAATTCATGCAGGAAGCGGTGCCAGAAGGAACGGGTGGCATGTCTGCCATTATTGGTCTGGATGATGCCGCGATTGCAAAAGCGTGTGAAGAATCTGCTGAAGGGCAGGTGGTTTCTCCGGTTAACTTCAACTCGCCGGGCCAGGTTGTTATTGCTGGTCATAAAGAGGCCGTTGAACGTGCCGGTGCTGCCTGTAAAGCCGCGGGCGCCAAACGCGCACTGCCGCTGCCGGTCAGCGTACCGTCTCACTGCGCACTGATGAAGCCCGCAGCCGAGAAACTGGCGGCTGAGCTGGAAAAAATTACCTTTAACGCACCGACGATTTCTGTTGTGAACAACGTCGATGTGAAATGCGAAACCGCGCCGGAGGCTATCCGTGACGCACTGGTTCGCCAGCTCTATAGCCCGGTACAGTGGACTAAAACCGTTGAGTTTATGGCCTCTCAGGGCGTTGAGCACCTTTATGAAGTCGGTCCTGGTAAAGTCCTCACCGGTCTGACGAAACGTATTGTTGACACCCTGACTGCCTCGGCGATTAACGAGCCGGAAGCGATGTCAGCGGCACTCTCGCAATAAAAGAGGAATACCATGAGTTTTGAAGGAAAAATTGCCCTGGTTACTGGCGCAAGCCGCGGTATCGGGCGTGCAATTGCTGAAACACTGGTCGCGCGCGGCGCGAAGGTGATTGGTACAGCAACCAGCGAGAATGGCGCTCAGGCCATCAGCGAGTATCTGGGTGCGAACGGTAAAGGTCTGGTACTGAATGTGACCGAACCTGCATCTATCGAATCTGTTCTGGAAAATATTCGCGCAGAGTTTGGTGAAGTGGATATTCTGGTCAATAATGCCGGGATCACTCGCGACAACCTGCTGATGCGAATGAAAGATGATGAGTGGAACGATATTATCGAAACCAACCTGTCATCTGTATTCCGTCTGTCAAAAGCGGTAATGCGCGCTATGATGAAAAAGCGTCATGGTCGTATTATCACTGTTGGTTCTGTGGTTGGTACCATGGGAAATGCTGGTCAGGCTAACTACGCTGCGGCGAAAGCAGGTCTGATCGGTTTCAGTAAGTCGCTGGCGCGTGAAGTCGCGTCCCGCGGGATTACTGTAAACGTTGTTGCTCCGGGCTTTATTGAAACGGACATGACGCGTGCGCTGACTGATGATCAGCGTGCGGGTACGCTGGCGGCAGTTCCGGCGGGTCGTCTTGGCGACCCTAAAGAAATCGCCAGTGCGGTTGCATTTTTAGCCTCTGACGAAGCGGGTTACATCACTGGTGAGACCCTCCACGTCAACGGCGGGATGTACATGGTTTAATCACGATCGAAAATATTTGCGTTATTAGGGCAAATGGCCTCAAAATAACGTAAAATCGTGGTAAGACCTGCCGGGATTTAGTTGCAAATTTTTCAACATTTTATACACTACGAAAACCATCGCGAAAGCGAGTTTTGATAGGAAATTTAAGAGTATGAGCACTATCGAAGAACGCGTTAAGAAAATTATCGGCGAACAGCTGGGCGTTAAGCAGGAAGAAGTTGTGAACTCCGCTTCCTTCGTTGAAGACCTGGGCGCAGATTCTCTTGACACCGTTGAGCTGGTAATGGCTCTGGAAGAAGAGTTTGATACTGAGATTCCGGACGAAGAAGCTGAGAAAATCACCACCGTTCAGGCTGCCATTGATTACATCAACGGCCACCAGGCGTAAGTGAACATCTCCAGGCGGTCATTCGACCGCCTGAGTTTTATCTTTTTTAGTCCCACGTATCTCTTTTTTTATCCCTCCCTGGAGGACAAACGTGTCTAAGCGTCGTGTAGTTGTGACCGGACTTGGCATGTTGTCTCCTGTCGGCAATACCGTAGAGTCCACCTGGAAAGCTCTCCTTGCCGGTCAGAGCGGCATCAGCCTAATCGACCATTTCGATACTAGCGCCTATGCAACGAAATTTGCTGGCTTAGTAAAGGATTTTAACTGTGAAGAGATCATCTCGCGCAAAGAACAGCGCAAGATGGATGCCTTCATTCAATATGGAATTGTCGCTGGCGTTCAGGCCATGCAGGATTCTGGCCTTGAGATTACGGAAGAGAACGCAACCCGTATCGGCGCCGCTATCGGCTCCGGGATTGGTGGTCTTGGCCTGATCGAGGAAAACCATACATCGCTGATGAATGGCGGACCGCGTAAGATCAGCCCGTTCTTCGTTCCGTCCACGATTGTTAACATGGTGGCAGGTCACCTGACCATTATGTTCGGCCTGCGTGGGCCAAGCATCTCTATCGCTACCGCGTGTACGTCTGGCGTACATAACATCGGCCAGGCCGCGCGTATCATTGCGTACGGCGATGCAGATGCTATGGTTGCGGGCGGTGCTGAAAAAGCCAGTACCCCACTGGGTGTTGGTGGTTTCGGCGCAGCGCGTGCGCTCTCAACCCGTAACGATAACCCTCAGGCGGCGAGCCGTCCGTGGGATAAAGACCGCGATGGTTTCGTGCTGGGTGACGGCGCAGGTATGCTCGTACTGGAAGAGTACGAACATGCGAAAAAACGTGGCGCGAAAATTTATGCTGAAGTCGTTGGCTTCGGGATGAGCAGCGATGCGTATCACATGACGTCTCCTCCGGAGAACGGCGCGGGTGCTGCGCTGGCGATGGAAAATGCGATCCGTGATGCGGGTATTACCCCTGCACAGATTGGCTACGTTAACGCGCACGGCACTTCTACGCCTGCAGGCGATAAAGCAGAAGCGCAGGCGGTTAAGTCTATCTTCGGCGAGGCTGCCAGCCGCGTAATGGTCAGCTCCACGAAATCCATGACCGGTCACCTGCTGGGTGCGGCGGGTGCAGTAGAGTCAATCTACTCTATCCTTGCGCTGCGCGATCAGGCTGTGCCGCCAACCATCAACCTGGATAACCCGGATGAAGGTTGCGATCTGGACTTCGTTCCGCACGAAGCGCGTCAGGTTAGCGGTATGGAGTACACCCTGTGTAACTCCTTCGGCTTTGGCGGCACGAATGGTTCTCTGATCTTCAAAAAGGTCTGAGCCTGACTGCCCGAAAGCTATAAAAAAAGGTCCGCTTAGCGGGCCTTTTTTATTAGGGAAAATCCCCTTGTCCGGCTTTTAACATCCTGCCAGACTGAGCCTCCACGCATAAGGAGCCACCATGTTTTTAATTAATGGCCTTGAGCAAGAAACGCTGCCGGCAAGCGACAGGGCAATCCAGTTTGGCGATGGCTGTTTCACCACTGCGCGTATTCTTGACGGTGAGGTGAGCCTGCTTGACGCCCATATCCGTCGTTTACAAAAAGCCTGCGAGAAATTGCTGATTCCCTTCATGCAGTGGGACATTCTTGAGCGCGAGATGCGCCGGCTGGCGTCAGGTAATACAAACGGCGTTTTAAAAGTTATTCTTAGCCGCGGCAGCGGCGGGCGAGGGTACAGCGGTTCCGCCTGTCAGCATCCCACGCGTATTCTTTCCGTATCAGCGTATCCTGCTCACTATGCGCGCTGGCGTGAGGAGGGGATAACGCTGACGCTGAGCCCGGTACGGCTGGGGCGAAACCCTATGCTCGCCGGAATAAAACATCTTAACCGCCTTGAACAGGTGCTTATTCGTACTCATCTTGAACAGACGGACGCCGATGAGGCGCTAGTCCTTGACAGCGAAGGGTTCATTACGGAATGCTGTGCGGCTAATTTACTCTGGCGGAAGGGCCGTGAGGTCTTCACCCCTTCGCTGGAGCAGGCTGGGGTTAACGGCATCATGCGCCAGTTTTGTTTGCAACAGCTGGCACATGCAGGCTTTCGCGTTGTCGAAGTAAACGCGAAGGAAGAGGCGCTGCTGTCCGCCGATGAAGTTGTGATCTGCAATGCGCTGATGCCTGTTATACCCGTTCGGGCGTATAGTCAACAGCGCTGGTCTTCGCGAGAGCTCTTTACGTTTTTAGCCCCGATATGTGAGCAAATCAAAAAGTCATGAAGAAAATGTTGCGCTTTGTCCTTCTCCTGATCGTTGCGCTGGGTATTGCCGGCGGAGCGGGAGTATGGAAGGTTCGCCAGCTGGCGGACAGTAAAATCCTGATTAAAGACGAGACGATTTTTACCCTGAAAGCCGGTACCGGGCGGATGGCGCTGGGCGAGCAGCTTTACGGGGATAAAATCATCAACCGTCCACGCGTGTTCCAGTGGTTATTGCGTATCGAGCCTGAACTGTCTCACTTCAAGGCTGGTACCTATCGCTTTACGCCCGGCATGACCGTCAGAGAGATGCTGCAGCTGCTGGAAAGCGGTAAAGAGGCACAGTTCCCGCTGCGCTTTGTTGAAGGGATGCGCTTAAGCGATTACCTCAAGCAGCTGCGTGATGCGCCTTACATCAAGCACACGCTCAAAGATGACCGCTATGAGACGGTCGCTGAGGTGCTGAAATTTGAACATCCTGAGTGGGTGGAAGGCTGGTTCTGGCCAGACACCTGGATGTATACGGCGGGCACGACCGATGTGGCGATTCTTAAACGGGCACACAAAAAGATGGTCGAGGCAGTTGATTCCGCCTGGGAAGGGCGCATGGACGGGCTGCCTTATCAAGATCAAAACCAGTTTGTGACAATGGCCTCGATCATTGAGAAAGAGACGGCCGTGGCGGCTGAGCGCGACCGGGTCGCGTCGGTATTTATCAACCGCCTGCGCATCGGCATGCGTCTGCAAACCGACCCGACCGTTATCTACGGCATGGGCGAGAGCTATGCCGGTAAGATCTCCAGAAAAGATCTGGAGACGCCAACGGCGTATAATACCTACGTGATTAACGGCTTACCGCCGGGCCCGATAGCCACGCCGAGCGAGGCTTCGCTCAAAGCCGCCGCGCACCCGGCCAAAACACCATACCTCTATTTTGTGGCTGATGGAAAAGGGGGGCATACCTTTAACACCAACCTTGCCAGCCATAATCGCTCTGTTCAGGACTATCTGAAGGCACTTAAGGAAAAAAATGCGCAGTAAATACATTGTCATTGAGGGACTCGAAGGGGCGGGTAAAACCACCGCCCGTAACGTGGTAGTGGATACGCTGAAATCGCTTGGCGTCGCTGACATGGTCTTTACCCGTGAGCCGGGCGGTACTCAGCTGGCGGAGAAACTGCGCAGTCTGGTGCTGGATATTAAATCCGTTGGTGACGAGGTTATTACTGACAAAGCCGAAGTGCTGATGTTCTATGCGGCGCGCGTCCAGCTGGTTGAGACCGTGATTAAACCTGCTCTGGCCGACGGCAAGTGGGTGATCGGCGACCGTCACGATCTGTCGACTCAGGCCTATCAGGGTGGCGGACGCGGTATTGACCAGGCGATGCTGGCAACCCTTCGCGATGCCGTACTGGGGGATTTTCGCCCGGACCTGACCCTCTACCTGGATGTGACCCCGGAAGTGGGCCTCAGGCGCGCCCGCGCGCGCGGCGAACTGGATCGCATTGAGCAAGAGTCATTCGATTTCTTTAACCGCACGCGCGCGCGCTATCTTGAGCTGGCCGCGCGGGACAGCGCAATTCGTACCATTGACGCCACGCAATCTCTGGACGACGTCACGCGCGATATTCAACAGACCGTTACGCAGTGGCTACAGGAGCAGCAGGCATGAAATGGTATCCATGGTTGCGCCCGCACTTTGAACAGCTGATCGCCAGCTATCAGGCCGGTCGGGGGCATCATGCGTTACTGATTCAGGCGTTGCCGGGAATGGGGGATGATGCGTTGATCTACGCCATCACTCGTTTTCTGATGTGCCAGCAGCCGGAAGGGCATAAAAGCTGCGGTAAATGCCGCGGCTGCCAGCTGATGCAGGCTGGCACGCATCCTGACTATTACACGCTTGAGCCTGAGAAGGGCAAAAGCGCGCTTGGCATTGATGCCGTGCGTGAAGTCAGCGAGAAACTGTACGAACATGCGCGTCTGGGCGGGGCAAAAGTGGTCTGGCTCAACGACGCTGCGTTGCTTACCGAGGCGGCGGCGAACGCGCTGCTTAAAACCCTGGAAGAGCCGCCGGAAAAGACGTGGTTTTTCCTTTCCTGCCGGGACCCGGGACGTTTACTGGCGACGCTGCGCAGCCGTTGTCGTCTCCATCATTTGGCGGTACCTCAGGAATCGTGGGCGTTAAGCTGGCTTGAGCGAGAGGTGACAACGTCACAGGAGAGTGCGTTGTCTGCGCTGCGCCTCAGCAGCGGCGCCCCCGCGGCGGCGCTGGCATTACTACAGCCTGACGTCTGGTCGCAGCGAGAAGCGCTCTGCCGGGCCGTTGAGGCTTCACTTAACAACCAGGACTGGCTGAGTTTACTGCCTGCGCTGAATAGCGATCGGGCCGTCGAGCGTCTGCACTGGCTGGCCTCCTTATTGCTCGATGCGCTAAAAATCCAGCAAGGGGCTACGCTGCTGACTAACCCGGACGCGTGGCCCCTGGTGAACATGCTGGCAAGCCGCCTTACAGGCGCGTCTCTGCACGCTATCCTTCATGATGTTTGCGAGAGCCGCGAACAGCTTTTAACCGTGACGGGTCTTAATCGCGAGCTTTTGCTGACCGACCAGTTACTGCGTATTGAACACTACCTGCAACCGGGCGTTACGCCGCCTGTTTCCCATCTCTGAGAGAGACATTATGTTTTTAGTCGACTCACACTGCCATCTTGATGGCCTGGATTATCAATCCCTGCACAACGACGTGGATGACGTGCTGGCGAAAGCCGCTGCCCGCGATGTGAAATTTTGTCTTGCGGTGGCGACGACGCTGCCGGGGTATCGCTCAATGCGTGAGCTGGTGGGCGATCGCGATAACGTGGTGTTCTCCTGCGGCGTTCATCCGCTGAACCAGGACGAAGAGTATGACGTAGAAGAGCTGCGCCGACTGGCAGCAGAAGCGGGCGTCGTGGCGATGGGTGAAACCGGGCTGGACTATTTTTACACGCCGGAAACGAAAGCGCGCCAGCAGGCGTCTTTCCGCAACCATATCCGCATCGGCCGCGAACTGAATAAACCGGTCATCGTACATACACGCGATGCGCGCGCCGATACGCTGGCGATCCTCCGGGAAGAAAACGTGACGGATTGCGGTGGCGTACTACACTGTTTCACAGAAGACAGAGAAACGGCGGGTAAACTGCTTGATTTGGGGTTTTATATTTCGTTTTCCGGGATCGTGACGTTCCGTAACGCTGAGCAGCTCCGTGATGCTGCGCGCTATGTCCCGCTCGATCGCATTCTGGTGGAAACAGACTCTCCGTATCTGGCGCCGGTACCGCATCGCGGTAAAGAGAACCAGCCGGCCATGACGCGAGACGTCGCAGAGTACATGGCCGTGCTTAAAGGCGTCAGTATCGAAGAGCTGGCCCGCGTCACGACGCAAAACTTCTCTGCGCTGTTCCATATCGACCCCGCCCGCCTGCAATCCGTCTGATAAGCCTGTTTTTTTTAGGCTCGTAATTAATAAATAAAACGAGTAAAGTTCACCGCCTCATTTGGGGCGGTGACGGTGTTCTTAGAAACATCCAGACATGCTTTTTGTAAATTACTGAAAGTTTTTCGACCGTCTTAAGCTGAAACGTGATAGCCGTCAAACAAACTCAGAGGGAATTATTTTACTCTGTGTAATAAATAAAGGGCGCTTAGATGTCCTGTCCACGGCACGGTACTCCCCCCGGGCCAATGCGTGAAAGCGTAAAAAAAGCACAAATACTCAGGAGCACTCTCAATTATGTTTAAGAATGCATTTGCTAACCTGCAAAAGGTCGGTAAATCGCTGATGCTGCCAGTATCCGTACTGCCTATCGCAGGTATCCTGCTGGGTGTCGGTTCTGCTAACTTCAGCTGGCTGCCAGCCGTAGTTTCCCATGTGATGGCTGAAGCAGGCGGTTCCGTCTTTGCTAACATGCCTCTGATCTTCGCTATCGGTGTGGCGCTGGGCTTCACCAATAACGACGGCGTTTCTGCGCTGGCTGCAGTGGTTGCTTACGGCATCATGGTGAAAACCATGGCTGTGGTTGCGCCGCTGGTTCTGCATTTACCTGCAGAAGAGATTGCCGCGAAACACCTGGCAGATACCGGTGTTCTGGGCGGTATCATCTCCGGTGCGATTGCAGCGTATATGTTCAACCGCTTCTATCGCATCAAGCTGCCTGAGTATCTGGGCTTCTTCGCGGGCAAGCGTTTTGTTCCGATCATCTCTGGTCTGGCAGCGATTTTCACTGGCGTGATCCTGTCCTTCATCTGGCCACCAATCGGTTCCGCTATCCAGACCTTCTCTCAGTGGGCTGCTTACCAGAACCCGGTTGTCGCGTTCGGTATCTACGGCTTCATCGAGCGTTGCCTGGTGCCATTCGGTCTGCACCACATCTGGAACGTTCCATTCCAGATGCAGATTGGTGAATTCACCAACGCAGCAGGTCAGGTGTTCCACGGCGATATCCCACGTTACATGGCGGGTGACCCAACTGCAGGTAAACTGTCTGGTGGCTTCCTGTTCAAAATGTACGGCCTGCCGGCTGCTGCGATTGCAATCTGGCACTCTGCTAAGCCAGAAAACCGTGCAAAAGTGGGCGGTATCATGATCTCCGCAGCGCTGACCTCGTTCCTGACCGGTATCACCGAGCCGATCGAGTTCTCCTTCATGTTCGTTGCGCCAATCCTGTACATCATCCACGCTGTACTGGCTGGCCTGGCGTTCCCAATCTGTATCCTGCTGGGTATGCGTGACGGTACGTCCTTCTCTCACGGCCTGATCGACTTTATCGTTCTGTCCGGTAACAGCAGCAAGCTGTGGCTGTTCCCAATCGTGGGTGCGTGCTACGCCGTTGTTTACTACACCATCTTCCGCGTGCTGATCAAAGCACTGGACCTGAAAACTCCGGGTCGTGAAGATGCAACTGAAGACAGCAAAGCAGGCGCGACCAGCGAAATGGCTCCGGCACTGGTTGCTGCGTTCGGCGGTAAAGAGAACATCACTAACCTGGACGCGTGCATCACTCGTCTGCGTGTGAGCGTTGCCGACGTTGCGAAAGTGGACCAGCCGGGTCTGAAAAAACTGGGTGCAGCGGGCGTGGTTGTTGCAGGTTCGGGCGTTCAGGCTATCTTCGGTACTAAATCCGATAACCTGAAAACCGAAATGGATGAGTACATCCGCAACAGCTAAGCTGTGACCTGGGGAGACTAAGGCAGCCGAATGGCTGCCTTTTTTATTACTGTGGTTTGTTGTGCCAACACTCAGAAGTCGTAGCTTGCGCTCACTGAGACGTTCAGCGGTGCGCCATAAACCACGTAAGAGCCGACGTAATCGTAATACTCTTTGTCGAACAGGTTGTTGACGTTCGCCTGAATAGCAAAATCTTTGGTGACCTGATAGCGGCTGAACAGGTTAACCAGTCCGTAGCTGCCTTGCTCTGCGCGGGATTGTCCCGCCGGGCCACCGTCCACATCCGTCCACACTTTGTTCTGCCAGTTTACGCCACCGCCCACCGTCAGCGCCGGCAGCATTGGCAGTTGATAACGGGTAAACAGCTTCATTGTCGTGCGCGGCTGATCGGAAATGACAGCGCTGCCGTTCTTTTCTTCCGCAATGTAGCGGGTCGCGCCGAACGTCAGCTGCCAGTTATCGGTCAGGGCGCCGTTCAGCTCGAACTCAATCCCTTTGCTGACCACGCCGTCCAGCGATTCATAAATCGACTCACCGCTCGGCATGTAGGTATAGGTGTTGCTCGCCACGTTATCCTGCTCGATGCGGAAAATCGCCAGCGAGGTGGTCAGACGGGTATTAAACCAGTCTGCTTTAACACCGGCTTCGTAGCTTTTGCCCGTGGTCGGATCGAGATAACGTCCGCTGGCGTCGCGCTTGTCCTGCGGCTGGAAGATGGAGGTATAGCTGACGTAGGTCGACCAGTCTTCGTTGATATCGTAGACCAGGCCCGCGTAAGGCGTTACGTCATCTTCAGTGCTTTCCAGACGGGTGTCAGGAGAGCCCGCCGGGTTATAGCGAATGTTGTAGTTGGTGTAGCGCGCCCCGAGGATCAGGTGCAGCGGGTCAGCCAACGAGAAGCGGGCGGAGGTGTACGCTGAGGACTGGCGAATGTCGTCCTGGCTATAGAGCTTCCACGGCGTCCACTGCGGATCGGCGATATTTCCGTTCCAGTTTTTGAAATTCCCCACGTCCACCATGCCGTACAGCGCATCCGGCATTCTGTTGTCATAGTGGTTGCGCTGTCGGCTGAAACTGCCGCCAAACATCATCTCATGCTGGCGGCCGAAAAGATCGAAGCCGCCGCGCAGGAAGGCATCAACCGCATCCTGTTTGCGTTCACCTCTGTTCCAGCCGCCGTAGCCAACCATGCCCGCCCCGGTCTCTTTTTCCGGATAGCCGGACATATACATCAGCTTGCTGTCGAAGTTGGTCTCCGCGTGCATGCCGTTGACGTGCGCTTCCCAGCCGTTGTCGAAACGCTGGGTCAGGTTAGCGAAGATGCGGGTGCTATCCTTGTCCGAGTAGGCCCAGTCAGGCGCGACGGTCTGGCTGCGATTGTAGTCGGTTTTACTCCCGTCGCTGTACCAGGTCGGCAATCCGCCCCAGGTCGGATCGGCGGTGTGGCTTTCCTGATATTCATACCCTACAGAGAGGGTGGTGCTGTCGGTGACGTCCGCATCCACCACGCCGTAGAGGAACTTCTTCCGGTAGTGGTAGTTATCAACGAAGCTGTCGTTGTCCTGATAGCCCGTAATCAGGCGTCCCCGTACCTTCCCGGACTCTACCAGCGGTGCCTGGAGATCCAGCACGTAGCGCTGTTTGTCCCAGCTGCCGTAGCTGGCCGAGACATTGCCTTTGAACTCATTGCTGTCCGCATGCTTACGCACCATATTGACGTACGCCGCCGGGTTACCGGTGCCGGACATCAGCCCGGTCGCGCCGCGAACCACTTCGATACGGTCGTAAATCGCGGTATCGGCGGCGGTGTCGCCGAAGTTCCACACTTCGCTGATGGAGGTGGGCAGGTCGTCAAAGGCGTAGTTACTGACGAAAAATCCGCGCGAGTAAAATACGGTACGATCGCTGTCCTGCACCTGCGCCGTTACGCCCGTGGTGTTAGTCAACACCTGGCCGATAGACTGAAGGTTCTGATCCGCCATGCGCTGTTGGCTAATGACGCTAACGGACTGTGGGATATCACGGGGAACCAGCAACAGCTTTGTGCCGGTGGTGGTGGTTTTTACGCTGTAATCCCGGTTCTGACTTGCGGAAGGATCCTGCGTATTGTCAAAACCTCCATCCACGACGACGGTGTCTTCGGTTGCTGATGCAGCGAAAGCGGCGGCTGGCGTCAATGCCATAGCAATACAGGCTGCCAGCAACGAAGGTGTTGCGACAGGCTGACGTTGCCCATCCCTGGTGTGATCAATGAAAGACATTATCAAACCCTTATGAACGGTGAAGAGTGTTTGCGTCAGTCCCACAAATACGGTCTGACGTCGTTTTCTATGTTAAAAATGCGCATGAAAATGCAAATGCGAAATATACGCATTGCCATTAATGCTGTAAACAGATGTGTCGTGCGAAACTGAAATAATGTTTCAGCCCGTTATGGCACGCGAGCGGTCACTCTTCAGTCAGCTGATAAATATTCAGCAAAGAATTCGGGGGAGAAGGTTGAAAGGACAGGAGAAACTCGCTCATACTCTTGAATTGTGTCACACAGTCCTCCAGAGAGTGTGTTAACAGCGGACGCACCTAACAAAAAAGGAAAAGGTCATGGCTGAAGAAACGATTTTCAGTAAAATTATTCGCCGCGAAATCCCGTCGGATATCGTCTATCAGGATGAACTGGTAACGGCTTTCCGGGACATTTCCCCTCAGGCACCGACACACATCCTTATCATTCCTAATATTCTGATTCCGACCGTAAACGACGTAAAAACCGAGCACGAAGTGGCGTTAGGTCGTATGCTGACGGTGGCGGCGAAAATTGCCGAGCAGGAAGGCATAGCGGAAGACGGTTATCGTCTGATCATGAACTGTAATCGTCATGGCGGCCAGGAAGTTTATCATATTCACATGCATCTGCTGGGTGGACGTCCGCTGGGACCGATGCTGGCTCACAAAGGTCTGTAACATGTTTAAAGGGCGTATTGCAGCGCTGGTAATGACGATGATGGTTGTGGGGTGCAGCACGCGTCCGGCGATCCCCGTCAGCGATGAACAGACGCTGGTGATGGAATCCTCCGTGCTGGCTGCGGGCATCACGGCGCAACAGCCCGCACTGACCATCAGTGAAATTAAATCTTCTGCCTCCTCTACGCTCTATAACGAAAGAAATGAACCGGTGACGGTCCACTACCGTTTTTTCTGGTATGACGTAAGAGGTCTTGAGATGCACCCGCTGGAGGCGCCGCGCAGCGTCACTCTTCCGGCAAGGTCGTCGGTAACGCTCTATGACAGCGCCAGCTATCTGGGTGCGCATAAGGTGAGACTTTATCTTTATCTCTAAGGGGTGAACCTTGATTAAAAATATGAGCCGTTATGCGCTCGTGACCGCATTCGCGCTGTTCCTCGCAGGGTGTGTGACCCGTACAGAACAGCCAGCACCTGTGGAAGAGGCAAAGCCGGGTACCGAGCAGCCGACACCGCCAACGCAGACCCAGCCAACCGTGCCGTCTGTACCGTCTATTCCGTCACAGCCTGGCCCGATTGAACATCAGGACCAGACGTCACAACCTGCGCCGCGCGTGCGCCATTACGACTGGAACGGTGCGATGCAGCCGATGGTCGGTAAAATGCTGCAGGCTCAGGGCGTGACGGCAGGCAGCGTGCTGCTGGTGGATAGCGTGAACAACCGTACCAACGGTTCGCTGAACGCGGGCGAAGCGACAGAAACGCTGCGCAATGCACTGGCAAACAACGGTAAGTTTACGCTGGTCTCTGCTCAGCAGCTCGCGTTAGCCAAACAGCAGCTGGGCCTGTCGCCGCAGGATAGCCTCGGCACCCGCAGCAAGGCGATTGGCATTGCCCGCAACGTTGGCGCCCAGTATGTGCTGTACTCTAATGTGACCGGTAACGTGAATACCCCAGCCCTGCAGATGCAGCTGATGCTGGTTCAGACAGGCGAAATTATCTGGTCAGGTAAAGGTGCGGTTACGCAACAATGACACCACGCGTGAAGAGATTCTGACGCGTTATTTTCCACAGTACCGCCTTATCGCGCCGCAGGCCCACTCCGGGCTTAGCGGCGCGAGTTGCATTATAGCGCGGGGCGCGCACCGTCTGGTCTTGCGGCAGAACCACGATCCCTTCGCCCCGGCTTTCCAGTTTCGCCGTCAGTTTCGCGCCCTCAAACGCCTTCCGTCGGATCTCGTGCCTGAACCCCGATTTTTCAGCAAGGGCTGGATGGCCGTCGACTATCTGGAGGGGGAGGTGAAAAGCGCGCTGCCGGACACCCCAGCGCTTGCGGCGATGCTGTATCATCTGCACCAGCAACAGCGTCTGGGGTGGCGAATCGCCTTACTTCCACTGCTGGAAAACTACTGGCAACAAGCCTCTCCAGCAAGACGTACCCCAGTGTGGCTTGCGCATCTCAAACGGCTGCGTAAAGCGGGCGAGCCGCAACCGATTCGGCTCTCGCCGTTACATATGGATGTGCACGCCGGGAACATCGTGCATACGCCACAGGGCGCCAGGCTTATCGACTGGGAATATGCCGGAGACGGCGATGTGGCGCTGGAGCTGGCCGCGGTCTGGACGGAAAGTGAAGCCGCGCGGCAGAAACTCATCAGAGACTATGCCAGCGTTGCGCACTTTAACGCCGATGCGCTGGCACACCAGGTGAGACGCTGGCGGCCCTGGGTCATCATGCTGATGGCGGGCTGGTTTGAGATGCGTTTGCAGCAGTCCAGAGATAAACAATTTATTGCGCTGGCAGACGATGCCTGGCGCCAGTTACAAACGAAAGGATAAGAGAGGTGAGTGTGGGTCCAGTCATGTTAGATGTAGAAGGGTTTGAGCTGGATGCGGAGGAGCGTGAAATTCTGGCGCATCCGCTGGTGGGCGGCCTGATCCTGTTTACCCGCAACTATCACGATCCGGCGCAACTGCGTGAACTGGTGCGCCAGATCCGCGCCGCGTCGCGCAATCATCTGGTGGTGGCCGTCGATCAGGAAGGCGGCCGCGTGCAGCGTTTTCGCGACGGTTTTACCCGCCTGCCGGCAGCCCAGTCTTTCGCCGCGCTGCTCGGCACGGAAGAAGGTGGGAAACTGGCGCAGGAAGCCGGCTGGCTGATGGCCAGCGAAATGATTGCCATGGATATCGACATCAGCTTTGCCCCGGTGCTGGATGTGGGCCATATCAGCGCCGCGATTGGCGAGCGCTCCTACCATGAAGATCCGCGTATTGCGCTGGCAATGGCGACCCGGTTTATCGACGGGATGCACGAGGCGGGAATGAAAACTACCGGGAAACACTTCCCGGGCCACGGGGCGGTGACGGCGGATTCCCACAAAGAGACCCCGCGCGACCCGCGTCCGGAAGCGGAAATTCGCGCCAAAGATATGTCGGTGTTCCGCTCGCTTATCACCGATAACAAGCTGGACGCCATTATGCCCGCGCACGTGATTTACAGCGATGTCGATCCGCGTCCTGCCAGCGGCTCCCCGCACTGGCTGAAAACCGTTCTGCGCCAGGAGCTGGGTTTCAACGGCGTCATTTTCTCCGACGATCTGTCGATGGAAGGGGCGGCAATCATGGGCAGCTATGCTGAGCGCGGTCAGGCCTCGCTGGATGCAGGTTGCGATATGATCCTGGTCTGCAATAATCGTAAAGGTGCCGTTAGCGTGTTGGATAACCTGTCACCGATCAATGCAGAGCGTGTTACGCATTTGTATCATAAAGGTTCATTTAGCCGTCAGGAGCTGATGGATTCGGCGCGCTGGAAGTCGGTCAACGCCCGGCTTGAAGACCTGAATGAGCGCTGGCAGGCACATAAAGCCAGCCTGTAAACCCTCCCGGAAGGCGTAGCGTGGTGAGAAGACAATGATCATCTATTTACACGGTTTTGACTCAAACAGTCCTGGTAATCATGAGAAGGTGCTACAGCTGCAGTTTATCGATCCCGATGTACGGCTGATTAGCTACAGTACGCGCCATCCGAAGCATGATATGCAGCATCTGCTCAAAGAGGTGGACAAGATGCTGCAGCTTAACGTCGACGATCGCCCGTTGATTTGCGGCGTGGGGCTGGGCGGCTACTGGGCGGAGCGGATTGGCTTCCTGTGCGACATCCGCCAGGTGGTCTTCAATCCTAATCTTTTCCCGAATGAGAACATGGAAGGCAAAATTGACCGCCCGGAAGAGTATGTCGATATTGCGACCAAGTGCGTGAGCAACTTCCGTGAGAAAAACCGCGATCGCTGTCTGGTGATCCTCTCGCGTAATGATGAAGCACTGAACAGCCATCGGGCCGCAGAGCTGCTGCATCACTATTACGAGATCGTCTGGGACGAAGAGCAGACCCACAAGTTCAAGAACATCTCCCCGCACCTCCAGCGCATCAAAGCCTTTAAAACGCTGGGCTAAACCACAGCCTGCCACTTCAGAAACCCGGTCGCGAATGCGCACCGGGTTTCTTTTTGTCCAGAATTGTCTACTTTTAAGCCATCAAAACTTGATGCATATCAATTTTGGTATGACCAATGCGCCTGACGTGTTATTCTCAATGCACCTGAATGGTTTCAGTGCTGTAACCTGTTGTTAATTAAGGGTTATTTTCATAACTTTTAATTAACAATTGGTTAATAATTTGAGGGGGTCACGTTGACTACGCCATTGAAAAAGATAGTGATTGTAGGCGGTGGTGCTGGCGGGCTGGAGCTGGCCACACAGTTGGGCAAGAAGCTGGGGCGCGGTAAAAAAGCCAAAATCACGCTGGTGGATCGTAACCACAGCCACCTGTGGAAACCGCTGCTGCACGAAGTGGCGACCGGCTCACTGGATGAGGGCGTGGACGCGCTGAGCTATCTGGCGCACGCGCGCAACCATCATTTCCAGTTCCAGCTGGGCTCGGTGGTTGACATCAACCGTGAGAGCAAAACCATTACCCTGGCCGAGCTGCGTGATGAAAAAGGCGAGCTGCTGGTCCCCGAGCGCAAGCTGGCGTATGACACGCTGGTGATGGCGCTCGGCAGTACCTCCAACGACTTCAACACGCCGGGCGTTAAAGAGCACTGTATCTTCCTCGATAACCCGCACCAGGCGCGTCGTTTCCATCAGGAAATGCTGAACCTGTTCCTGAAGTACACCAGCAATCTGGGTGCGAATGGCAAGGTTAACATTGCCATTGTCGGCGGCGGCGCGACAGGCGTTGAGCTGTCCGCAGAGCTACACAATGCGGTTAAACAGCTGCACAGCTACGGTTACAAAGGGTTAACGAACGATGCGCTGAACGTCACGCTGGTTGAAGCCGGTGAACGCATTCTGCCTGCGCTGCCTCCGCGTATTTCCGGTGCGGCGCACAATGAACTCACCAAGCTGGGCGTGCGGGTGCTGACGCAGACCATGGTGACCAGCGCCGACGAAGGCGGCCTGCACACCAAAGACGGCGAGTATATCAAAGCGGATCTGATGGTCTGGGCGGCCGGTATCAAAGCGCCTGACTTTATGAAAGATATCGGCGGCCTGGAAACCAACCGCATTAACCAGCTGGTCACCGAGCCGACGCTGCAAACCACGCGCGACCCTGAAATCTTCGCTATTGGTGACTGTGCTTCCTGCGCGCGTCCTGAAGGGGGCTTCGTGCCGCCGCGCGCTCAGGCCGCGCACCAGATGGCAAGCCTGGTGCTGCACAACATCCTGGCGCAGTACAAAGGCAAGCCAATGAAGGCGTATGTCTATAAAGACCACGGTTCGCTGGTATCGCTGTCAAACTTCTCTACCGTCGGTAGCCTGATGGGTAACCTGATGCGTGGCTCGATGATGGTGGAAGGGCGCATTGCACGCTTCGTGTATATCTCCCTGTACCGTATGCACCAGATCGCGCTGCACGGCTACTTTAAAACGGGCCTGATGATGCTGGTGGGCAGAATCAACCGCGTCATTCGTCCACGTCTGAAGCTGCACTAATCTTTCACTCCCTCCGGGCCATCCGGAGGGATTTTTTAGCATATCATGCTGCTCGTCGTGGATTAGGTGCCTAAGAGTTCTCCTAAACGCGATATATCTCTCCCCGATGTCCACTTTTTGATCCTTTGTCTTATTGGCGAAGCCGCGCCTCCATAGCAGAATTGTTACCAATAGCAACAAAGGAGGAAGTCCCGTGAATAAATCAATGTTGGCGGGTATAGGGATCGGCGTCGCAGCTGCGTTAGGTGTGGCTGCTGTTGCCAGTCTCAACGTTTTAGATCGCGGCCCGCAGTATGCGCAGGTGGTTTCTGCAACGCCTATTAAAGAAACCGTAAAAACCCCACGTCAGGAGTGCCGTAACGTCTCCGTAACCCACCGTCGTCCGGTACAGGATGAAAACCGTATTGCCGGCTCTGTTCTGGGTGCGGTAGCGGGTGGGGTGATTGGTCACCAGTTTGGCGGTGGCCGGGGTAAAGATGTCGCGACCGTGGTCGGCGCGCTGGGTGGCGGCTATGCCGGTAACCAGGTGCAGGGCGCAATGCAGGATAACGATACTTACACCACGACCCAGCAGCGCTGTAAAACCGTCTATGACAAGTCGGAAAAAATGCTGGGCTATGACGTGACCTACAAAATTGGCGATCAGCAGGGCAAAATCCGCATGGATAAAGACCCGGGCACCCAAATTCCACTGGATGGAAACGGCCAGCTGGTACTGAATAACAAAGCGTAAAAAAGATGTTCTCTGAACTTAGCTCCTCAAGCGCTCAGGCTGAGGAGCTTTTTTTTTGCGTCAGATTTTGAGCAGTTCAGGCCACAGGCGCAGCGTGGTGTCGGAAATGTTCTGCAGTTTTTCCAGCGTCGCCCCTTCACGGGCGCTGATCGACATTCCCTGTAAAATACAGCTCAGGTATTGCGCCAGCATCTGAGGCTGGCAGTGCGCGGGAATTTCACCGCGCTGCTGGCGCTGAGCCAGAAATGCGCTGAGCGTCTCCTCCTGCATCGCATGACGCGATTTCACCGTATTGGCGATCTCTTTTGATGCTGCCGCCAGGGTGGCAGAGGTGTTAATCATAAAGCAGCCCGCGGGCGTATCTTTACTGGTGAAGCAGGTGGCAACGGCGGTGAAGTAATCCCGTAGCGCCTGTTCAACGCTTTTCTCTTCACAAAATAGCTGGGCTTCGTGTTTCGCCGCAAAGCGCGAAATGTACCTGTCCAGCACCGCCCTGAACAGCCCCTCTTTATTGGTAAATTCAGCATAAAGCGTCGGCGCTTTAGCTCCGGTGGCTTCTACCAGATCGGAAAGCGAGGTCGCTTCATACCCATGTTGCCAGAAGAGAGTCATGGCCTTATCAAGCGCTGCATCCCTGTCAAACACTTTTGGTCGGCCACGGCTTTTCTTCACACAACTCGTGACGTCGGTTGTCATTTGCCGTTGGTCCTCTGTTGGTTTGTTGAATAACCATTATAAAAATAAACGCAACCCACCACCAGTGCAGAATGCTTAAAAATAAATTAATCATATATGTATGAAAAATAAGAAGTTTAAAAATTAATTAATACTCGTTATAAAAATATGTTGACGCGTGAGCTGGATCACATTTATTATTTACCTATCGATCGTTAACTAAATAGATAACGACCAAAAAATTCATCTGCCAAAGGTAAACATTATGAAAAACGTAAAAACCCTCATCGCTGCTGCTGTACTGAGTTCACTCTCTTTCGCAAGCTTTGCTGCTGTACAGGTACAATCCACTCCAGCCGATCAGCATAAAGTCGGGACGATTTCTGCGTCTGCCGGGACTAACCTGGGCTCTCTGGAAGATCAGCTAGCACAAAAAGCGGAAGCAATGGGTGCAAAATCTTACCGCATCACCTCTGTGACCGGTCCTAACACCCTGCACGGCACCGCTGTCATCTACAAATAAGCCGGGCATAAACCCTCATTTATGCCACTGCAATAAAAAACGCCCTGCTTAGCAGGGCGTTTTACTTTCCGTCTTACATGGACTGCTGGACGACATCGTGATGCCGGGTGA
Source organism: Enterobacter cloacae complex sp. P17RS (assembly GCF_014895885.1). Lineage (NCBI taxonomy): Bacteria > Pseudomonadati > Pseudomonadota > Gammaproteobacteria > Enterobacterales > Enterobacteriaceae > Enterobacter > Enterobacter cloacae complex sp. P17RS. The sequence goes on from NZ_JADBQK010000010.1 coordinate 295,473, forward strand.
CATCGGTCGGCATGCCTGACCGCGCTTCCATCGCGCGCTCCATCACCAGGCTATCGGTATTCGCATTCGTTTTGAAGCTCACCATCGCGGCATTCAGGTTAATGGGTAACGTCTGGGGATCATCGCCGATATTTTTTGATAGCGGCTGGTGAATCTCAACCAGCCGCACGCCGCCTGGCTCTTCAGAGACCTTAATCGGCGTATTGATAATATTCACCTTCGTTCCCGGCGTAACGACGTTAAACAGCGTTTTGATATCGTCATCGCGCAGACGAATGCAGCCGGAGCTGACGCGCATGCCGATGCCAAAATCCGCGTTTGTACCGTGCAGCAGGTACACGCCGCCGTATGCGGCAAGGCGGATCGCGTGATGACCCATCGGGTTATCCGGGCCTGCCGGAACCACGGCAGGAAGATCGATGCCCTGGGCCTTATAGCGGGCGCGAATGTTGGCCGTCGGCGTCCAGGTTGGGTTGGCGCGTTTATCCGAGACGGTGGTGACCATCGTCGGCGTCAGCGTATCGCCGCCCAGTTGACCAATACCGATAGGGTAGACGGTAACCTCATTTTTACCCGGCGGGTAATAGTACAAACGCAACTCCGCCAGATTGATCACGATCCCCTCCCGCGGGGCATCCGGCAGGATAGTCTGTAACGGAATGGTCAGTACGCTGCCCGCGCGCGGGACGTACGGATCGACGCCGGGGTTCGCCTGCAGCAGGGCCAGAAAACCGACGTTATATTTTTTGGCTATCGCTTCCAGTGAGCCACCATTGTTTTCAACCACATGAAAGCGGTTTTCACCCACCACCTTGCTGCCGGGCGGGGGAAGGGGCCAGGTGTTTGCCCGCGCAGGAAGCGCAACTGCGACGGTGGCTGCCAGCGCAAACAGGGTTATCCAGCGGGTAAAACGCGAAGAGGTCATCATCACCATAATCCATATAAATGATAAGGTTATTGTTTTATAAGGGGTTAAGATAATTATGGCGAATGGGTGTGTCGGGAAGATCGGGTGAAGTGCAAAGAGTTTGTAAATTGTCCCCCCGCCATCACTGCGCTAACGGGGGGAAGGGCGAGTTACGCGACAGCGTTCTCTTCCAGCTGACGCATAAAGCTACGCACCCAGTCCATGCGCGTTTTGCGCTCCGTCAGCTCCTGGGTAAATTTCAGTCGCGTCGGGCCATCAAGACGGAAGTGCTGCGGCTGTTTTTGCAGCAGGCCGATCAGCCACATCGGGTTGACGTGGTTCTTCTCGGCAAATTCAATGACGCCGCCTTTTTCGTTGCCCTCAAGCTTGCGAATGCCCAGCTTCTGCGCCTGCTGGCGCAGGCGCGCGATATCCAGCAGGTTACGCGCAGCATCTGGCAGCAGGCCGAAGCGGTCGATCAGCTCAACCTTAATTTCTTCCAGCTCGTTTTCCGTCTTCGCGCTGGCGATGCGCTTGTAGAACGACAGTCGGGTATTCACGTCCGGAATGAAATCATCTGGCAGCAGGGAAGGCATTCGCAGCTCGACCTCGGTTTGCTGGCTGGTCAAATCTTCCAGAGACGGCTCGCGCCCGGCCTTCAGAGCGTCCACCGCGTTTTCCAGCAGCTCCATATAGAGCGAGAAGCCGATGGTCTCCATGGAGCCGCTCTGGTCCTCACCCAGCAGTTCACCCGCACCGCGGATCTCCAGATCGTGCGTGGCCAGCGCGAAGCCTGCGCCGAGGTCTTCCAGCGAGGCGATGGCTTCCAGGCGCTTTTGCGCGTCGGTGGTCATCGCTTTCGGATGCGGCGTCAGCAGCCAGGCGTAGGCCTGATGGTGCGAACGCCCGACGCGGCCGCGCAGCTGGTGAAGCTGGGCCAGGCCGAAGTGATCCGCGCGTTCGATGATAATTGTGTTCGCCGTTGGAATGTCGATCCCGGTTTCGATGATGGTGGTACACACCAGCACGTTAAAACGCTGGTGGTGGAAGTCGTTCATCACCCGCTCCAGCTCGCGTTCGCGCATCTGTCCGTGACCGATGGCAATACGCGCTTCCGGTACCAGTTCCGCCAGCCTGTCGGCGGCTTTCTGGATATTTTCGACATCGTTATACAGGTAATAGACCTGACCCCCGCGCAGCACTTCACGCAGAATGGCCTCACGCACCACCAGATTGTCGTACTCGCGGACAAAGGTTTTTACCGCCAGACGACGCGCCGGCGGCGTGGCGATAATCGACAGATCGCGCATGCCGCTCATCGCCATGTTCAGGGTTCGCGGGATCGGCGTGGCGGTCAGGGTCAGGATGTCGACGTCCGCGCGCATCGCTTTGATGCGCTCTTTATGACGCACCCCGAAGCGGTGCTCTTCGTCGACGATCAGCAGCCCCAGATCTTTCCACTTCACATCGCTTTGCAGCAGCTTGTGGGTACCGATCAGAATATCGATCTTGCCTTCGCTTGCCTGCTCCAGGATCTGCGTCTGCTCTTTGGTGCTGCGAAAACGCGACAGCATCTCGATGCGTACCGGCCAGTTGGCGAAGCGGTCGCGGAAGTTGTCGAAGTGCTGCTGGGCGAGCAGGGTGGTCGGCACCAGCACTGCCACCTGCTTGTTGTTTTCAACCGCAAGGAAGGCGGCGCGCATCGCCACTTCGGTTTTACCGAAGCCGACGTCGCCGCAGACTAAGCGGTCCATTGCCAGCGGCTGGCACATGTCGCTCAGCACGGCGTTAATAGCCTGAGCCTGATCCGGCGTAGTTTCAAACGGGAAGCTGTCGCAGAACAGCTGGTACTGTTCTTTGTCGTGCTTAAAGGCGAAGCCCTCTTTGGCCGCGCGCTGGGCGTAGATATCCAGCAGTTCGGCCGCCACGTCGCGCACTTTTTCCGCCGCTTTCTGGCGTGCACGCGCCCAGGCGTCGCCGCCCAGCTTGTGCAGCGGCGCATTTTCCTCCGCGCCGCCCGCATAGCGGCTGATCAGGTGCAGCGACGAGACAGGTACATAGAGTTTGGCGTCGTTGGCGTAGGTCAGCATCAGGTATTCACCTTTGATACCGCCCGCTTCCAGCGTGGTCATCCCCTGATAGCGGCCAACGCCGTGCTCCAGGTGAACAATCGGCTGGCCTGGATGCAGCTCGGCCAGGTTGCGGATCAGCGTGTCCGGGTTGATGGTCCGACGGCTGTCCTGACGGCGGCGCGCGACGCGATCGCCCAGCAGGTCGCTTTCGCAAATCAGCGCCAGGTTGTTGAGCGTGTCAATGAACCCGTGCTCGGCGGCGCCAATCATCAGGTAACGACCGTTTCCGGTTGCTTCGCTCAGGCGAAGAATGCGCTTCGGCGCCACCTTAATGCGTCCCAGCAGCTCACCCAAAGCTTCGCGGCGGCCTTCACTCTCAACGGAGAACACCACCGGGCCAGTAAAGGACTCCAGGAACTTGCGCAGATTATCCAGCGGCGATTTCTGCTGAGCCTGAACGGCCAGCTCCGGCAGCGTGCGGAAGGCGAGGTTGGTGTTGGCGGCCTTATCGGCAAGCGAATCGGTTTTCAGCTGCATGCGCGGCCAGCGCTTCAGCTCGGCGTTGAGTTCGTCGGTGCGCAGCCACAGCGCTTCCGGCGGCAGGAGCGGACGCATCGGGTCAACGCCCCGGTTTTCGAAGCGTGCGCGGGTTTCGCTTTCAAAGCGGCTGGCGCTGGCGTCGATATCGCCGGTGTTCACAATCAGCGTATTCGCCGGGAAGTAGCTGAACAGGGCGGGCAGCGGCTCGCTGAAGAAAAGCGGCTGCCAGTATTCGATTCCGGCCGGGAGCGTACCTTTGCTGACCTGCTGATAGATATGTTCTGCATCGCGCTTTACGTCGAATCTGTCGCGCCACTGGCTGCGGAACAGCTCGATGGCGGTTTTGTCCGTCGGGAACTCGTGGGCAGGCAGTAAATTGATGGATTCCACCTCTTCCAGCGTGCGCTGGGTGTCGGCATCGAACACGCGCAGGCTGTCGATTTCATCATCAAAGAAATCCAGACGATACGGCTGGTCGCTGCCCATCGGGTAAAGGTCGAGCAGCGCGCCGCGGGTGGCATATTCCCCGTGCTCCATGACCTGATCGACATGGCGATATCCGGCACCGTCAAGCTGGTCTCGCAGGGTGTCGCGAGACAGACGCTGGCCTTTTTTCATCACCAGCGCGTGACCGTGCAGATAGCTATGCGGGCAGACGCGCTGCATCAGGGTATTCACCGGCACAATCAGCACGCCGCGCTGCATGGTCGGGAGTTGATATAGCGTCGACAGGCGCGAGGAGATGATCTCCTGATGCGGGGAGAAACTGTCATACGGCAGCGTTTCCCAGTCGGCCAGGCTGAACACCAGGCTATCGGTGAACTGGCGGATTTCATCGTGCAGGCGCAGGGCGTTTTGCATATCCGGGGCAACCAGCACCACCGGGCCAGGGTGCCGCTCAGCGATTTCTGCCACCAGCGTGGCGCACGCCGCGCCCGTGAGTTCACCCAGCTGGCGCTGGTCGCCCGCTTTGACGGGCAAGGAATAACGATAGTGTTCAGGCATGGCTATGTCAGAGTCTCTTATGGATATACCAACAGTATTGGGGCATATCACTGATACGCAATGTCTTTATTATCCTCGATCGTTTTACATAAGCAAATTGTAACCGCACGGCAGGGCTAAACGCCCCCAAAACGGGGGCGGAGAGGGCATTAACGGGTGGCAGGTGACAGGCTCCGCGTAGACGGAGGAGAGAAGAAAAGGTCCCCGAACAGCGAGGTGGAAATTTTACGCACCCCAAGCCCGGCAAGGGTACAGATCAGCAGGCTGGCAATCGGGTAGATCAGAATTAAGCACAGCTCTGCCCAGACCGGCCACAGGGCGGCATTCATCTCGCCAATCAGGATCAGGCTGAAGGCCTCAATTAAGATGCGGTGGGTGGTATAGATCGCAATGGTGTTTGAGCCAATCACGTTCAGCAGGTTGTTGGGATGTACGGCATAACGCTGCTCAAGGCTGTAGAACAGCTTCATGATCAACACGATCGACAGCAGAGAAAGCAGGAGAGGAACGTTAGCAAACCACAGCACCACGGAGACGGCCGCGAAAGCGCCAGTAGCCAGCCAGGTGCGGCGCAGGTTGAAGCTTTTCATCCACGCCATCAGCTCGGCGCCATACCACGCCCCCAGGCTGTAGTAGATCATGTTGCGTACCACGCTGTTCATTCCCCACCACGGCAGCGGCAGGAAGTTGATCGCGATGCTCGCCAGCGCAAGCAGTCCGAGTACCGGCAGCTTCCAGCGGCTCAGCAGTTTACATAGCGTGAAGTAGACCACCAGAGCATACAGATACCACAGGCTGGTGCTGGCGGTGAGCATGCCCCGCACAAATCCTGCCAGGGAATCGGCGTAGGCCGCGTTCGACGAGGTGGCAAGCTCGCGATCGGGCGCCAGCCAGGCGTTCAGGTGGATCAGCGCCTGCCATTGCAGGATCCCCCACAGCGCCAGAACCCAGACAATGCTCCAGATCCGCTTGTCGAGGCTGGTGCGCCAGTCTACCTCATCAATATAACGACGGATCAGATAGCCGGAGATAAAGAAGAAAACCGGCATCCGGAACGGGGCGAGATAGAGGTTAAAATAGACCCAGCATTTGGCGAGGAGACCGGAGAGCGGATGCTGTAGCCCGCTGAGATGAGGATAAAAGGTGATGACCGAGTGGTAAATCACCACCAGACAGATGCACAGCCCTTTTATCTGGTTTATCCATAATGCTTTTTGCTTCATTGTTCGCAACTACCTTATTGCCATAGACGAACGAGCAATTGTTGTTAAACGAAACCGTGATGTAATGGGTAACAGTCTGTATCAGGAGGTTTTTCGGAAAAGGTGGAGGTTGCGAGGCGCGGTTTCAGACATTAGTACCCTGATTTATCTGAATTTTTCGGAAAAATGATTACCAAAGCTTACGGTTTCAGTCATTTACCCTTAACGGATTCGCTTATATACTCGTGGGTCTGCTATCAGCAAACAGACGGACTTCATGTATCAACCTGTCGCACTCTTCATAGGCTTACGTTACATGCGTGGGCGCGCCGCGGACCGCTTCGGTCGCTTTGTCTCCTGGCTTTCGACTATTGGCATTACGCTCGGCGTGATGGCTCTGGTGACGGTGCTTTCCGTCATGAATGGCTTCGAGCGCGAGCTGCAAAACAACATCCTGGGGCTGATGCCGCAGGCCGTTCTCTCATCGAATAACGGTTCCGTTAACCCGCAACAGCTGCCGGAAAGCGCGGCGAAGTTACAGGGCGTCACGCGCGTTGCGCCCTTAACCACTGGCGATGTGGTGCTGCAAAGCGCCCGCAGCGTGGCGGTCGGCGTAATGCTGGGGATTGACCCGGCGCAAAAAGACCCGCTGACGCCGTTCCTGGTTAACGTGAAGCAAACCGATCTGGAAGCCGGAAAATACAACGTGATTCTGGGTGAGCAGCTTGCCGGGCAGCTTGGCGTCAACCGCGGCGATCAGCTGCGCGTGATGGTGCCGTCCGCCAGCCAGTTTACGCCAATGGGTCGCCTGCCGAGCCAGCGCCTGTTTAACGTGATTGGTACTTTTGCCGCCAACAGCGAAGTTGACGGCTATCAGATGCTGGTGAACATTCAGGATGCGTCACGCCTGATGCGCTACCCGGCGGGGAATATCACCGGCTGGCGCCTGTGGCTCGATCAGCCGCTGAAGGTCGATACCCTCAGCCAGCAAAAACTGCCGGACGGCACCAAATGGCAGGACTGGCGCGAGCGTAAAGGCGAGCTGTTCCAGGCCGTGCGCATGGAAAAAAACATGATGGGGCTGCTGCTGAGCCTGATCGTCGCCGTGGCTGCATTTAACATCATCACCTCGCTGGGCCTGATGGTGATGGAGAAGCAGGGCGAAGTCGCCATCCTGCAAACCCAGGGTTTGACGCCGCGCCAGATCATGGCGGTCTTTATGGTGCAGGGGGCCAGTGCAGGCATTATCGGCGCGCTGTTGGGCGCCGTGCTCGGCGCGCTACTTGCCAGCCAGCTTAATAACTTAATGCCGATCATCGGCGCGCTGCTTGACGGCGCGGCGCTGCCGGTGGCTATCGAGCCGCTGCAGGTGGTCGGAATTGCGCTGGCCGCGATGGCCATTGCGCTGCTTTCTACGCTTTATCCTTCCTGGCGCGCTGCCGCCACTCAACCCGCTGAGGCTTTACGTTATGAATAAGATCCTGTTGCAATGCGACAACCTGTCCAAACGCTATCAGGAAGGCACTGTGCAGACTGACGTGCTGCACAATGTGAGCTTCAGCGTGGGCGAGGGCGAGATGATGGCGATTGTCGGCAGCTCCGGCTCGGGCAAAAGTACTCTGCTGCACCTGCTGGGCGGGCTGGACACGCCAACTAACGGCGACGTGATCTTCTCCGGTCAGCCGATGAGCAAAATGTCCTCTGCGGCGAAGGCCGAGCTGCGTAACCGCGAGCTGGGCTTTATCTACCAGTTCCACCACCTGCTGCCGGACTTCACGGCGCTGGAAAACGTGGCGATGCCGCTGCTGATTGGTAAAAAGAAACCGGCAGAAATTAACGCCCGCGCCAGCGATATGCTGAAAGCGGTAGGACTGGGCCACCGGGGAAATCACCGCCCGTCGGAGCTGTCCGGCGGCGAGCGCCAGCGCGTGGCGATTGCCCGCGCGCTGGTCAACAACCCGCGTCTGGTGCTGGCGGATGAACCGACCGGTAACCTGGACGCACGCAATGCGGACAGTATCTTCCAGCTTCTCGGCGAGCTGAACGCCTCGCAGGGAACCGCGTTTCTGGTGGTGACTCACGACCTGCAGCTGGCAAAACGCATGGGTCGCCAGCTTGAGATGCGCGACGGCCATCTGAATGCGGAACTGACCCTGATGGGAGCAGAGTAATGGCGTCACCGTTATCGTTACTCATCGGGTTACGTTTTAGCCGCGGTCGCCGACGCGGCGGCATGGTGTCGCTGATCTCCGTTATCTCGACCATCGGTATTGCGCTGGGCGTAGCGGTGCTGATTGTCGGCCTGAGCGCCATGAACGGCTTTGAGCGCGAGCTGAATAACCGCATTCTGGCGGTGGTGCCGCACGGGGAGATCGAGCCGGTTAACCAGCCGTGGGCCAACTGGAGCGATGCGCTCGCCAAAGTGGAAAAAGTGCCGGGCATTGCCGCGGCCGCGCCATACATTAACTTTACCGGGCTGGTGGAGAGCGGGGTAAACCTGCGCGCCATTCAGGTGAAAGGGGTGAATCCGGCCCAGGAGGAGCGGCTCAGCGCGCTGCCGAAATATGTGCAGAACGGCGCGTGGGCGAACTTTAAGGCCGGCGAGCAGCAGATCATTATGGGTAAAGGCGTTGCCGATGCCCTGAAGGTGAAGCAGGGCGACTGGGTGTCAATCATGATCCCCAACGCCAGTGCCGATCACAAATTACAGCAGCCCAAGCGCGTGCGCCTGCACGTCACCGGTATTCTCCAACTGAGCGGCCAGCTTGACCATAGCTTTGCGATGGTTCCGCTGGAAGATGCGCGCCAGTATCTCGACATGGGCGACAGCGTGACGGGCATTGCCATTAAGGTGAACGACGTCTTTAACGCCAACAAACTGGTGCGTGATGCCGGCAGCGTCACCAATAACTATGTTTACATCAAAAGCTGGATCGGCACTTACGGCTATATGTACCGTGATATCCAGATGATCCGTGCGATCATGTATCTGGCGATGGTGCTGGTGATTGGCGTGGCGTGCTTTAATATCGTCTCGACGCTGGTCATGGCGGTTAAGGACAAGAGCGGCGACATCGCCGTGTTGCGTACCCTCGGGGCAAAAGACGGTCTTATTCGCGCCATCTTCGTCTGGTACGGTTTGCTGGCAGGGCTGTTCGGCAGCCTTTGCGGCGTGGTGATTGGCGTGGTGGTTTCTCTGCAGCTGACGCCGATTATCAACGGGATTGAAAAGCTTATTGGTCACCAGTTCCTGTCCGGTGACATCTATTTTATTGACTTCCTGCCGTCTGAACTGCACTGGCTGGACGTTTTTTATGTGCTGGTTACAGCACTTTTACTGAGTCTGCTGGCAAGCTGGTATCCGGCGCGTCGCGCAAGCCGAATTGATCCGGCGAGGGTATTAAGTGGCCAGTAATTACGTCATGGTGTAGCGGTCCTGAGGCCGCTATGTCAGAAAGAGGAATGCGTTATGTATTATGGATTTGATATTGGCGGCACCAAGATTGCGCTCGGCGTGTTTGATAAAGACCTCAAACTCCAGTGGGAAACCCGCGTTCCCACGCCGCGCGAAAGCTACGATGAATTTTTAACCGCCATTGCCGCGCTGGTAGCGCAGGCGGATGAACGATTTGGCGTGAAAGGCAGCGTCGGCATCGGTATTCCGGGGATGCCGGAAACCGATGATGGCACGCTGTATGCCGCCAACGTGCCTGCCGCCAGCGGTAAACCGCTCCGCGCCGACCTCTCGGCCCTCCTAGAACGCGACGTGCGTTTAGATAACGATGCCAACTGCTTTGCCCTCTCTGAAGCCTGGGACGATGAATTCCGCCGCTATCCGCTGGTGATGGGGCTGATCCTCGGTACCGGCGTAGGCGGGGGGATTGTCATCAACGGCAAGCCGATTACCGGGCGCAGCTACATCACCGGGGAGTTTGGTCATATCCGTCTCCCGGTGGATGCGCTGGAGGTGGTAGGGCGTGATTTCCCGCTCACCCGCTGCGGCTGCGGCCAGCACGGCTGTATCGAGAACTCTCTCTCAGGACGCGGGTTTGCATGGCTTTACGAACACTTCTATCATCAGAAACTTGAGGCCCCTCAAATCATTACCCTGTGGGAGCAGGGGGATGCGCAGGCGCGTGAGCACGTCGAGCGCTATCTGGATCTGCTGGCGGTGTGCCTGGGAAATATTCTCACCATCGTCGACCCGGATCTGCTGGTGATCGGGGGAGGGCTGTCAAACTTTACTGCGATAACGGAACGGTTGTCCGGGCGTCTGCCCCGACATTTATTGCCGGTCGCCCGCGTGCCGCGCATTGAACGCGCGCGACACGGGGACGCGGGAGGCATGCGCGGAGCCGCATTCCTTCATCTCACCGATTAGTTTACGAGGTCTTTATGCTGTCGCGTCGCCAGGGTCGACTCAGCCGTTTTCGCAAAAACAAACGCCGCTTACGAGAGCGCTTGCGCCAGCGGATCTTTTTCAGAGACAGAATCATGCCAGAAGCGATGGATAAACCCAGAGTGGTGGTACTGACCGGGGCGGGGATCTCCGCCGAGTCAGGAATTCAAACCTTCCGTGCGGCAGACGGGCTGTGGGAAGAGCACCGCGTCGAGGACGTGGCGACGCCGGAAGGCTTTGCCCGCGATCCGGAACTCGTGCAGGCGTTTTACAACGCTCGCCGTCGGCAGCTTCAGCAGCCTGAGATTGCGCCAAACGCGGCGCATCTGGCGCTGGCGAAGCTGGAAGAGGCGCTCGGGGATCGTTTTCTGCTGGTGACGCAGAATATCGACAATCTGCACGAGCGGGCCGGTAACAAGAACATCATCCACATGCATGGCGAGCTGCTTAAAGTTCGCTGCGCCTGGAGCGGCCAGGTGCTGGACTGGAAAGAGGACGTGCTGCCAGAGGACAAGTGCCACTGCTGCCAGTTCCCGTCGCGCCTGCGTCCGCACGTGGTCTGGTTTGGCGAAATGCCGCTGGGGATGGATGAGATCTACAGCGCGCTGGCGATGGCGGACGTGTTTATCGCTATTGGCACATCAGGTCACGTTTACCCGGCGGCGGGGTTTGTTCACGAAGCGCGACTGCACGGGGCGCATACGGTGGAGCTCAATCTGGAGCCGAGCCAGGTGGGCAGCGAGTTTGAAGAGAAGCAATATGGCCTGGCGAGCGAAGTGGTGCCAGCGTTTGTAGATAAGCTTCTGAAGGGGCTGTAAGAGTAACGGGCGACGTTGCGTCGCCCGTTATGTATTGCATTAACGACCTGCTTTTAACTTCTGATAATACTCTTCGTAAAGGCGGCTCGCGTCGCCTACATCGTTCTGCCATTCTCCTTTGCTGATGGTTTCGGCATCCGGATAGAGTGACTTATCGTTAGCCACGTCAGGCTTCAGCAGTTTGCGGGCGGCCAGGTTTGGCGTCGGGTAGCCAATCGTCTCGGCTACCTGTTTCGCCACGTCCGGACGCAGCAGGAAATTAATCAGCTTCAGCGCACCGTCCACGTTCTTCGCGTTGGCCGGGATCGCGAGGCTATCCATCCAGAAGATCCCGCCTTCCTTCGGCCAGACCACCTCCAGCGGCGTCCCGGCCTGACGGGCAACATACGCAGAGCCGTTCCACACCATCCCCAGGTTTACTTCGCCTTCCATATACGGGTTTGCCGGGTTATCAGAGTTGAATGCCGCCACGTTAGGCATCAGCTTTTTCAGCTCGTTGTAAGCCGCGTCGATCTCTTTCGGATCGGTGGTGTTACCGGAATAGCCAAGCTTACGCAGCGCGATCTGGAACACTTCACGCGCGTCATCGGTTAACAGCAGGCTGCCTTTGTATTCCGGTTTCCACAGATCCGCCCAGCCGGTGACCGTTTTCGGATCGATGGCCTCGCTGTTCACGCCAATCGCCGTCGCGCCCCAGATGTACGGAATGGAGTAGTCGTTATTCGGGTCGAAAGGCTTGTTGAGCATCTCAGGATCGAGGTTTGAAAAATTAGTTAGCTTCGTTTTGTCGATCTTCTGGATCATGCCCTCTTTGCGCATTTTGTCGACAAAGTACGTGGAAGGAACCACCAGATCGTAGGCGCCGTCCTTGTAGGTTTTGAGCTTGGCGTACATGGTTTCATTCGACTCGTAGGTCGAGTAGATCACCTTGATGCCCGTCTCCTTTGTGAACTGTTCCAACAGGCCCGGCGGCACGTATTCCGTCCAGTTGTAGAAGTAGAGCGTTTTGCTGTCATCAGCGTGCGCGGCACCCATGCCAAGCACCAGCGCCGCAGCGGCGAGCATTTTTTTCATTTCATTGTCCCCTGAGATTTTGTTTTATCACGAGCAAGAACCTGGCTGGCGATCACCAGAACCAGCGAAAATAGCAGCAGTATGGTCGCCAGCGCGTTCACCTCCGGTGAGACGCCAACTTTTACCATCGAATAGATCTTCAACGGCAGAATTTCGTAGCTCGGCCCGGTCACGAAGGAGGAAACCACGACGTCATCCATCGACAGGGTAAAGCTGAGCAGCCATCCGGCGGCGACGGCAGGCATCGCCAGCGGCAGGATGATTTTGCGCAGGATGATCATCTCGCTGGCACCCAGATCTTTCGCCGCTTCCAGCATGCGCACGTCGAACCCTTTCAGACGCGCGTAGACGGTGACCACCACAAACGGCAGGCAGAAGGTGATATGGGAAAACAGCAGCGACCAGAAGCCAAGCTGTACGCCCAGCAGCATAAACAGCACCAGCAGCGAAATCGCCATCACGATGTCCGGCGACATCATCACTACAAACAGCATGCCGCTGACAAAGGGCTTGCCGCGAAAACGGTAGCGATACAGCGCCACGGCGGTCAGCGAGCCAATCAGCGTGGCGAAGGTGGCGGAGACGATCGCCATCGTCAGCGAGTGCTGTGCGGCCTGCAGCAGGCTGTCATTGTTCATTAGCAGGCTGTACCAGTTGGTGGTAAACCCCTGCCAGTTGATCCCGAACCGCGAGCTGTTAAACGAGTTCACGATCAAAATGATAATCGGGATATAAAGGTAAGCGTAAATGGCGGTCATAAAACCGCCGCGAAGCAGTCGACCGATCATTCGAGTTCCACCTTCTTGTTGAGCAGGCGAGAAGCGCGCCAGTAAACGAGCAGCATCAGCCCCATCACCACCGTGAGCGTAATGCTGGTCGCGGAGCCGAACGGCCAGTCGCGGATGTTCAGGAACTGGCTCTTGATCACGTTCCCAATCAGCAGGTTTTTCGCCCCGCCCATCAGGTCAGACACGTAGAACAGGCCCATCGCCGGGAGCATCACCAGCAGACAGCCCGCAATAATGCCGGGCATGGTCAGCGGAATGATAATGCGGATAAAGGTCTGCAGCTTGCTGGCCCCCAGATCTTTTGCCGCTTCCAGCAGCGGTTTATCGAGCTTCTCAATGCTGGAGTAGAGCGGCATCACCATAAACGGCAGCAGGATATAGACCAGGCCAATGATTACCGCACCTGGGGTAAACATGATGCGCACTGGCGTATCAATCACGCCCAGCCACAGCAGAAACGCGTTGAGGTAGCCTTTGGTGCTGAGGAAGATTTTCAGCCCGTAGATGCGAATCAGCGAGTTGGTCCAGAACGGCACAATCAGCAGAAACAGCAGCAGCGGGCGCACCTTTTGCGGCAGTCCCGCCAGGAACCATGCGAAAGGGTACCCCAGCAGCAGGCAGGCCACGGTGGCAATCAGCGCCATATTGAGCGAGTGCAACAGCACGTCGAAATAGAGCGGATCGAGCAGGCGCGCGTAGTTGTCCAGCGTAAAGACCAGCGAAACGAAGTTTGCATCGTCGCGGGTCAGGAAGCTGGTGGCGATGATCATCAGGTTGGGTAAAAAGACAAATAACACAAGCCAACCGACGATAGTGGCAATGACCACCTTCTGGAACTTACTTGTGTTCTTCATCAGCCAGCACAACCTCCCAGCTTTCTACCCAGTTGATAACCATTTTCTGGTCAAGAGAGTGGTCAAAGTCAGGATCGTCCTCGTTAAAGAATTCGCTGACCATCACCATTTTGCCGTTCTCCAGTTCCACAACGGACTCGAGGGTCATCCCTTTATAGTTACGTTCGCGAACGTAACCGATCAGACCTTCGACGTCGGCCGTGTCGTGGATCTCATCAACGCGGAGATCTTCCGGGCGCAGCAGGACATTGAGTTTTTGTCCTTTCTCGACGGCAAAGTTCACGGTGATAATGCAGTCGCGTCCCTCGACGTTCGCGCGAACGCGCTGTGCATCCAGACGCTCAAGCACGGTGGCGTTGAAGATATTGATCTCGCCAATAAAGCTGGCGACGAACAGGTTTTTCGGCTCTTCGTAAATTTCACGCGGCGTACCGTCCTGTTCAATCTTGCCGTCACGCATTACCACGATACGGTCTGACATGGTCAGCGCCTCTTCCTGATCGTGGGTGACGAAGACAAAGGTGATGCCGAGCTTGCGCTGTAGCGCTTTCAGCTCGTTCTGCATCTGCTTGCGCAGCTTGTAATCCAGCGCGGAGAGGGATTCATCCAGCAGAAGCAGGCGCGGTTTATTGACGACCGCGCGGGCAATGGCCACGCGCTGCTGCTGACCGCCGGAGAGCTGGTGGGGCTTTCGCTGGGCAAACGTCTCCAGCTGAACCATGCGCAGGGCTTCGGTGACGCGCGGTTCGATCTCATTAGCCGGGGTTTTTTGCATCCGCAGGCCAAACGCCACGTTCTCAAACACGGTCATGTGCGGGAACAGGGCGTAGCTCTGAAAAACGGTATTGACGTGGCGATCTTCGGCAGGAACCTGGGTTATGTCCTGGTTCTCAAGATGGATGCGGCCATTATCAACGCTTTCCAGCCCGGCGATAAGGCGCAGTACGGTGGTTTTGCCGCAGCCGGAAGGGCCAAGCAGCGTAAGAAACTCACCATCATTGATGGTCAGGTTGAGGTCGGAAATGACGTCTTTGCCATCAAAGCTTTTACGAATTCGTTCCAGTTGCACCAGCGGTGAACGAGAACGGGATTGTGTATTCAATTTTTGCGCTGTCCCATATAGACGCCTCAGGCAGCAGACTGAAGCGGGGTTTGTGTGTAACCACCTTGGTGACTCGTAATGAGGGCGGACATTCTACGGCAATCCCCCGTAATCGCCAATCCTTGTCACTGATTCATAAGCTACATTTATTAACGCATAAAGATATAAACGTAAAAAGTTCTCGTTTGCGGGATAAAAGTGACCTGACGCAATATTTGCGTTTTGATGCTTACTGATAATGTTGTCACAAAAAGTGAGGGTGACTGCATGGATAAATTACTTGAGCGTTTTTTACAGTATGTTTCGCTGGATACCCAATCTAAGCCGGGTGTCCGCCAGGTGCCAAGCACCGAAGGCCAGTGGAAGTTGTTAAACCTGCTTAAAGAGCAGCTTGAGGCCATGGGGCTGGTCAACGTCACGTTAAGCGAAAAAGGCACTGTGATGGGAACGCTGCCGGCGAATGTGCCGGGTGATATTCCGGCGATTGGCTTTATTTCTCATGTCGATACCTCACCTGATTTTAGCGGCAAACACGTGAACCCGCAGATCGTGGAAAACTACCGCGGCGGTGATATCGCGCTGGGGATTGGCGACGAAGTGCTCTCTCCGGTGATGTTCCCGGTGCTGCACCAGCTGCTCGGCCAGACGCTGATCACCACCGACGGCAAAACGCTGCTGGGGGCGGATGACAAGGCGGGCATCGCGGAAATCATGACGGCGCTGGCGGTGCTGAAAGGTAAAAACATCCCGCACGGGGACATCCGCGTTGCTTTTACCCCAGATGAAGAGGTGGGTAAGGGCGCGAAGCACTTCGACGTGGACGCTTTTAACGCGCAGTGGGCGTATACCGTCGACGGCGGTGGCGTGGGCGAGCTGGAGTATGAAAACTTCAACGCGGCGTCGGTGACCATAAAAATTGTCGGAAACAACGTTCACCCAGGGTCTGCCAAAGGGGTGATGGTGAACGCGCTGTCGCTGGCGTCGCGTATTCATGCGGAAGTCCCGACGGAAGAGAGCCCTGAACAGACAGAGGGGTACGAGGGCTTTTATCACCTCACCAGCATCAAAGGCACCGTGGACAGCGCGCAGATGCACTACATCATCCGCGATTTTGACCGTAAAGCTTTTGAGGCGCGCAAGCGCAAAATGATGGAGATCGCCAAGAAGGTTGGGAAGGGATTGCATCCTGACTGCTATATTGAGCTGATTATTGAAGACAGCTATTACAATATGCGCGACAAGGTGATGGCCCATCCGCACATTCTGGATATCGCCCAGCAGGCGATGCGAGACTGCGATATTGAACCGGTCTTAAAACCGATTCGCGGCGGCACTGACGGCTCGCAGCTATCGTTTATGGGGCTACCGTGCCCGAACCTGTTTACCGGTGGCTATAACTACCACGGCAAGCATGAATTTGTGACGCTGGAAGGGATGGAAAAGGCGGTGAAGGTGATTGTGCGCATAGCCGAGTTAACCGCTAAACGCTAAAAAAATGCCCGGTGGCGCTGCGCCACCGGGCATTGTCACAACTCAGTCCTCAAAGAACCAGTACCCGCTGTTGACCAGCGCGGCCAGCATCGCGAGGAAGGATGGGTCTTCCAGCGCGTCGCCAAAGGTTTCTGCAGTCAGTACCATATGGCTGGCAATGGCTTCCAGCGCCGGACGGTGCGGGGAGTCGAGCTTTTCACCGTTGACGAAGACCTCTTCACCAATGCGCAGCACGCGTAATCCGCCCAGACGAACCAGCTTGTCACCCTGCTGCAGCGCATCATAGATCTCATCTGCCTGATACGGCGGCTCCGGCGGTGCAACGTCCAGCTCGTGGCGTGACTGGCTGATAAATTCGCCAAACCACTGCCTGAAATGTTCCGGCTCGTTGATCAGATCCAGCATCATGCCGCGCAGCTTATCCAGCTCTTCTGGCACGATGTCTGCCGGATGCTCGCGTGCAGGCACATCCGGATCGCTGTAGCGATAGCTTCCCAGCTCGCGCTGCAGGACATAGTCGGCAAAGCCGCTGATCATTTCGCGGCCGCTTGGCGCACGGAACCCGACAGAGTAGTTCAGCGAGTTCTCCAGGGAGTAACCTTCGTGAGGGAATCCTGGCGGAATGTAGAGAATATCGCCTGGCTCCAGCTCTTCGTCGATAATGCCTTCGAACGGATCCACCTGAAGCAGATCCGGGTGCGGGCAGTGCTGCTTCATCGGCACTTTTTCGCCCACGCGCCAGCGGCGACGGCCCGTGCCCTGAATGATAAATACGTCGTACTGGTCCAGATGCGGACCCACGCCGCCGCCAGGTACGGAGAAGGAGATCATCAGATCGTCCATTCGCCAGTCGGGCAGGGCGCGGAACGGGCGCATTAGCGCGGCAGTCGGCTCGTGCCAGTGGTTAACCGCCTGCACCAGCAGCGACCAGTTGCTTTCGCCGAGATGATCGTAGCTTTCGAAAGGACCGTGGCTGACCTGCCATTTCCCGTCCTGGTGGCTGACCAGACGGCTGTCGACTTCGTTTTCCATGGCCAGACCGGCCAGCTCGTCAGGTGAGATAGGGTCGACAAAGTTGCTGAACCCGCGTTTCAGAACCACCGGGCGCTTTTGCCAGTAACGTTCAATAAATTCGGGCCAGTTAAGTGTTAAGTGATAATCCATATTTTTTTATCCGCAGGCTCTTACTGACTCGGATTATAACGGAAGCTCAGCCCCCCGGCTGCGAGATCCTCGCATTTTTCACATAACGGGTTAACTATCGTCCGATGTGGGCTGCTGACGACCAAAAATCACTTCCATTCTGGCCCCGCCGAGCAAGCTTTCGCTGGTTTCGATTTTTCCGTCATACTGGTCGACAATCTCGCGGGCGACGGCTAAACCCACGCCCTGACCGGGGCGCAGCGTATCCGCTCGCTGACCGCGATCGAACACCACATCACGTTTATTAAGCGGGATCCCGGGGCCATCATCCTCAACGATAATGTGTAACTCGTTATCCGTCTGGCGCGCCGATACTTCAACAAACTCCAGGCAGTATTTACAGGCGTTATCCAGCAGGTTGCCCATCACTTCCATGAAGTCATTTTTTTCGCCAACAAAGCTAATTTCAGGCGAAATGTCGAGACTGATGTTGACCCCTTTACGCTGATACACCTTGTTAAGGGCGGACGTGAGATTATCCAGCAGCGGGGCCACCGGGTGCAGCTCGCGGCTCAGGAGCGCGCTGCCGGAACGCATGCTGGCGCGGTGCAGATAGTAGCCAATTTGCTGCGAGATTCGGCTGATTTGTTCCAGCATCACCGGCTCGGCATCGTCGACGCTCAGCCTTGAGCTGCGCATGGAACGCAGGGTGCTTTGCATTACGGCCAGCGGCGTTTTCAGGCTGTGGGTGAGGTCGGTCAGGGTCGTGCGGTACTTATCATAGCGTTCACGCTCGCTTTTCAGCAGGCGATTGAGGTTACGCACCAGACTGGTCAGCTCACGGGTGGTTTCCGGATTGAGTTTTTCACGATGATGTTCCTCAAGCTCGCGCACCTCTCGCGCCAGGGACTCAATAGGGCGCAAGCTCCACCACGCCGCCACCCAAAGCAGCGGGATCACCAGCAGCAGGTTTGCGGCCAGAACATAAACGAACCAGCCCCAGACCTTATAGGAACGTTTTAGCTCAACCGGAATGGTGTCGATCACCACAATAGTTAACTGCGGCATGTTCATGGTCGCCGGGTAGATATTGATCGCCACCGAATGCGTCATTTCCGTCTCGGCATCGTCAGCCCGGATTTCATTGAGCTTTTGCTGCATCGAGCGATCTTCGCGAATCAGCGTGCTGGTGGTATTGAGATCGGCTTCTATCTCATGAAACCCGTTGGTTTTGAGCCACTCCGGACGAATGCTTTTCGCCAGCCACGGAATATCGCGTTGCGCCCAAAGCAACTTTCCCTTTTCATTGTAAATCAGGGCTAAAGTAGGACTCTGTTGATCCAGGTTCTCCGGCATTTCAACGGTGATGTGGTTGTCTTCCCATGTGGCCAGGGTATAAAACAGATTACTTTCGCCGCGTAACAGTCGAAAGGTCGTTTTATCGAAGCTGACGCTGTAGCCCACCAGGGCGACCAGACCGTAGGAGAGCGACAGCACCAGCACCACCGCGGCCGTTGCCAGTAAAAAACGAACCCGCAGCGAGAGGGGCAGAATGTGGCGCAAAATCCGTCTCATTTAGCGTAATTCGAACAGGTAGCCCTGGCCGCGAACGGTCGTAATCACGTCCTGCGGATACTGCGCCTGAATTTTCTTACGCAAACGGCCCATCAGCACGTCTATGGTGTGACTCTCGCGCAGCTCAGCATCCGGGTAGAGCTGGAGCATTAAGGAGTCTTTGCTCACTACTTTTCCGCTGTTACGGATCAGCGTTTCCATAATGGTGTATTCGAACGCGGTGAGCTTGATTACTTCATCGTTAATCGAGAGCTCGCGACGGGAGAGATCCACCTGGAAAGGCGGAATGGAGATAACCTGTGAAGCCAGCCCGCTGTTGCGGCGTAACAGCGCCTGCATGCGCGCCGCCACTTCTTCAATGTGAAACGGTTTGGTGACGTAATCATCCGCACCGGCGCTGAGCACTTCAACTTTGTCCTGCCAGCCTTCGCGGGCGGTGAGAACCAGAACCGGCAGGGAAACGTCATGGCTGCGCCAGCGACGAATTAACGACAGGCCGTCTTCATCAGGCAGGCCTAAATCGACAATGGCGATGTCCGGCAGGTGTTCATTGAGATAATAATCGGCTTCTTTTGCATCTTCAGCATCATCCACCTGATGTCCCATCTCCTGAAGCTGAACCTTCAGGTGGTGGCGTAGCAATGCGTTATCCTCAACAACCAGTACGCGCATCATCTTTTCTCCCAGAATAAATAGTATGAATAGTTTAACGCTGATTATGTTGCTGTGGGGATAAACATTCAGTAAACCGGGGAAAAGCAACCCCCTTTCCGGGCGGAAAGGGGGGAAGGAACATTACTTCAGCTCATCAACCATGGTGATGGCGCGGCCAATGTAATTCGCCGGAGTCATGGCCTTCAGGCGGGTTTTCTCTTCTTCCGGCAGTGCCAGACCGTCGATAAACTGTTTCATGCCTTCGGCATCGACGCGTTTACCGCGTGTCAGCTCTTTCAGCTTCTCGTACGGTTTTTCGATACCGTAGCGGCGCATCACGGTCTGAATCGGCTCTGCCAATACTTCCCAGTTGTGATCCAGCTCGTCAAGAAGACGATCACGGTTCACTTCGAGCTTGCTCACGCCCTTCAGGGTGGACTGATACGCGATCAGCGCGTAGCCAATGCCCACGCCCAGGTTACGCAGCACGGTGGAGTCGGTCAGGTCGCGCTGCCAGCGGGAAACCGGCAGCTTGCTCGCCATATGCTGCAGCACGGCATTCGCCAGGCCCAGGTTGCCTTCGGAGTTTTCGAAGTCGATTGGGTTCACTTTGTGCGGCATGGTGGAGGAGCCAATTTCCCCGGCGATGGTCTTCTGCTTGAAGTGGTTCAGCGCGATGTAGCCCCACACGTCGCGATCGAAGTCGATCAGGATGGTGTTGAAGCGCGCGATGCAGTCAAACAGCTCTGCAATGTAGTCGTGCGGCTCAATCTGGGTGGTGTACGGGTTCCACTGGATCCCCAGAGAGGTCACGAACTCTTCGCTGAACTGATGCCAGTCCACTTCCGGGTACGCGGCAATGTGGGCATTGTAGTTACCGACCGCGCCGTTGATTTTACCCAGAATTTCAACCTGCTCCAGCTGACGATACTGGCGCTCCATACGGTACGCCACGTTCGCCATCTCTTTACCCATCGTGGATGGGGTGGCTGGCTGGCCGTGAGTACGGGAAAGCAGCGGAATGTCGCGGTATTCCACGGACAGCGCTTTCACCGCGTCGATGATTTTACGCCAGTAAGGCAGCACCACTTCTCTACGCGCGGTGGAGAGCATCAGCGCGTGAGACAGGTTGTTGATATCTTCGGACGTACAGGCGAAGTGAATGAACTCGGATACCGCATGCAGGGCCGGGACGCTTTCCACTTTCTCTTTCAGGAAGTACTCAACCGCTTTCACGTCGTGGTTGGTGGTGCGTTCAATGGTCTTAATGCGCGCGGCATCTTCTTCGCTAAACTCAGCAACGATTTTATCAAGGTAATCGTTTGCCTTTTCGTCAAAAGCAGGAACTTCCTTGATTGCTGCCTGGGCGGCCAGCTTCTGCAGCCAGCGTACTTCAACCTGAACACGGAACTTCAGCAAACCATATTCGCTGAAGATCCCGCGCAGCGCGCTGACTTTATCGCCATAGCGTCCATCGACAGGGGATACGGCGGTCAGTGAGGATAATTCCATAATTCGCAACTCCGGGAGGTTAACAATGAGCAAGAATTTGTTTTGCCTGAGTAGTCAGGCGATTACGAGAAAACATTAACTGCAGGCGGCCACCGCCAACCTGATGCCACAGCACGGCGGCGCGGATCCCAGCCAGCAGGGAAGCGCGGACCTTCGCCTGCACCTGCGGGCTTTGCAGTACGGCAGGGGAGCCGGTGACCTGAATGCGCGGGCCCAGCGGGCTGATGACGTCAACGTAAATGCCCGCCATGGCGCTCAGCAGCGTTTCAGACTGCAGGTCAAAATGGTCGAGCTGACGCTGTAGCCCGGCGATGCGCTCGCCCAGGGTATTGAGCGCGCCTTTCGCCGCGCTCAGCTTACGCTCAAGCACCATCAGGCTTAAGGTGTAGCGGGTCAGTTCCGCGTTTAGCCCCTGACGGCTACTGGCGTTAAGCACGCCAAGCAGGGTTTCAAGACCGAGACGAAGATTGGTTTCGCTGCCGCCGAACACGCCCAGGGTTGAACCGGGGTTGAGGTCGATAACGCTGTTGAGCGAAACGTGCAGGGCATCAGCGTCACAGTGACCCTGATGCGCCAGCTGTTGCACCAGACGAGCAGACTGGCAAATTCCTGCCAGCGCCAGGGTGATGTCATAATAATTCTTCGCCACACGGTCTCCTTTATGTGTGCAATCGGTTAAACAGCGGGCAGCGGCAGGCGCTGTTCAATGATCCCGCCGCCCAGGCAGATTTCGCCGCTGTAGAAGACAGCAGACTGGCCCGGGGTAACGGCGGCGACCGGCTCGTCGAAACGGACGTCAATACGGTCGTCATCAAGCACGGTGATGGTGCAAGGAATATCGGTCTGGCGGTAGCGCGTTTTCACCGTGCAGCGCAGCCTGCCTTTCAGGGGCTCGCGATCGACCCAGTGCAACTGCTGTGCGATAAGGCCAACGGACATCAGACGCGGGTGGTCGTGACCCTGAGCCACCACCAGAATATTGTTTTCGACGTCTTTGTCGACCACGTACCACGGATCTTCGCTGCCTTCTTTCGTCCCACCAATACCCAGGCCTTTACGCTGGCCTAAGGTGTGGTACATCAGCCCCTGATGCTGACCAATCTCGTCGCCATCAACGGTGACAATTTTACCTGGCTGTGCAGGCAGGTAGCGGCCCAGGAAATCACGGAATTTGCGCTCGCCGATAAAGCAGATACCGGTGGAGTCTTTTTTCTTCGCGGTGATCAGGTCCAGCTCTTCGGCAATTTTACGCACTTCCGGCTTTTCCAGTTCGCCGACCGGGAACAGGCTTTGCGCAATCTGTTCGTGGCTCAGCGTATAAAGGAAGTAGCTCTGATCTTTATTGCCGTCGAGGCCGCGCAGCAGTTGGCTTTTGCCATTCACGTCCGCACGACGCACGTAGTGACCGGTCGCAATGTAGTCAGCGCCCAGATCTTCCGCGGCGAATTCCAGGAAGGCTTTAAATTTGATCTCTTTGTTGCACAGAATATCCGGGTTCGGGGTACGGCCCGCTTTGTACTCTTCAAGGAACAGTTCAAAGACGTTGTCCCAGTATTCTGCGGCAAAGTTAACGGTGTGCAGTTCAATGCCGAGCTTGTCGCATACGGCCTGCGCGTCGGCGAGATCCGCTGCGGCAGTGCAGTATTCCTCGCCATCGTCTTCCTCCCAGTTCTTCATGAACAGGCCCTCCACCTTATAGCCCTGTTGCTGCAACAGGTAGGCGGAAACGGAGGAATCGACACCGCCGGACATGCCGACGATCACTTTTTTCTGGCTGTTATCTGACATGGAATACTCACGACATTGAACTTCAAGGCGGCGTATTCTATCACGCCCCCCCACCGTTGACACCCTCTGTAAACGGCCAGTTAAATTCTCCGATGACACCCAGCGGCAGGCGTGCGCCTGACTGCCAGCAGCGGATGCTTTCCGCAACCAGCGGCGAGCGCAGGTTTGGCGCGTTCAGGATCTCCTCGGCGGTGACCCACAGGCAGCGATCGATATCGTCATCATGCGGTTCTGTGGCGCACGTTTCGCTAAGCTCAACGGCGAATAAAAAGCGCAGGAATGGGGTGCTGTCGGGCGCAATCCACTGATGCATGCGAATGAAGTGCTGGGGCTCAGCGCGGATGCCAGTCTCTTCCCAGAGCTCGCGCTTCGCGGCCTGCAGCAACGTTTCATTGGCTTCAAGATGCCCGGCAGGCTGATTCCACAGCGCCCTGCCGTTGATGCTCTCTTCCACAACGAGGAATTTTCCCTGCGCGTGCACCACGCAGGCGACCGTAACATGAGGTTTAAACATCGTTTCTCCTTAAGGGGCAGCGTCGCGCCATTCGCCGTTTGCCAGCGTATCCAGCGTGTAGCTGCCCATGGCGTAGCGAATCAGGCGTAGGGTAGGGAAGCCGACGTGCGCGGTCATTCGCCTCACCTGGCGGTTGCGGCCTTCATACAGGGTGATTTTGAGCCAGCTTGTCGGGATGGATTTGCGCTCGCGAATGGGCGGGTTACGCGGCCACAGCCACTCCGGCTCATTCACGCGTTCAATACCGGCGGGCAGGGTGGGGCCGTCGTTCAGCGTCACCCCGCTGCGCAGTTTCGCCAGCGTCTCTTCGTCCGGCTCGCCTTCAACCTGCACAAAGTAAATTTTGCCGGTGCGTTTGCCCGGTTGTGTAAGCTTTGCCTGTAGGGCGCCGTCGTTGGTTAGGACCAAAAGTCCTTCGCTGTCCCGGTCCAGGCGACCGGCGGCGTAGACGCCCTGAACGGGGATGTAATCCTTTAGCGTGCTGCGTCCGGCCTCATCGGTAAACTGCGGCAAAACATCGTAGGGTTTATTGAACAGAATAACCCGCTTTGGCTGGGTTTCTTGCGGTCGTCTGGCGGCTTGTCGCGAGCTGAATCGCTCAACCCGGTGTTTTGTAAAAGAAGTTTTCTTCATGGTATTTTCAGGCGTTATCAATTGCCGCATTATAGCCTAATAACGAAGACCTTTCATGGCGCAGGACAATCAGGTACTATCGAAGGGCTCATTACAATTTATTAACATAAGATCAGTAACAACCAGAAGCGCTCGAAGGAGAGGTTAATGGAAAGCAAAGTAGTTGTTCCGGCGGAAGGTAAAAAGATCACCCTGCAAAACGGCAAGATTAACGTTCCTCACAATCCGATTATTCCGTTCATCGAAGGCGACGGTATCGGTGTAGACGTTACCCCGGCAATGCTGAAAGTGGTTGATGCCGCTGTTGAGAAAGCCTACAAAGGCGAGCGTAAAATTTCCTGGATGGAAATTTACACCGGTGAGAAATCAACGCAAGTTTATGGCCAGGACGTCTGGCTGCCAGCGGAAACGCTGGACCTGATCCGCGACTACCGCGTTGCTATTAAAGGCCCACTGACCACTCCGGTCGGCGGCGGCATCCGTTCTCTGAACGTGGCGCTGCGTCAGGAGCTGGACCTGTACGTGTGTCTGCGTCCGGTTCGTTACTATCAGGGCACCCCAAGCCCGGTTAAGCACCCTGAACTGACCGACATGGTTATCTTCCGCGAAAACTCAGAAGACATCTACGCGGGTATCGAGTGGAAAGCGGACTCTGCTGATGCAGAAAAAGTGATTAAATTCCTGCGCGAAGAGATGGGCGTGAAGAAAATTCGCTTCCCTGAGCACTGCGGTATCGGCATTAAGCCGTGCTCTGAAGAAGGGACCAAGCGCCTGGTGCGTGCGGCCATCGAATACGCGATCACCAACGACCGTGATTCTGTGACCCTGGTTCACAAGGGCAACATCATGAAGTTCACCGAAGGCGCGTTCAAAGACTGGGGCTACCAGCTGGCGACCGAAGAGTTCGGCGGTGAGCTGATCGACGGCGGCCCGTGGCAGAAGATCAAGAACCCGAACACCGGCAAAGAGATCATCATTAAAGATGTGATCGCCGATGCGTTCCTGCAGCAGATCCTGCTGCGTCCTGCTGAATACGACGTGATCGCCTGTATGAACCTGAACGGTGACTACATTTCTGACGCCCTGGCGGCACAGGTTGGCGGTATCGGTATCGCCCCTGGCGCGAACATCGGCGACGAGTGCGCCCTGTTCGAAGCAACCCACGGTACTGCACCAAAATACGCAGGCCAGGACAAAGTGAACCCAGGCTCTATCATCCTCTCCGCAGAGATGATGCTGCGTCATATGGAATGGTTCGAAGCCGCAGACCTGATCGTCAAAGGTATGGAAGGCGCAATCAACGCGAAAACCGTAACTTACGATTTCGAACGTCTGATGGAAGGCGCTAAGCTGCTGAAATGTTCAGAGTTTGGCGACGCGATTATCGCGAACATGTAATCCAGATTCTGGGTTAAACAAGAGCGGGGGCCTGAGGGTTCCCGTTTTTTTTGCTTCTGCCTGCGGGAAATAACACGATGCTCGCTACTGTTCTTATCACTGTCGTTGCATTCATCCATATCTACATTCTTGTGCTGGAAATGTTCCTGTGGAACACCAGAACAGGGCACAAGGCTTTTAATCTGCGTCCCGATTTTGCGCGCGACACCCGCGTGCTGGCCGCGAATCAGGGGCTGTATAATGGTTTTCTGGCTGCGGGTCTGCTCTGGAGCCTCTGGCTTGGTGAAAAGGGTATATCTGTGGCCATCTTCTTCCTGACCTGCGTGTTGATTGCCGGACTCTTTGGCGCAGCGACCGCCAGCCGAAAGATACTGTACGTTCAGGCCATACCTGCTCTTGCAGCTCTGCTTGCCCTGCTTATCTGACGCAACGCGTTGGTTAACCGTACGTCGTCGGATATACTTGTGGCTTCACCCTCAGAGATTAACGCTGCTATGAATAACGAAATCCCACTGAAGTATTATGACATCGTCGAAGAGTACGCGACGGAAGCCACAAAGCCCGTGAGTGAGTCAGAGCAGGACTCGCTGGCGCATTATTTCCAGCTGCTTCTCACGCGTTTGTCGAATAATGAGGAGATCGATGAGGAAGCTCAGCAGGAGATGGCGCGTGAAGCCGGGGTTCGTGCCGAACGTATTGATGATATTGCAAACTTTCTTAATCAGTGGGGAAACGAGTAACCTACCGCGCGATCCCAGCGAGTCGCTTCGCAAGCTCGCTTCGGGTGACAGATTTTGAGAAATACCATCCCTGAATCAGCGCCTCGGGGTATCTTTCAGCAATAAAGCGATACTGTATTTCGCTCTCTACGCCTTCGAAAACAAGCGTTTTATTCAGTTTTGCGAGGGCGTCGCTAAAAATGACAAAAATGTTCTGCTTGTAATGTTCACTGATGCCATCGACCAGCGACTTGTCGATTTTGATCTCATCATATTCAAGCAGCGAAAGCCTTGCCAGGTTTGAGTTTTGCACCCCGAAGTCATCAATGGATATTCTCACGCCAAGGTTTTTTAAATCCTTGCAGAAATCTTCCAGAATATTCCCCGTTGAAATGGCTTTTTCAGAAAGCTCGATTTTGATCAGAGAGAGCGGAATGTTATTAGCTAAACAGCTACGGCGCAAAATGCTGATAAACTGTCCGTCTTCAATTTCCGTTCGGCCAACATTGAGCGAAACAACCAAATGATATTTAATAATAAGTGGCGCGATATCCGAAAGGGATTTTTGGAGAATATTAATATAGTAATTTTTATACAGGCCAATTTTTTTGATTAATGGAATAAACAGTTCCGGGGAGACGTCACCGTATCTTGCGTCACGCCATCTCGACAAGACCTCCACGCCTACAATTTTTTTATCCTCAATCCGAACAATGGGCTGGTAATGAACGCCGATAGTATTAGTGATAACAGCTTTGACCAGCGTCCGCTCCAGGGAGAACCGGTCCTCGTTGAGTCGAAAGAAAAAGAGCGTTATCGCTATCCAGATAAAACATAAAATGACCGCGAGAACGATAAATAAAACGGGAGATAACGAGGCCAGTCCCGCGTTGTGATGCTTCACAATGACGCACAAATCCCATGTGGTGCTGCACCGGGTGAGGGTCAGGGTAAACAAGGAGGAATTCAGTTCGCTCTGTTGGTTTAATTCAGGCGTAGCCGAAAAAAACGTTCTGCTTAAGTCCCTGGTGGTGGTGCTCAGAGAATAGCTCTCCGTAACCGGGGTGAATTTATCGTAAGCATAGCGGGAGGTGAAGATAATGTGATTATTATAGATGGCCGCATTGCCGGTAAAAAAATCCTTTCTCGAAAATTGCGCGAGGAGAAATCCTCTGGGCGTTTCATGGAGCTCTTCAGGAAGCGGGACAGGATTAACGAGTTTACCCCAAAAAGCGGTACAGACTATTTTTCCCTTTTCAATAAAACCGACGTCAGCGACATAGCGGCTTTCGAGCTTGACCTGCCGGTAGCGATCGAGGCTGTCTCTGTCGCATCCCTGTGTGGTCAGGTTTTTGAGCGTCTGCGCCATGCTCTGGGTCAGACTTTCTGAATGCTGTAAAAGGGTTCGGGAAATCTCAAGCTGTTTGCTTTTCTGCTGGCTCCCGATAACTGCATTAACCGCAAAAAGAGACAGGAAGACCAGAAACGCTGAAACGATAGTAACGGCAATGATCTTTTTCATTTTCCAGATACCCTGTCCGCTCCCTCATCTCTCAAATCTTATCACAGGCAGTGCAAGCTACAAGCCTGATAATAACGGCAGCCGTTATGCTTAAGTGCAATTTGTTTTCCTCTTAACCTGAGCTTTGTTACAGTGACAAGAGTTGTCAGCCAGGGATGCCAGGCGTGATAAGGTGGAAAAGCTCGTGCATGTGAAAAATACTTTTTACACAACAACCATTACCGTCATCATTGTCTCATTGATTGTTTCATTGTCGCTTGCCGTCCAGATTGCCACGTCCCGACAGCAGTCAATCCAGCAAATCAATACAAGCGTTGCCAACCTGAGCCATACCCTTAACGTCTACACGGAAGGGATCATTCGCCAAAGTGAAATGTTGATTACCACCGTTTCCGACACAATCGAAATTTATGGTATGACCCCGCAACAGGCGATCAATATTCAGCGAATGATAAGCAATCAGGATAATCTTCTTACTCAGATTAATAATGTGGTTGTCTATGATGCGCATGGGGATATCTTCACTGCATTGCACAAAAATTTTGCGGGCCCCCATAATGGCGCGGATAGAGCATTTTTTGTCTATCACAAGGAAAATAAAAGTCAGCAGATTTATATTGGTGAGCCGGTGATAAGCAGAACCAATGGTAAATGGGTTATTACTCTTAGCCGACGCCTTGAAACCCACACCGGTGCATTTAACGGTGTTGTGGTGGTGACGCTGGGTATCGAAAATTTTCTGGCGCTTTATGGACAGATTAATATTGGTCACGCGGGCGTTATTGGTTTAACGACGCAAGCAGGCGTTTTACTGATTCGTTATCCCTTTAAAAATAACTATATCGGTACGATTTTTTCTGACTCACCTCTCTTCAGAAAATACCTCAAGGTACAAAATACTGGGATAGCCAGCTCTGTCTCCAGGTTTGATAAAATCGAACGCATTTATGCCTATGAGAAAAACAGGCGCTACGGACTGGTTACGACGGTAGCGGTAAGCATTGATGAAGCCCTTTCACCGTGGCGCAAGCAGGCGATTCAGCTTGCCGCACTTATTTTGGTGTTTACCGCGACGCTCATCGTGGCGTCCTGTTTCCTCTATTCCGACTTATCCAGAAAAGCACGGGATAACAAAGCGCTAAAGATTATTGCCTCGGAGGATGCGCTGACAGGGCTTTATAACAGGCGCATCTTTGATGAAAAAATCGTCTCGGAAATTGCGGCGTGTGCGGCAAAGGACGCGCCGGTTTCGCTGCTCCTTGTGGATGTGGACTACTTCAAAAAGTACAACGATAACTACGGTCATCCGGAAGGGGACAGTTGCCTGGCGTTGCTGGGAAACTGCCTCAGGGAAAGTCTCACCCGCGACAACCAGATTGTGGCGCGCTATGGCGGGGAGGAGTTTGCGCTGATTTTGCCTGAAACGGATATCCAGGAGGCGCTCCGCCTTGCGCAGAGGATTATTTGCTATGTTTTCTCTCAGCAAATTGAACACGCATTTAGCCCCTTCGGGCGGGTCACGGTAAGCGTAGGGGTCTCCAGTGCGCGTGCTGTCAACATCGCGGGTAGCCAGCAGAATATTATTAATGCTGCCGACCAGGCGCTCTATCAGGCAAAACGCGGCGGGCGCAACCGGCACGCTTTCGTTGGGGCTTGATCAAAAAAAAGCCCACTCATGAGTGGGCAAGAAATACTGGAAGCAATGTGAGCAATGTCGTACTGAATACCTGAGTGTTTATCTCAACTATTCAGTGTTGAGAAAGATAATCTTTCTCAACAAAAGATGCAACCCCATAGTTCTTGTGGAAGGGCATGTTGATGAAGAAATGCGCAGACTCTCTCTGTGAGGCTTATCACAAATTTCCTTTCTCAGATCCTGTGCTATCCTTTTTGTGTCGTTGATTTAATGACAAAAACCATACAGAGAGGAAAGTTATGGGAATTTTATCCTGGATTATCTTTGGGCTTATTGCGGGTATTCTGGCGAAGTGGATCATGCCGGGCAAAGATGGCGGTGGGTTTATCGTCACCATAATACTGGGTATTGTCGGCGCGGTAGTCGGCGGTTGGATCAGTACGCTGTTCGGTTTTGGTAAAGTCGATGGCTTTAACTTCGGCAGTTTCGCGGTCGCGGTGATCGGCGCGCTGGTTGTGCTGTTTATCTACAGAAAGATCAAAAGCTAATACTGAAGCGTTAAAAAGGCTGCCATATGGCGGCCTTTTTACGTAACGGGTTTACCACCAGCCAAACTGCGTGCCGGCAAACGCCACGACGGCAACGATCAACATAATGAGGGTGGTTTTTCTCATTTATGCCCCCGGAGCAGCGTAACCACCGACAAAAAACCACGCCAGAAATACCACCGCCGTTATAAAAATAACGACCGGGAAGAGGATCCCTATTCTCATATCATCACCTGTTTCGGTTTTTATAACGCCGTAGAGTGTACGGGGTTAATCCATCGCGAGAAAGCCTGTTTTGCTTTTTCCTTTCTTATCCTGATACATCGCGATATCTGCGGCACGTAACGCACTGTCCGGATCGGTTACGCCGGGATCCACTTCGATAACGCCGAGGCTGGCGCCAGGATAAATGATGCTGATGCTACCCAGCCAGTATTCCCCCGCAATTCGGGCGCTGAGGCGCGTTCTGAGAAGGTGGATTTGCTCCTCATCCTCGACGTTGCTCAGAGTGGCCACCAGGAACTCATCGCCGCCCAGCCGGCCGATGATATCGTCCTGCTGTTTTTCTGCGGTCAAACGCTTGCCCACTTCAATCAGGAACTGGTCGCCTGCTTCATGCCCGTATCGATCGTTAATCAGTTTAAAATCATCCAGATCGATAAAGGCAATGATGGCGTTACGTTTCAGATGCCGCGCCAGCGAAAACAGGGTGGTCAGATCCTCAAAAATGGCGCGACGGTTGGGTAACCCTGTAAGGGCATCTGTGTAGGAGTGGGCGATAAGCGCCGCGTTGGCTTCACGGAGCTGGGTCACCAGAGACTCTTTCTGAATGTACTGACTAATCAACCCGGCGAAGAGTTTTAGCATCTGCTCACCGCGTGCGCTGAGCGGTTTTTTTGCCGTGCTGGTGGCGCAGAGCGTACCGTAAAGTGAGCCATCGGCAAGATGAACGGGGATGCTCATATATGTGGTGATGCCGAGTGCTTTCGCCGCTTCACACTCCGGCCAGCGCTCGGGGACATCGTTACTGAATAATGTGTCGCTATCCAGCGCGCGCTTACACAGCGTTTCATCCCATGGCACGCTTAACCCTTCCGGGATAGTCATCTGCTTGCTGTTTCGGGCATAGAGGATATGCTGCAGCCGGGCTGTTATATCCACCTTCGTCAGATACGTCGACTCCATGTCGGTGACGATTTCCAGCATCTCCAGCAGCTGACGAACGAGGCTTTCAAGGGATTGCTCGGTGGCAAGGGTTTCTGAAACGCGAGCGAGGATAAGATCCGACATGACGTAGAATGACTCCCAGGCAGAAGACGTCTGCATCTGCATGTTATGCTGAATTTTTAGGCTTCCGGCATAGTAAAACATGAATATAGAAAATTTAATATATGCAGAGGTAGGCAGCAGGCGGGAAAAAAAGCCCCGTTGTTGAGAACGGGGCAAAGACATCTTGATTACGGAATGATGTTCTCTGGTCAAAGTGAGAACATGCCAGACTGTAGCGTTGAAAAGTGCAGTTAGAATGGAGAAATCATGGAGAAAGCGGCGACAAGCCGTTACCCTTAGCCAACGATGATGTCAAAAGGATCAACAAGATGAGATTTCTGCTAATGGCGCTGGCGCTTCCCCTGGTTGCCTGCACCGCAAAAACAACCCCACCCGACGCCCCGAAACCGCCGCACGCCGTGGGCATGGCGAACCCGGCTTCCGTTTACTGCCTGGAAAAGGGCGGGGAACAGGTCCCAATTCAAAGCCCGCAGGGAGTCCGCACCGAGTGCAAGCTGCCCAGTGGCGAAGTGATCGACGAATGGACGCTCTATCGTCGCGATCATCCGCAACCTGCCAGGTGACAGAGGGACAGTAGCTGCGATACACTTCTCTTTAGGATTATTCTTAGCCAATTTCTGGCTACCGTTACCGCGAGAGAAGTATGTTTCAGCTTAAACCGGGCAGCGTGGCGATGATCGTCGGTGCCCGCACGGCGTCAGGCCGTCGCAATATTGGTAAATCTGTGGAGCTATTTGGTCTTTGCCAACCCGGCCAGCGTTTCGTTAACCCGGTCAACGGCGTGATGACGCAGTTACCCGCAAGCGCGGACCGCGCGCTCTGGCTGGTGACGGGAGACGTCTACGCCTTTGATAATCAGCACGGCTTTGCGTTTGTTCGCGCCGAACACCTGATGCCGCTCACCCCGGACGAAGCTCCGCAAATTCAGGATGAGCTGACGGTCAGCTGATCACAGATGGCGCAGCCAGTCGGCTAAGACCAGAGCGTGATTCTGCTTCGTGTCCTTCGCGCCGTAGAGCAGGGTTACGGTCTGCTTTTTCGCCAGCGCCGCCAGACGCTCTCCTTCGTCCTTATGCTGCGCCAGCTCTTCCTTGTAGGCTTTAGTGAAGGCCGCGAAATCAATCGCTTCGCTATGAAAGTCCTTGCGTAACGCGCTGGATGGTGTGAGCGTTTTACACCATTCGTCATACGCGAGGTCCGTTTTTTTCACCCCACGGGGCCAGAGCCTGTCCACCAGAACCCGATAGCCATCGCCCGGGCTCGCCTGTTCATAGACGCGTTTGCACTGAATCATAATTCCACCCTCCCAATTTAAGGTATTGTGATAATTGCAGAAGATCGGTAGTCTGAGGTTCCTTATGTTATCTGATAATACTCTGGCATAAGGAACCTTTCATGGAACACCTCCCGGTTAAAACGACGCTGCGCATTGCGCTGGTTGGCGATTACAATCCTGATGTTATTGCACACAAGGCGATCCCGCTGGCCATTGACGACGCCGCCGCGGTCCTTGACCTCACCGCCGATTACGACTGGCTTGCCACCACGGAATTAACCAGTTCTGAGGATCTGGTGGGCTACGATGCCATCTGGCTGGTTCCCGCAAGCCCCTATAAAAATACCGAGGCGGCCTTTATTGCCGCACGCTACGCGCGTGAAAACAGCATTCCGTTCCTGGGCACCTGCGGTGGGTTCCAGCATGCGTTAATTGAGTATGCCCGTAACGTGCTGGGCTGGAGCGACGCGGCACATGCTGAGACGGATACCGAAGGCACGATGGTGATTGCGCCGCTGACCTGCTCGCTGGTGGAAAAAACCGATGCCATTGAGCTGCGCAATAATACGTTGATCGCGAAGGCCTACGGAAAGCCGGAAATCGTAGAGGGTTATCACTGTAACTATGGCGTATCGGCGGCGTTTGCTCAGGAACTGGAGAGCGGTGATATGCGCGTGACGGGCTGGGATGAGCAGGGGGAAATTCGCGCTGCGGAGCTGGTGACCCATCCGTTCTTTGTGATCACCTTATTCCAGCACGAGCGTGCTGCGCTGGAAGGGCGTCCGGTGGTGCTGGTGCAGGCAATGCTGCGCGCGGCGCGCGGGTAAAAAAGGCAGACCCGATGGTCTGCCACCGTGTTTATCGGGGCGCGATTTCCCGGTCGCGCCCGGCAAGTACGCCGCAGATGGCCATGACGACAGCGGCCAGCGCGCAGGCGAGAAGTGGGATCCGCCAGTCTCCAGCCGAATCGTGAATTTTACCCATCAGCGGCGGACCGCAGGCGGCGAGCAGATAACCAATAGACTGTGCCATACCGGACAACGCTGCCGCCTGGTGTGCGGAGCTGGCGCGCAGGCCGATGAACGTCAGGCCGAGGATCATCGTTGCCCCGGTACCAAAGCCAAACACCAGCGTCCACATCACCGCCATCTCAGGCATAAACCACAAACCCGCCGCGCTAACCGCGCACATCAGCCCAACCGCTCCGGCGATGGTTCGCTGATCCTTCAGGCGCTGGAGGACGAGCGGAACGGCAAGCCCCGGCACGGCCGTGGCAAGCTGTAAAAGACCGTGCACCGAGCCGGCCTGCGCTTCGCTAAAGCCATGGCTGAGTAATATGGCCGGCAGCCAGCCGATGATGACGTAATAAATCAGCGAGTTAATCCCCAGAAAGAGCGTCACCTGCCAGGCGAGTGCCGAGCGCCAGATCGCTCGGTTATGCAGCGCGCCTGCGCCCGTTACGGTTGCGACGTGTTTTTGACGCCACTGCGGCAGCCAGAGCAACAGCGCGATCAGCGGAAACGCCATCAGCATCAGCAGCGCGCCATGCCAGCCCGCATCACCCTGCGCCAGGGGAACAATCAGCGCCGAGCCTAACGCGGCAGAGACACCCATCGTCAGGGAATAGGCGCCGGTGAGTTTTGCCACCTGACCCGGGAAATCACGCTTAATTAAGCCGGGCAGCAGCACATTCCCCAGAGCGATCCCGCAACCAATCACCGCCGTTCCGATGAAAAGCAGGGTAGCGGAGGGCAGGGAGCGAACCGCAATCCCGATGCAAATCAGCATCAGGGCGATAAACAGGCTGCGCTCCATGCCGATACGCCGGGCAACGCCCGCCGCGAGCGGGGAGACAAGAGCAAAGGCCAGCAGGGGCAGGGTGGTCAGCAGACCGGTTTGCGCCGTGCTTAAGCCATAATCAAGGCGAATAGTGTCGAGCAGCGGCGCTGCGCCGGTAAAGGTGACGCGAAGCGTGGTGGCAATCATCAGGATGCCTGCAATCAACAGCGCGCCCTGTTTTCCTGAGGTGCGAAGAGCAGTAGTCATTGTGTTCTCATACGTTCAAGCGAGCGCACACAATACCGATTTTCTCCGCGGTTGAAATCAGGCTAAAATGACAGTTTATCGCTAATATCGGACAACCTGATGATTGGTCTGGGACTGGACGGCTACGATCCTGATAGCCAGCACGATGCGGCCGTCGCGTTTCGCATCCGCGTGGTGACGGAAGAACAATATATTCCGCAGCATCAACACCGTAAGGGGCAGCTGATTCTGGCCCTTGGCGGCGCGATCACCTGCGAAGTGGAAAATGCGATGCTGATGGTACCGCCCCAGTATGCCGTCTGGATCCCAGGCCAAATGCCGCACAGCAACAGGGCCACGCCGGGGGCGCAGCTCTGCTTTTTGTTTATTGAGCCTGGTGCCGCCAGCCTGCCCGACCGCTGCTGCACCCTGAAAATCTCTCCTCTGGTGCGGGAACTGATTTTATCCCTGGCGGAGAAATCACGTGAACAGCTGCATCTTGCGGCCACATCGCGTCTGGTGGACGTCCTGTTTGACGAGCTGCCGCTCCAGCGCCAGGAGCATCTGCAGCTGCCCGTCTCTCCCCATCCTAAAATCCGGCTGATGAGCGAGAAGATGGCGGAAGAGCCCGCCGCCTGGCAGACGCTGGCACAGTGGGCGAGCCATTTCGCGATGAGTGAACGCAACCTGGCGCGGCTGGTGGTCAAAGAGACCGGTTTAAGCTTTCGCCGCTGGCGTCACCAGCTTCAGCTGATCGTGGCGTTACAGCATTTGATTAGCGGAAAATCGGTGCAGCAGGTGGCACAGTCTCTGGGCTATGACTCTACCACCGCGTTTATCACCATGTTCAAAAAGGGGCTGGGCCAGACGCCGGCGCGTTACATGGCCAGCCTGACTATGACTTCCCGATAAACAGGGACACCAGCCCTGCCGCAATCAGCGGGCCTACCGGCACGCCGCGGAAGAGCGCCACGCCGAGTACAGTGCCCACCAGCAGGCCCGCCACCAGCGAGGGCTGGCTGCTCATCAGCGTAACGCCGCGTCCGCCCAGCCACGAAACAAAAATCCCCACCGCGATCGCCACCAGTGATTTCCAGTTCACAAACGAGTGCAGCAGCGTTGAGGCGGGAAGGGTGCCGCTGGCGATGGGAGCCATCACCCCGATGGTTAAAATGATGATCCCGATGGTGAGGCCTTGTTTTTCTATCCACGGGAAAAAGGTATTTAACGGGGTCACGCGCACAATAATCAGCACCAGAATCGAGATGGCGACGGTGGTGTTATGGCTGATAAAGCCGAGCGCGGCGAGCGCCAGAAGAATGAGCAGAGTTGGGTCAAACATGGGGGATCCTTGCCAGAATAATTATCCTGCTTACTGTACGCGTAAACGCGGCGGAGGACAGCGTTTAAAAGATTTTATCGCTGTCATTACCCTGTCATTTACGCGGATTAAAACGAAGGCAGGTATCGCAAAGGGATCGCCATCATGAACGATCACATGTTTGTTGAAACGCTCATTATCTCCTCATCGTTTTTCGCTATTGCCGTGATTCTCGTCGCCTCCGTGCTGTTTCTGGAAAGAAGAGGCTAGCGCCGTTACGACGACGCTTTATGGAAGTTTACAAGCTCAGGACGGGCGATGCGCAGGTAATCCTGGGTGTCCATGATCACGGATTTCTCCAGTAAACCGGCGTTAAAGGCAATTTCGTCGAAACGCTCGAACAGCAGCGGGTCGGCCACCAGCGCCAAATCAGGATGGAAGCTAAAGGGCGGGATCGCGCCAAAAACGCAGGCGGTAAGGGTATCGACCTCGGCCGGGCTGGCGAGGGAGGCTTTAAGCCCGCCAAAATGGCTGGCAAGCTGGCTCAGATCGGCCTGCAGGTCGGCGGCCAGAATCGCCAGTACGTGTTTTTTAACGCCGTTGCCCTTCACCTTGCAGACCAGGGCTTTTGCCCCCTGGCGCAGATCGGTCCCGCGAATTTCACTCACCGCTTCGCATTTCCCCACCGCCTCGTGCTCCATGACGCGAAAACGCGCGCCCTGCTCGGTGAGTAAGGTAATCAGCTGATGGTGGGTACTTGTCCCCATAACGTAGTCAGTCATCACAATTTTCCCGGTGATAATCCAGTATGCAGCTTGCTACATTAGCACGGGATAAACGGGGTCGAAAGAAAACAGCCAGCGGATTCGCTGGCTGTTGGGTTATGCGTTGCTGGTAGCAGATTGCTTGTGGAACAGCTCCCTGAACACAGGATAAATATCATCCTGATCGCGGATATGCTGCATGGCAAAGTTATCGAACATGGACTGCAGATGTTCATATTCCCGCCACAGGGTTTGGTGGGCACGACGGGTGATTTCGATATAGCTGTAGTAACGCACCACCGGCAGAATTTTCTTCGCCAGGATCTCGTGACATAGCGGTGAGTCGTCGGCCCAGTTGTCGCCATCCGATGCCTGCGCCGCATAAATGTTCCACTGCGCCGGGTCGTAACGCTCTTTCACTACTTCATCCATCAGCTTCAGGGCGCTTGATACGATGGTCCCCCCGGTCTCCTGGGAGTAGAAGAACTCATGTTCATCCACCTCTTTGGCCTGGGTGTGATGGCGGATATAGACCACTTCCACGTTCTTATAGGTTCTGCTCAGGAACAGGTAGAGCAGGATGTAGAAACGCTTCGCCATATCCTTGGTGGCCTGATCCATCGAGCCGGAGACGTCCATCAGACAGAACATCACCGCCTGGCTGGAGGGTTCAGGACGTTTTTCGTAGTTCTTGTAGCGCAGGTCGAAGGTATCGATAAACGGCACGCGGTCGATCTTCGCTCTTAGCTCGGCAATCTCTTTACGCAGGCGCTCCTCTTCCAGCAGCTGCGCCGGCTCCGTGTTTTCCACGACCTTCAGGCTGCTCTCCAGCTCGCGCAGTTCGCGACGTTTGCCTGCCGTCATGGCCGTGCGGCGCGCCAGAGAATTCTGCAACGAACGCACAACGCTGATATTGGCGGGCACGCCGTTAGCGGTATAGCCCGCGCGATGGGTTTTATACTCGTTAAGCTGACGATGCTGATTCTTTTTAAGATTCGGCAGCGCAAGGTCCTCAAACAGCAGGTCGAGATATTCATCTTTCGAAATCTGGAAAACGAACTCATCCTGGCCTTCACCGTCCTGGCTGGCCTGCCCCTGACCGCTTCCTGAACCACCGCCGCCGCCCTGAGGGCGCTCAATCCTGTCGTTCTGAACGAAGTGGTCGTTACCTGGATGAACGCGATGGCGCAGGCCGCCGCGCCCCTGATGAAACATCGGTTCGCTGATGTCATCGGTAGGGATGGAGACAGACTCGCCGCTGTCGACGTCGGTCACCGAGCGTTTGTTGATGGCCTCGGAGATCGACTGTTTAATTTGCGCTTTATAACGGCGCAAGAAGCGCTGGCGGTTCACCGTGCTCTTGTTTTTGCCGTTAAGACGCCGGTCAATAAACCAGGTCATATACCCCCCGTACTGCATTTGCCAACTTGCGTTTTTGTTGGCCCGGCAGGCGCAGGCGCTACCGGGCACTTGTTTTAGGACGATTTACGCACGCGCAGATACCATTCGCAGAGCAGGCGAACCTGTTTGCGGGTGTAGCCTTTTTCCATCATACGGTCGACAAAATCGTCGTGTTTCTTCTGCTCGTCGGTTGAGGTTTTGGTGTTGAACGAGATCACCGGCAGCAGCTCTTCGGTATTGGAGAACATTTTCTTCTCAATAACCGTGCGCAGCTTCTCGTAGCTGGTCCAGTTCGGATTGCGCCCGTTATTATGCGCTCTGGCGCGCAGGACGAAGTTCACAATCTCATTACGGAAGTCTTTCGGGTTGCTGATCCCGGCAGGCTTCTCGATTTTTTCCAGCTCCGCGTTCAGGGATTCACGATCAAACAGCTGGCCGGTATCCGGGTCGCGGTACTCCTGATCCTGGATCCAGAAGTCAGCATAGGTGACATAGCGGTCGAAAATGTTCTGCCCGTATTCTGAATAGGATTCCAGATAGGCCGTCTGGATCTCTTTGCCAATGAACTCGGCGTATTTCGGGATCAGGTAGCCTTTCAGGAACTCAAGGTAGCGTTCAGCCTGCTCCTGCGGGAACTGCTCGCGCTCGATTTGCTGCTCCAGGACGTAGAACAGATGAACCGGGTTGGCCGCCACTTCCGCGTGGTCGAAGTTAAAGACCCGGGAGAGGATCTTAAACGCGAAACGCGTGGAGAGGCCGTTCATCCCTTCATCAACCCCGGCGTAATCGCGGTATTCCTGGTACGATTTCGCTTTCGGGTCGGTATCTTTCAGGCTTTCACCGTCGTAGACGCGCATTTTCGAATAGATGCTGGAGTTTTCCGGCTCTTTCAGACGCGACAGGATGGAGAAGCGCGAGAGCGTTTCCAGCGTGCCCGGAGCGCATGGCGCATGCACCAGCTCACTGTGGTTAAGCAGTTTTTCGTAAATTTTGATCTCTTCGGAGATCCGCAGGCAATAAGGCACCTTGACGATGTACACGCGGTCAAGGAAGGCCTCATTGTTTTTGTTATTACGGAAGGTTACCCATTCCGATTCGTTCGAGTGGGCGAGAATAATCCCGTTAAACGGCAGGGCGGAGATACCTTCCGTACCGTTGTAGTTACCTTCCTGGGTCGCTGTCAGCAGAGGATGCAGCACTTTGATCGGTGCTTTAAACATCTCGACGAATTCCATAATCCCCTGGTTGGCGCGGCACAGCGCACCGGAATAGCCATAGGCATCCGGGTCGTTTTGTGCGAAGTTTTCAAGCTTACGGATATCGACTTTACCCACCAGCGCCGAGATATCCTGGTTGTTCTCATCACCCGGTTCCGTTTTGGCAATAGCGATCTGCTCCAGGATAGATGGCCACACTTTCACGACGCGGAATTTGGTGATATCACCGCCAAATTCGTGCAGGCGTTTTGCCGCCCACGGCGACATAATGGTGCCGAGGTAGCGACGCGGGATGCCAAACTCTTTATCCAGAATTTGCGCATCTTCCTGCGGGTTAAACAGGCACAGCGGATGGTCGTTCACCGGGCTGCGTTCGCCGTTGGCGCTCAGCACATAAATCGGTACGCGCTGCATCAGCGACTTCAGGCGTTCAGCCAGCGAGGATTTACCGCCGCCGACGGGGCCGAGTAAATAGAGGATCTGTTTCTTCTCTTCCAGACCCTGGGCGGCATGCTTCAGATAGGAGACAATCTGTTCAATGGCATCTTCCATACCATAGAACTCTTCGAACGCCGGATATCGGGCGACCACCCGATTCGAAAATAGACGGGAAAGCCGTGGCTCCAGGGCAGTATCAACCATGTTTGGCTCACCGATAGCCATCAATAGCCGTTCTGCCGCATTGGCATAGGCACTGCGATCTTGCCGACAAATGGTAAGAAACTCCTGCAGTGTGAACTCTTCGTCCTTGGCAGCTTCGTAGCGCTGGCGATAGTGATCGAATATATTCATGGCATGCCGTCCTTTCGTTTTTTAGCACAGGATAAGAGCCGTTCGTATGAGTAGTGGAGGCTCCCGGAAGAGAATCTCTCGCACCCCACTGCCAGAGCAGCAACCTGTGTGCCAGGTCAGACGCTAAGAACCGCAGGTGTTCAGGAAAACTCTTCTTAAATTTAAGCGTAGATGGCATTTGCCAAACTTGCATGCTGAGAAAAACTAATTTCAATGACATATCAATAACTCATCCAAAAATTTCCACCCTGGTTATAAGGCTTAAGCACGTTTTTCATGCATCGGTCATATAAATGAAAGCGGGTTGTCATCTGAAAAGTTAAAAATAATGGGTTAATCAGACTGATTAGCAGGCAAAAAATTTTGGGATGTACGGGAATGGCGGTTACACTTCACCCGCTGATTATTTGACTACAGGAAAGAATGGATTGTGACCAAACTCAAACTTCTGGCATTGGGCATCCTTGCCGCGACCGCAGTTAGTACCGCTCAGGCGGAAAGTCAGTGGACGGTGGGTGCGGGCGTTGGCGTCATTAACAGCCCATACAAACAGTATGACCGCGATGTTTATCCTGTACCCGTTATCACCTATGAAGGCGATAACTTCTGGTTCCGCGGTCTCGGCGGCGGCTACTATCTGTGGAACGATACGGCCGATAAGCTTTCTATCATGGCCTACTACGATCCAACGCACTTCAAGCCAGGCGACAGCGACAGCCACGCGCTTCGCCAGCTCGACAAGCGCAAAAGCTCCATGATGGCCGGGCTTTCATACGTGCATAACACCCAGTATGGCTTCCTCCGTACGGCCCTGGCGGGTGATACGCTGGATAACAGCAACGGCTTTATCTGGGATCTGGCGTGGTTGTATCGCTATACCAATGGTGGGCTCACCCTGACGCCGGGTATCGGCGTGCAGTACAACAGTGAAAACTACAACGACTATTACTACGGCGTCTCTAAAAACGAGTCCCGTCGCAGTGGGCTGAAAAGCTACAGCGCCGATGATGGCTGGGATCCTTACCTGGAGCTGACCGCGAGCTATAACTTCCTTGGCGACTGGAACGTCTACGGTACCGGCCGTTACGAGCGTCTGAGCGACGAAGTGAAGGATAGCCCGATGGTTGATAAGTCCTGGGCTGGCATCTTCTCGGTGGGTGTGACCTACAAGTTCTGATTGTGCATTATCGCGGTGCAATCATTGCATCAAAACGGGGCGCTTGCGCCCCGTTTGCTTTGGTGTGGTGCAGCGACCTTATCGCTTAACGATGCGAATTGTCTGCCCTAAACGAGACGGCTTTTCCTCGCTCGCTTTCTGCGGGGTGGTTACGCAGGCCGTTTCCACGCAGACGAACGTTTTGTAACCGTCCTCAGGGATGTCGGCCATGCTGATGGAGAGTGCAGGCCCCGGGTTCCAGCCCACCACGTTGCTGTGATGGTGATGAACCACCTCAATGCCGCGGTTCAGAGCACCGTCGTGGATCACGCTGCACGCTTCCGGATGCAGATAGACGCGGTCAGTACGGTCAGGGAACGCCTGAACGCCGTCGCTCAGCTTACCTTCCTTCGCGTTATCAACTTTGTCGATAAAGGTATCGCCCAGGCCGCTCACCTTCACTGCATTGATGTCACCCACGTTGAAGTAGGTATGCAGGGCAGAGGTGGTCTCGAACTCGCCGTGGGCTTCCAGCTCAATCTCGCAGCTCTGACCCAGTTTGAAGCGGGCATACAGGGTGAAATCATGCGGCCACAGGGCGCGGGTTTCATCATTAGCCTGCAGCTCAAAGGTCAGTACTGCGCCGTTGTCATCTTCGTTATGCGCTTTGAGCGTCCACTGCTGGTTACGGGCGAAACCGTGAGAAGGCAAACCCGGCTGTACGGACGGGCCAAACCACGGCCAGCAGATCGGCACGCCGCCGCGAATCGCATCCCCTTTTTTGAACGAGGTGGCGTCACTCAGCCACAGCGCTTCCGCTTCGCCTTCCGGTTTCCAGGAGAGCAGGTGCGCGCCGTTCAGCGCCACGGAGGCTTTAACGCGCGGGTGGTCAACGACGATAACGTCAGCACCGTCAATCTGACGGCGGGAGAGCACAGGGGTAAGTTGTTCGACTACCGGAAGTGCAAAAATTTTATTTATCATTAAGCAATCCTCTGTCTAAAAAACAATAAAAAAGGCGACCGAAGTCGCCTTTTTGGATCAATCACTCATCTCAACTTATTTGGAGATGTGAGCGATCAGGTCCAGTACTTTGTTAGAGTAGCCGGTTTCGTTGTCGTACCAGGAAACCAGTTTCACGAAGTTGTCGTTCAGTGCGATACCTGCTTTAGCATCGAACACGGAAGTGCACACTTCGCCGTTGAAATCGGTAGATACAACGTCGTCTTCGGTGTAACCCAGAACGCCTTTCATTGGGCCTTCGGAAGCAGCTTTGATTGCTTTCTTAATTTCTTCATAAGAAGCAGCTTTTTCCAGACGAACTGTCAGGTCAACAACGGATACGTTAGGAGTTGGAACGCGGAACGCCATACCAGTCAGTTTGCCATTCAGTTCTGGCAGTACTTTACCTACAGCTTTAGCAGCACCGGTAGAGGATGGGATGATGTTCTGAGCCGCGCCACGGCCGCCGCGCCAGTCTTTGTGAGACGGGCCGTCAACGGTTTTCTGGGTAGCGGTGGTCGCGTGAACGGTAGTCATCAGACCTTCGATGATGCCGAAGTTGTCGTTGATTACTTTAGCCAGCGGTGCCAGGCAGTTGGTGGTGCAGGATGCGTTAGAAACGATGTCCTGGCCAGCGTAAGTTTCGAAGTTTGCACCGCGAACGAACATTGGGGTGTTGTCTTTGGAAGGACCAGTCAGAACAACTTTCTTCGCACCCGCAGTGATGTGTTTACGTGCAGTTTCGTCGGTCAGGAAGATACCGGTTGCTTCAGCAACAACGTCAACACCGATTTCGTTCCATTTCAGGTTAGCTGGGTCTTTCTCAGCAGTAACGCGGATGGTTTTGCCGTTAACAACCAGGTGGCCGTCTTTCACTTCAACGGTGCCGTCGAAACGACCGTGAGTTGAGTCGTACTTCAGCATGTACGCCATGTATTCAGCGTCCAGGAGATCGTTGATACCAACGATTTCGATGTCAGAACGTTTCTGAGCAGCACGGAAAACAATACGGCCGATACGGCCAAAACCGTTGATACCTACTTTGATAGTCATATATTCCACCAGCTATTTGTTAGTGAATAAAAGGTTGCCTGTAAAATTACAAAAACCTTACGCAGCGTCAAGCGGAATCGTGTCAATCATTGCGACAAATCAATCCTGTGACTAACGTTTGTGCGACTGACTCGCCTCACTTTCCCTTTGAGCTTGCAACCACATGGGGGCTGCGCCCGGAATTTTAAAGTCCTCGCAGGATAAAAATGTGAACGTGATCACAATTGCCTGACCGCCTTTTCGCGACACATAAGTTTAGAACAAAAGTGCACGCAAGGGTGTTAATGTTTTGTTAGAATCCGGGTTAAAAGATGTCTGTTTCTACAGCGAGATGTAAGCATATGTCGAACCAACATAACCCTGACGATCTGAAAAAAAACCTTACCGAAATGCAGTTTTACGTGACCCAGAATCACGGCACGGAGCCGCCATTTACCGGGCGATTACTGCACAACAAGCGAGACGGTGTCTATCACTGTCTGGTCTGCGATGCCCCGCTGTTCAATTCACAAACGAAATACGACTCCGGCTGCGGCTGGCCGAGCTTTTACGAGCCGGTGAGCGATGACGCAATCCGGTATCTGACCGACTCGTCGCACGGTATGGTGCGCACGGAAATTCGCTGCGGTAACTGCGACGCGCACCTGGGGCACGTCTTCCCGGATGGTCCTCAGCCAACGGGTGAGCGTTTCTGTGTGAATTCAGCCTCAATGAGCTTCACCGATGATGAAAACGGCGACCAGATTAAGGGTTGAAAAAACGATTCAGCAAATTATTCCTTTGAAAGGGAGAGATCGTGAATATTGAGGACATGATTAACGGGATGACCCCGGAAGTTTATCAGCGTCTGGTGACCGCCGTTGAGCTGGGAAAATGGCCGGACGGTGTAGCGCTCACGCCTGAGCAAAAAGAGAACAGTTTGCAGCTGGTGATGCTGTGGCAGGCGCGCAATAACACCGATGCGCAACACATGACTATCGACACTAACGGTCAGATGGTGATGAAGAGCAAGCGCGAGCTGAAGGAAGATTTTGGCATCACGCCGAAGCCGATTGCGACGATGAAAATGCAATAACGGTGCGGGTTGATGCCCTCACCAGGCCCTCTCTCTGTGGGAGAGGGCCTGGTGCCTTACTACTTATGCGGGATCCCGAGCGACTCCGCCAGCTGTTTCGCTAACTGATTGTTGTCGTCCGCTCCGTACTCCCAGAACATCGCCCCGGCGAGGCCTTTCTCTTTGATGTAGTCCGCCTTGATCGCGACAGAACGCGGATTCTCATACGAAATCGCAAACAGCGCGTTGCCATCGGCACCCTTTACCGAGAGCCACGGTACCTTCGCCTGGTCGTCCCAGTGTTCGGTAAAACGCTTCTGCGGATCGTTCAGCAGCTTCTTCGCGATATCGTTGTACTTCACGTAGGTATCTTTAGTCAGGTCATAGCCGAGCGACTTAAACAGGGCGATCTCCTGCGGTCCAAAGTAGGGCTGTGTGACCGGATTTTTTTGCGCGTCCGGCTTGCTCCAGTCAATGCCCGGTTCAACCGCACGTTTCGGTACGCGGCCGTAAAAACCGATCCCGAGGTTCATCTGCTTCGGCTTAAGCCCGGCGGCCAGATAGTTGTTCACCACAA
This sequence comes from Enterobacter cloacae complex sp. P17RS, assembly GCF_014895885.1. Lineage (NCBI taxonomy): Bacteria > Pseudomonadati > Pseudomonadota > Gammaproteobacteria > Enterobacterales > Enterobacteriaceae > Enterobacter > Enterobacter cloacae complex sp. P17RS. The sequence continues at coordinate 340,295 of NZ_JADBQK010000010.1, forward strand.
AATCGACGCTGTATTTGTCGGCGGCAGCCACCGTTGGCCAGGCGCTGGAGTCATACAGGTTCGCGTTGAAGTACTGTGTCCCGTACGCCATGTCGTAGGTCATCAGGTTGATGTAGTCGAGGAGCGGGGCGATGGCTTTAACATCCACCCAGCTTTTCGGACTTTCCGCATTCGCGCCCACCGCAATGGTCACCAGCTTTTTCTGCCCGAACGCGTCGCGCATCTCTTTCAGCAGGGCGGTGAAGTTATCCCTGTCGGCGGGCTGGCTTGCAACCAGCCCCCACGCGCCGTTGACCGGATATTCCCAGTCGAGATCGATCCCGTCCAGACCGTATTTCTCAACAATTTCCTTCGCGGAGCGGATAAACACCGCGCGACTCTCCTGGGTTGCCGCTGCGCCAGAGAAGCCACGCGCCCCCCAGCCACCAACTGTACAGTCCGGGGACAT